>DATBSZ010000055.1:0-7638 GCA_036559525.1 Burkholderiales bacterium
CCGATGTTGTTGGCGCCCGGAATGTCGCCGGCCGCCACCACCGCGACCACGCCGGAAGACCGGCGTACCGGCTCGAGGTCCAGCGAACGAATCCGCCCGTGGGCGCATTCCGACATGCCGATGGCTGCGTAGAGCGTCCCCGGCGGCTCGGGCAAGTCGTCGATGTAGCGCGCCTCGCCCGCGACGTGCAGCCCGGCGCTGTCGTGCGCCAGCGCTTCGTGCACGCCGCCGCGGCCGGGACGCTCGGCTTTCATGGCTGCATCTCGAGCAGCGCGCGCGGGCCGACCGTTGCGTGGAACTTGCGCAGCAGCCCTTGCGCGGCGGCGAGCCGATACCAGCTCGAAGCACGCATATCGGAGATCGGCTTGAAGTCCTCGGCCAGGGCCGAGCAGGCGGCCTCCACGCCCTGGGGCCACATTTTTTCGGCGCGGGGGGCGCGCGCAGGGGTGGCCGCCATGCCGCCGAAGCCGAAGCGCACCTCGTTTCCACTCACGTGAAATGCGGCGCAGACGGCGGAGATGTCCTGGTCGAAGCGCTTGGAGAGCTTGTACACGGCGAAGCGTGCCGCTCGCTTCAGTTTCGGGATGCGGATTGCGCGGATGAACTCGCCCGGCTGCAGCACGTTTTTCCGGTAGCCGGTGTAGAAGTCATCCAGGGCGACGGTCCTTTGCTGCTGCCCGCGCTGCAGCGCTACGCTCGCTCCCAGAGCGAGCAGCACCGGCATCGTGTCGCCGATCGGCGAGCCGTTGGCGATGTTGCCGCCCAGCGTCCCTGTCGCGCGCACCTGCGCCGCGCCGAGGCGGCGCACGAGCTCGCCGATGTCCGGGTGAATGCCGGCGAGCGCCGCGTAGGCGTCTTCATACGTCACGGCGGCGCCGATCTCTACGCAGTCCTCTTCTTCCTCGAGAACCCTCAGCTCGGCAACCCGTCCCACGTAGGCAACAGGGTCGAGATCGCGGTGCTGCTTGGTGATCCACAGCCCGACGTCGGTGCCGCCGGCCAGGATCGTCGCCTGCGGATGCTCGAGGAGGAACGCCGCGAGCTCCGCGACGCTCGCCGGCGCGAAGAAGTTCATGACGCGAAAAGAACCTCCCGGCAGGCGCGCCAGGCGCGAGAGCTGCGCCTGGTTCTCGGCGAGATCGCGCTTCGGGTCCGCGAGGGCCCGTGACTGCTCGCACGCCTCGAGGATCGGGCGGTAGCCGGTGCAGCGGCAGAGGTTGCCGGCGATCGCGTCGGCGGGCGAAGCGCCATCGGCCCGCTTGTAGTGCGCGTACATCGCCATGACGAATCCAGGCGTGCAGAAGCCGCACTGGGAGCCGTGGCAGTCGACCATCGCGCGCTGCACCGGGTGCTCGCCCTTCAGGCCTTCGACGGTGACGACCTCTTTGCCGTCGACCGCGCCGAGGCACAGGATGCAGCTGTTGACGGGCAAGTACTGTGTCTTCCCGTCGGCATCGAGCTGGGCAAGTACGACCGTGCAGGCACCGCAGTCGCCCTCGGCGCAGCCCTCCTTGGTGCCGACGAGGCCGCGGCGCTCGCGCAGCCAGGTGAGGAGGGTGCGCGTGGGGTCCTCGCCGGAGAGCGACAGCGCTTCGCCGTTCAGGCAAAAGTCGAGCGAGGTCCGCACCTGGGGATATTGTCAACCAAATCTCGGCCGGATTGTTGACAATTTCGAGGGTCGCGCATAGCCTCGACGCGTCATGCCCCGCGCCGCCACCCGCAACGGCCGTGCCGAGGAACGGGTGTTCAACGCGATCCTCGACGCCGTGCTCGACCATCGCCTCGCGCCCGGCACCAAGCTGAAGGAGCGCGAGCTCGCCGAGATCTTCGGCGCGAGCCGCGCGGCGGTGCGCGCCGCGCTCACGCGCCTCGGCCACAGCCTGCTGGTCGAGCTGCGCCCGAACCGCGGCGCGGTCATCGCCAATCCCTCGGTCGCCGAGACGCGCGAGATGTTCGAGGCGCGGCGCGTGATCGAATCGGCGATCGTGCAGCGCCTCGCCCGCGCGCTGAGCGCAAAGCAGATCGCCGAGTTGCGCGCTTTCGTCGCCGAGGAAAGCCGTGCCTACCGCAAAGGCGACCACAAAGCAGGCCAGCGCCTGTCGATCCGCTTCCACAAGGTGCTGTCCGAGCTCGCCGGCAACCGCACGCTCGACCGGTTCATGGAGCACCTCATCTGCCGCACCCCGTTGCTCGCGCTCGCCCGCACCGGCCGCATCGCGTACTGCGGCGCGGACGAGCACCGCGAGGTGGTCGAGGCGCTGGCGCGCCGCGACGCGGCCGCCGCGGCGCGCTGCATGACACAACATCTGAACAACGTCGAAGGCGAGCTCGTCGCCGAGCCCGAGCCCAAGCCGGAATCCAGTCTGGCCGCGGCGCTCACCGCATGAGGCGGTTCGAGTACTTCGAGCCCGCGACGCTCGGCGAGGCGACCCAGATCCTCTCGGCTGGAGGTCACGTGCTTGCGGGCGGGACCGACCTGCTGGTCGAGATGAAAGAGCAGTTGCGGCGGGTCGATCGCGTGGTCAACATCAAGAAGATCCCCGGCATGGCCGGGCTTACCTACGACGAACGCGAAGGGCTGCGGATCGGCGCGCTGGTCACCGCGCGCGAGGTCGAACTTTCTTCAATCGTCAAGGAAAAGTATTCCGGATTGGTCCAGGCTGTGCGCGAGCTGGGCTCGATCCAGGTGCGCAACCGCGCCACCATCGTCGGCAACGTCTGCCGCGCCTCGCCGTCGGCGGATACGCTGCCGCCGCTCATCGCCGACGCGGCATTGGCAGAGATCCACGGCCGAACCGGCACGCGCAAGGTCTTGCTGGAAGAATTCTTCACCGGTCCGGGCAAGACAGTGCTCGGCGCAGACGAGCTCATGACCGCGATCGTGCTGCCGCCGCCGGCGCCGCGCACCGGCAAGGTGTACATCAAGCACGGCCGGCGCAAGGCAATGGAGCTCGCCACGGTCGGCGTCGCGGTCTCGCTTACCTTGAACGCGGAAGTCAGGGTGGTATTGGGCGCCGTGGCGCCGACGCCGATCCGCGCGAGGAAAGCCGAGGAAGTTCTTCGAGGGAGAAAACTGAACGAAGAATTGATTGAAAAGGCGGCGCAGGCGGCGGCGGACGAGTCGCGTCCGATCAGCAATGTGCGCGCGAGCGCCGGCTATCGGCGCGACATGGTGCGCGTGCTCACGCGGCGCGCCCTCGAGCAGGCAATGCGATGCTGCTGAAGCTCAAGATCAACGGCGAGGCGCGCGAGCTTGCGGTCGAGCCGTACCGCAGCCTGCTCGACGTGCTGCGCAACGAGGCCGGGCTCACCGGCACGAAGAAGGGCTGCGACGTCGGCGACTGCGGCGCCTGCACCGTGATCGTCGACGGCAAGCCGGTCAATTCCTGCCTGATGCTGGGCGTGGAGGCGCAAGGCTGCGAGGTGCTCACGATCGAAGGGCTGCGGCATCCGCTGCAGGAAAGCTTCATCCGGCACGGTGGCGCGCAGTGCGGCTTCTGCACGCCAGGCATGATCATGATGGCGAAGGCGCTGCTCGACGAGAATCCGCGGCCGAGCGAGGAGGAAGTGCGCTTCGCGATCTCGGGCAACATTTGCCGCTGCACCGGCTATACCAAGATTGTGGAAGCGATTCTTCATGTCAGTCATCGGCACGAGCGTTAGGCGTCCGGATGTGCCGGGCAAGGTCACCGGCGCCGCGCGCTACGCCGGCGATCTCGTGCTGTCCGGCATGCTGCACGCGAAGATCAAGCGCTGCGCGATCGCCCACGCGAACATCGCGCGCATCGACACCGCAAGAGCGCTGGCCTATCCCGGGGTAAAGGCGGTGCTCACGCACCTGAACGTGCCCCGCGTGCTGCACTACGGCTCGCCGCACCCGCGCTCGGCGTCGCTTGCGCGCGATCAGTACATCCTCGACAGCAAGGTTCGCTATTGGGGCGAGGGCGTGGCCGCGGTCGCCGCCGCGAGCGAGGAGATCGCCGAGGAAGCGCTCGACCTGATCGAGGTCGAGTACCAGGAGCTTCCCGCGGCAATCAGCGTCGAGCAGGCGCTCGCGGCTGATGCGCCCTCGATTCATGGGACGAAAAGCAATCTCGTCACCGATCCGGTGCTCGTCAAGCGCGGCGACATCGATCGCGGGTTCGCGGAAGCGGACCTGGTCGTCGAGGGCACCTACGAGATGGGCCGCCCGACGCCGGCGTACATGGAGCCGAACGTCTGCGTCTGCCACTGGGATGAGGACGGCAAGCTCACGGCCTGGATCTCGACCCAGACGCCGTTCATGGTGCGCGGCATCCTCGCCGAGGTGCTGGGCCTTCCGCTCTCCAAGGTGCGCGTGCTGGTCGACCACATGGGCGGAGGCTTCGGCGCGAAGCAGGATCTCTTCCAGACCGAGTTCCTGTGCGCGCTGCTTGCGAAAGAAACGCGGCGGCCGGTGCGGCTGGAATTCACGCGCAAGGAAACCTTCCTCGGCGGCCGCTCGCGCCATCCGGGAACCGTGTGGCTGAAGCAGGGCTTCAAAAAGGACGGCACGATCACCGCGCGCCAGGCGCGCGTCACCTTGAATTCCGGCGCCTACGGCTCGCACGGCCCCGGCGTGACCGCGGTCGGCACGACTGCGCTCACCTCGCTTTACCGCTGCGAGAACGTGCACCTCGAGGGGCGCTGCGTGTACACCAACACGCCGATCGCCGGCGCCTATCGCGGCTACGGCGTGGTGCAGACCTACTACGCGCTCGACATCCAGATGGACGAGGCCGCGGAGAAGCTCGGCATCGATCCGGCGGAGCTCAAGCTGCGCAACGCGGTGCGTGAGGGCGACCTCGCGCCTTCGGGCCATGCGATCGTGGGTCACGGGCTGGAAGACTGCATTCGGCGCGGCATGGAGGAGACGAACTGGAAGCGAATTCGGGGTCAGGGTGCGAATTCGTTTTCGCGTACGCAAAAACCGAATTCGCACCCTGACCCCGAATTCATCCGTCGCGGCTGGGGCATGGGTTGCGAGATGCACGGCTCGAGCGCCTATCCGGGCATCAAGGAGCAGGGCAACGCCACGGTGCGCATGAACGAGGATGGCACGGTGCAGCTCTTCACCGGCACCACGGGTCTTGGAACGGGAGCGCATACCGCGCTTGCGCAGATCGTCGCCGAGGAGCTAGGCGTGCGTTTTGAATACGTGTCGGTGGTGCACGGCGATACCGATGTCGTGCCGTGGGACATCGGCGCGTTCGCGAGCCACACGACCTACATGGGCGGGCGCGCCGCGCAGATGGCCGCGGCGGAAGTGAAGACGAAGCTGCTCGAGTCCGCGGCCGAGGCCCTGGAAGCCGCGACCGCGGATCTCGAAGTCAAGAACGGAGTGATCTCGGTCAAAGGCTCGGATCGCCACCTGAGCGTGCGCGACGCGGTGAGCCCCAAGCGCGGCATCCCGTCGGCGCATCTCATCGCTTCGGCGACCTACAAGCCGACCAAGTCGTATTCGTTCGCGGCGCATTTCGTGGAGGTGCAGGTCGACGTGCAGACCGGGCAGATCGACGTGCTGCAGGTGATCCCGGTGCACGAGATCGGCAAGGTGATCCACCCGGTGGCGGCGGCGGGGCAGATCGAGGGCGGGATCCAGCAGGGCATCGGCCACACGCTCACCGAGGACCATGCGGTCGACCCGTTGACCGGGCGCTCGCTCAACGCGGGCTTCGTCGACTACAAGATGCCGCTCTCCATGGACATGCCGCCGATCCGCACCATCCTGCTCGAGACCGCGCCCGATCCGGGCGGGCCGTTCGGCGCCAAGGGCGTGGGCGAGGATCCGATCATCGCCATCGGCCCGGCGATCGCCAACGCGGTCTACGACGCGACCGGCGTGAGGTTCAGGCACTACCCGATCACGCCGGAGCAGGTCCTGGAAGGGCTGCGAAAAAAGTGAACCCGGTTCCCGTCACCATCCTGACCGGCTACCTGGGCGCGGGCAAGACCACGCTGCTCAATTACATCCTCACCGAGAAGCACGGCCACCGCATCGCGGTGATCGAGAACGAGTTCGGCGACATCAACATCGATTCGGAGCTGGTGCTGTCCTCGGACGAGGAGATCTTCGAGCTCACCAACGGCTGCGTGTGCTGCGTCGCAACCGCACGCGCCGACCTGCTGCGCATTCTCGAGAAGCTGCTCGCGCGGCGCGAGAAGTACGATCACATCCTCGTCGAGACCAGCGGCGCGGCCGACCCGACGCCGGTGGCGCAGACCTTCTTCCTCGATTCCCTGGCGCAGCGGCTCCAGCTCGACGCGATCGTCACCATGGTCGACGCAAGACACGCCGCCGCGCACCTCGACCACCACGCGGTCGACCAGATCGTGATCGCCGACCGCATCATCCTGAACAAGGTCGACCTCGTCGCCGAGCGCGAGCTAGGCGAGCTCGAGGCGCAGGTGCGCCGGCTCAACGCCACCGCGCCGATCCTGCGCTCGACGCACGCCAGGGTCGACCTCGAGAACATCCTCGGCATCGGCGCCTTCAGCTCGCAGCGGGGGGCGCTCGCGCTCGACGTGCACGAGCAGTCTCACGACCCCGATCTCGAGTCGGAGTCGTTCGTTTTTTCGCAGGGATTCGACCGGCCGCGGTTCCAGCGATACATCCGGGAACTGCTCCAAGAGAGAGGCGACGACATCTATCGCCTGAAGGGCATCGTCGCATTCGCGGACGAGCCGCGCCGCTACGTGCTGCAGGCGGTGCACCGCATCAGCGACCTTAAGCCCGCCGACGCGTGGGGCGAGGAAAAGCCGGCGAGCCGGCTGGTGCTCATCGGGCGCGCGCTCGATCGCACCGCGCTCGAAGCCGGCCTGTCAGGCTGCCTGGCCGCTGCTTCCCCCGCTTCTTCCCCTTAGGTCGCGCCGGAAGACCTCGAGCCGCGCGATCGCGGCGACCGAGCCGCCGAGAATCGCCAGCAGCAGCACGACCGCAGCGCCCGTGC
Source organism: Burkholderiales bacterium (assembly GCA_036559525.1). Lineage (GTDB taxonomy): Bacteria > Pseudomonadota > Gammaproteobacteria > Burkholderiales > SG8-39 > SCGC-AG-212-J23. The sequence goes on from DATBSZ010000055.1 coordinate 6,969, forward strand.
CGGCGGCGGCATACACCGCGAGCGCGAGGGGCGGGCCCAGCAGGTTGCCGATGTTCACGCTCTGCGAGCACATCCCCGATACCGTGCCGAGCTGCGCCGGTGCCGGCGCGACGTGCGGCAGCATCGCCGACAACAGCCCGGGAAGCGCGCCGGCCAGGATCTGGAACGCGCAGAACAGCGCGAGCGCCAGTGCGAGCGGCAGCGGCGCCATCAACGCCGCCGCGAGGCTGATGGCAGCGAGCGCGCTCGCCGCGGTGAAGATCGTGAACGCGGCAAAGCCGCGCTCGAGCAGCCAGCCCGGCGCGATCCGCCCGACGATCGCCGGCAGCGCCGCCAGCGCGGTGAGGCTGGCGACGTGCGCCACCGAAAGCCGGGATTGATTGGCGAGAACGATCGGCGCCAGCGCCACCGACGCGAGCAGCACCCCGCAGACCCCGCCGAAGGCGAGCGCGGTCCATAGCGCCGGCGGGTGGCGCAGCGCTTCGCCGCTCGAAGGGCGTCTTTCCTGCAGGACCTGCAAGTCGATTGAAAAATGGAGCGCGACAGCAGCCAGGACCAGAATCGCGGCGTGCGACACGCCCACGACGGCCAGCGGCGGATCGCCGGCGTACGCGGCCGCCCATTGCCCGAGCGCGAAGCCGATCGGCGCGAAGCTCGACCACACCGAGAG
>DATBSZ010000056.1:0-9237 GCA_036559525.1 Burkholderiales bacterium
CTTGCGGCGGATCTCAGAGGCCATCGAAGTAGGCGGCCATGCGCTTTCTTCCCGCTTCGTCGGGCAGGGCGCCACGGCCGGCGCCCAGGTTGTCGGTCATGTGCTTCGGGTTGCCGGTGCCGGGGATGGCGCAGGTCACCGCCGGGTGCGACACGATCCACTTGAGGAAGTACTGCGCCCAGCTTTCGATGCCGAGCTCGGCGGACCAGGGCGGCAGGGGCTTGCCCTTTGTGCGCCGGAACAGGGCGCCTTCGGCGAACGGGCGGTTGGCGATCACCGCCATGCTCAAGTCCTTGGCTAAACCCAAAATTCTCTTCTCGGACTCGCGCTCACCCAGTGAGTAGTTGATCTGCAGGAAGTCGTACTGCGCCTTCTTCATCTGGCGCTCGACCTCGGCATAGGCGGAGGACGTGTAGTGCGTGATGCCGATGTAGCGCACGCGCTTCTTCGCCTGCCAGTCCTGCAAGGTCTTCGTGTGCGTGTCGACGTCGACCAGGTTGTGCACCTGCATGAGATCCATGCGCTCGACGCGCAGGCGCTTGAAGGAGGTTTCCATCTGCCGGATGCCGGCGTCGCGGCCGCTGGTCCAGACCTTGGTGGCCATGAAGAGCTGCTCGCGCGTGCCGAGCTCGGCGACCAGGTCGCCGGCCACGCTCTCCGACGTGCCGTACATCGGAGAAGAGTCGACGACGCCACGACCACTCTGAGTCATCAGTTTCAATACTTCGCGCAGCGGGGTGCGGGCGGCGCTGTCGGCGCCGACGTCGAAGGTTTGCCAAGTGCCGACGCCGATGATCGGCAGCGGCTCGCGCGTGGATGGAATCTGCTTGGTCATGATCCTGTCCTGTGCCAGCGCGGGTCTGAGCGCGGCGGCGCTCGCTAGGAAGGCGAGGAGCGCGCGCCGTCGCGGGTCCATGAGTCGATTCTAGCTGTGATAGCCTGACCCGAAGGAGACCTCGATGAAGCGACGCGCTTTCATTCTCGCCATGACGGCGGCCGCGGTGGTTCCGCCCGCGTTCGCGCAGGGCAAGCCGATGAAGATCGGCGTGATCGGCTCGGGACGGATCGGCTCGACGATCGGCGGGCTGTGGGTGAAGGCGGGCCACGAGGTCATGTTTTCCGACCGCGATGCGGAGCAGGTGAAGCGCGCGATCGAGGGCTTGGGACCGCGCGCACGAGCCGGCAGCGTGCCGGAAGCCGCGGCGTTCGGCGACGCGATCCTGATCGCGGTGCCCTATGCGGCGCTGCCCGCGATCCAGCAGCAGGTCGGCGCCCAGCTCAAGGGCAAGGTGGTGATCGACCCGAACAACCCGGTGCCTTCGCGCGATGGCGACATGGCGGTGTCGGCGCGCGAAAAGGGCGCGGGCGTATCGAGCGCGGCGCTGCTGCCCGGGGCGCGCATCGTGCGCAGCTTCAATTCGTGGGGCTACGGGACCATGGCGCGCGAAGCGAACCGCGCGGCGCCGCGCATGGCGTTGCCGGTCGCCGCCGATGATCCCGCCGCGCTGAAGCTTGGCATGCAGCTGGTTTCGGACGCGGGCTTCGACCCGGTGGCTGCCGGGTCGCTCGCCGCGTCGAAGGCCTTCGACCTCGGGTCATCGGTTTCGGGTCGTGTGCTCACCGCGCCCGAAATGCGTCAGGCGCTGCAGCTCAAACCCTGAAGGTTCTTTCTCGAGTCGTTGCGGTGCGGCCGGAGGAAGTCCGCGCCATGCTGTGGTCGTTCGCGTACTTCTTCTGCCTGCTCGCCGGCTACTACATCCTGCGCCCGCTGCGCGACGAGATGGGCGTGGCGGGCGGCGTGCGCAACCTGCAGTGGCTCTTCACCGCGACCTTCCTCGTCATGCTCGCCGCGGTGCCGCTCTACGGCTGGCTGGTCGCGCGCGTGCCGCGGCGCCGCTTCATCCCGCTCGTCTACCACTTCTTCGTCCTCAACCTGGCGCTGTTCTGGGTGCTGCTCGCGCTCGACGTCGAGCGCGAGACGGTGGCGCGCGTGTTCTTCGTCTGGATCAGCGTGTTCGTCCTGTTCGCGGTCTCGGTGTTCTGGTCGTTCATGGCCGATGTCTGGAGCTCCGCGCAGGGCAAGCGCCTCTACGGCTTCATCGCCGCGGGCGGCAGCGCGGGGGCGCTCGCCGGGCCCGCGCTCACCATCGGCCTCGCCGGCACGATCGGCGCGGTGAACCTGCTGATCGTCGCGGCGTTACTGCTCGAGGCGGCGGTGCTCTGCGCCCGGAAGCTCGAGGTTGAACAAAAGGGTTCCTCTGAAAGACAGAATGCCGTCGGCGGCGGCGCGATCGACGGCATCCTCATGGTGCTGCGCTCGCCCTACATCGGCGGCATCACGCTCTGGGTCGGGCTGCTGTCGGTGGCCGCGACCTTCCTCTACTTCGAGCAGGCCGCCATCGTCGCCGCCGCCTCCGACGACCCCGCGGTGCGCACGCGCATCTTCGCCGGCGTCGACCTCGCCGTCGGCCTGCTGACGATCGCGGTCCAGTTCTTCGCCACCGGCAAGCTGATCGCGCGCTTCGGCGTGGGCGCGGCCCTCGCGCTGCTGCCAGTCGTGTTCGCGGTCGGCTTCGCGGTGCTCGCCGTGGCGCCGGTGCTGGCGGTGGTGATCGCGTTCCAGGCGCTGCAGCGCACCGCGAATTTCGCGATCTCGAATCCCGCGCGCGAGGTGCTGTTCACGGTCGTCGCGCGCGACGAGAAGTACAAGGCCAAGAACGTGATCGACATCGTCGCGGTGCGCGGCGCCGACGCCGCGGGCGGGTGGCTGTTCACCGCGCTGCGCACGCTCGGCATGGAGGTGCGCTCGATCCCCCTGGTGGCGATCGGGATTGCGGCCGCCTGCCTCGTGATCGCGGTGGCGCTCGGCCGCGCGCACGAGCGCCGGGCTAGGCTATAGTTAATCAGCAGTCAAAACGGGAGGACGCATGGGCACCGGGGGATGGATTGTTCTGGCAGTGATCGTGGCTGTGGCGATCTGGGCCATCATGATCTACAACGGGCTGGTCACGCTGCGCAACCGGTTCAAGAACGCGTTCTCGCAGATCGACGTCCAGCTCAAGCGCCGCTACGACCTGATTCCGAACCTGGTCGAGACGGTGAAAGGGTACATGGCGCACGAGCGCGGCACGCTCGAGGCCGTGGTCAAGGCCCGCGGCGCCGCGGTGAGCGCCGCGCAGGCGGCGGCCGCCGCGCCGGGCGACCCGGGCGCGATGCGCGGCCTCGCGCAGGCCGAGGGCGCGCTCGGCGGGGCGCTCGGCCGCCTCCTGGCAGTGTTCGAGCAGTACCCGGATCTGAAGGCGAATCAGAACGTGCTCGGCCTGCAGGAGGAGCTCGCCAGCACCGAGAACAAGGTCGCGTTCGCCCGCCAGGCGTTCAACGACTCGGTGATGGAATACAACACCAAGCGCGAATCCTTCCCGGAGAACATCTTCGCGGGCTTCTTCCGCTTCGAGGCCGCGGAGCTCCTGCAGGCGACCGACTCGGCCGAGGAGCGCAAGGCGCCGAAGGTCTCGTTCACGTAGCTTGGATTTTTTCGAAGCGCAGGAGCGCTCGCGCCGCAACTCGCGCTGGCTCATCCTTTGGTACGCGGTCGCGGTGCTCTGCGTCGTCGCGAGCTACAGCGCGGTCGCCGCGTTGGCGGGCGCCCCGCCAACGCTCTATCTGGCGGTCGGGGGCGCCGTAGGCGTCTTCATCCTGGCGGTGTCCGCCTACCGGATGTGGCAGCTCGCCGCCGGGGGGGCGGCGATCGCGCACCTGATGGGGGCGCGGTACGTCGAGCCGGGCAAGTGCGCGCCCGCCGAGCGCAGGCTGCTCAACGTCGTGGAGGAGATGGCGATCGCCTCGGGGATCTCCGTGCCCCCGGTGTACCTGCTCGACTTCGACGACGCGATCAACGCCCTGGTCGCCGGCTACTCGCCGAACGAGGCGGTCATCATCGTGACCAAGGGGATGGTGCAGAGGCTTTCGCGCGACGAGCTCCAAGGGGTGATGGGTCACGAGTTCAGCCACATCCTGAACGGCGACATGGCGCTCAACCTGCGGCTCGTCGGGGTCCTCGCGGGCCTGACCTGGATGGCCGACGCCGCCGAGCGCCTGATCCTCGAGACCGCCCGGCGCGAGCGCGGCCTGCCGCGCGAGGAGCGCGGCGCGGGGGCGCTGGCCGCGCTCGGGGCAGGGCTCATCGCCTTCATCGGCTTTCCCGGGACCTTTGCCGCCGACGCCATCAAGGGCGCGATCTCCCGCGAGCGCGAGCTGCTCGCGGACGCGGCGAGCGTGCAGTTCACGCGCAACCCCGACGGCATCGCGGGCGCGCTCGACTCGATCCTTGCCCTGCGCGCGCACACTGCGGTGCGCGCGGTGCAGTGCGAGCCGTTCTCGCACATGTTCTTCGCGCCGGCAGTCTGGCGCTGGTGGAGCTTTCCGACCCACCCGCCGATCCTCGAGCGGATCCGCCGCGCCCATCCGCGCTTCCGGCGCGACGAGTATCGCGAGCGGCGCCACGGGATTCGCAGGGAAGTCGCCGTCATCGATGGCTCGGGCAGCGTGGTGAAAAATCTGCGCATGGGCGCCGCGCTGGCGATGGTGGCCTCGGTCGGGCGGCCCGCGGTCGAGCACGTCGACTACGCGGCGCGGCTGCTCGCAAGGCTGCCGTCGCGCCTGCGCGAGGCGCTGCACCGCGCCGATGAGGCCGAGCACGCGATGTTCGCGCTGGCGCTCGAGCCCGACGAGGCGGCGCGCGAGGCCGAGCTGCAGGCGCTGGCGGCGAAGCGCGGCGCCGAATCGACGGCGAAAGTGCTCGAGCTTCACGTGTACGTCGGCGGACTCGCGCGCAACCACATGCTCACGCTCGCCGACCTTGCGGTCCCCGCGATCAAGGGGCAGCGGCAGAAGGCGCGCGACGCCTTTCTCGCGGACCTCGCCGCGATGGTCGAATCCGACCGGCGCGTGACCCTGCGGGAGTTCGTGCTGCTGACCCTGCTGCGGCAGCGCCTGCGCGAAGGCGCGGGCCAGCCCATCCGCACGCAGTTCCGCCGAATCGAGGAGGTCGCGCCCGACGCGCACCTCGTGCTGTCCCTGGTTTCACTCGACCACGCCTCCTTCGAAAAAGGCGCTGCCGTGCTGAAGCTCGGCTGGACGGCGCCGATCGGGCGCGACGCGCTGAGCACGCAGAAGGTCGGCGAGTCGCTCGAGCGCCTGCGCCACCTGTCGCCCTTCGCCAAGCCCGGCATCCTGAAGGCGTGCTTCGAAGCCGCCGCCGCGGACGGCGTGTTCCGGCTGGCCGAAGCCGAGCTGGTGCGCATGGTGGCGGCGACGCTGGACTGTCCGCTGCCTCCCGTGCTGGCCGCGCAGGACCCGCAGGCGCTCCCCGCGTGACCTTCTTCGAGCACCAGAGCCTCGCGCGGCGCAACACCAGAGTGATGGTGCTGCTTTTTGCGCTTGCGGTGATCGCGGTCGTCGTTTCGGTCGACCTGGTGCTCGGCGCGCTCTATGTGTGGAGCAGTGACCAGCTCTTCACGCTGACAGCCGTGCCCGCCGGGATCTACATCGGCGGCGCGGTGGCCACCGCCGCGCTGATCCTGCTTGTCAGCCTGTACAACGTCGCGCGGCTTGCCGAGGGCGGCGTGGCGGTCGCGCGCATGGTCGGCGCTCGGCGGGTGCCGCCCGACACCGCCGATGCGCTCGAGCGGCGCCTGCGCAACGTGGTCGAGGAAATGGCGATCGCCGCCGGCGTGCGCGTTCCCGAGGTGTACGTGATGGACAACGAGCGCGCCATCAACGCGTTCGCCGCGGGCTGGGAAGTGTCGGGCGCGGTGGTGGCGGTGACGCGCGGCACGCTCGAGACGCTCACGCGCGACGAGCTGCAGGGCGTGGTGGCGCACGAGTTCAGCCACATCCTGAACGGCGACATGCGGCTCAACGTGCGCATGCTCGGCGTGCTCGCGGGGATCGTGTTCATCGGCTCGATCGGCGAGTTCCTCATGCGCAGCATGCGCGGCTCGCGCGACGCCAAGGGCGGCCTCGCCCTCGCCGGCCTCGCCATCTTCATCATCGGCTACCTGGGCCTGGTCTTTGCGCGGCTCATCAAGTCGGCGGTGGCGCGCCAGCGCGAGTTCCTCGCCGACGCCTCCAGCGTCCAGTTCACGCGCAATCCCGACGGCATCGCGGGCGCCCTGGACCAGATCCGCACGTCGGGCGCGGGCACGCTGATCGCCAACCGCTTCGCCGAGGAGATGTCGCACATGTACTTCGGCGCGGCGGTGAAGGTGTGGCTCGGCGGCGTGTTCGACACCCATCCGCCACTCGAGGAGCGCATCCGCCGCGTGCATCCGGGGTTCCAGCCTGCCGAGTACCGGGCCAGGCGGGAAACCGCGGCCTCGACGGCGAGGGAAGCCGCCGATGTGAAGCCGACCGGCCGCCGCCTGAGCGACCTCGCCACCGCGTGGGGCCGCTCGCCCGAGCAGAGCGCGGCGCTCGTCGGCACGCTCGATGCGGCCAAGATCGACTATGCCGCTCGTCTGCTGAACGCGCTTCCGGCGTCGCTGCAGGAAAGCTTCCGCAACGCCGACGCCGCGGGCGCATTCATGATCGCGCTCCTCCTCGCCGAGCCCGAGGAGGCGATGGGCCGGCAGCTCGAGGCCCTGGGAAAGACGCCGCTCGCAGAGCGCGCCCGCGCGGTGGCGCCCCTTGCCCGGCACCTCGGCACGGCGCTCCACCTTCCGCTGATCGACCTCGCACTTCCGGCGGTGAAGTCTGCGCCGGAAGAGACGAGGAAGGAGCTGCTCGCGGCCCTCGAGGCGGTGATCAACGCGGACCGGCGGGTATCGCTGCACGAGTTCGTGGTGCTCGCGCTCGTGCGCGAGCAGCTCGCGCCCAGAGCCAGGGCGCCCCAGACCCGGCAGATCTCCGAGCTGAAAGCCGAGGCCGCGACCGTGCTTGCGCTGGTCGCCTACGCCGGCACGCGCGTCGACGCGAAGGGGGCTCGAGACGCCGCATTGCAGTCGACGATCAAGGCCGGCGCCGCGACGATGGGGATTGCGGAAAGCCTTGTGTCGCCCGCCAGCCTCTCGCTCCAGTCGGCCAGCGCCGCGCTCGAAGCGCTGCGCAGCCTTGCGCCGATGCAGAAAGGCGTGCTGATCAAGGGACTGTTCGCCGCGGTGACCGTCGACGGCACCATCCGGGTCGCGGAAGCCGAGCTGATGCGCCTGGTCGGCGCGGTGCTCGACTGCCCTCTGCCGCCGCTACTGGACTCGCTCGACCCGGCCACGCTGGCCGCGTAGCCGATCCAGGATCGTTTCCCGCGTCTTCTGCACTGCGGCGGCGAACGGACCGCCTGCGGCCGACGCGCGCTCGATGACCGGCAGTGCTTCCTCGTTGCGGCCGAGGTCCGACAGCGTCTGCGCGAGGTTGTTGAGCACCACGACCGACTCCGGGTCGCGGCGCGCCGCTTCGCGCAGCACTTCCGCGGCTTGCGCCAGCTCGCCGAGCGCGTGGTGCGAGTTCGCAAGGCCGACGTACGCATTCACGTTCTCCGGCCAGCGGCCGAGGAACTTCTGGTAGGCGACGCGCGCGCCGCGCGCATCGCCGGCGCGCTCGAAAGCGGCGATCGCGTTCAGCCAGCTCTTCTCCTCGGCGGTGACGGGAATGCGATCGGGCGGCACCGCGACCATCGCCCAGTAGCCGCTGCGCATCCAGACGACCTCGTGCGCGGCGAACGGCACCACGTCGCGCTCCAGCGTTCCGGAGCGCAGCACCAGCGTTCCGGGTCCCCAGTCGTAGCCGACGGCGACGGCGTAGTGCCACGTGGCGCTGAACAGGCCGAGGTTCTGCAGCACGATCACTGGCGTCCCGGCCGCGACTTCGCGCAGCAGGTCCTCGAAGCGCGGCGCGAGTGCGTACGACACCATGCCATGGCGCCGCGCTGCCGCCAGCATCTCGACCTGCAGGCTGCCCTTGCGATCCGGGATGTAGACCTGCGGCACGAGCTCCTCCGGCGTCACCTTCCTGCCCACGGCAGAAAGCGCCGTCGCCAGCGCCGCTGGGCCGCACTGGTACTCGAGCTGCGGAAAGAAAGGCACTTCGGTGAGCTCGACCTTCTCCGGCAGGCCCGGCGGCAGCCCCTTCGCCAGCTCCCTCGTCTGCGGGAAGAGGCTGGCGCAGCCCGAGAGCGCCGCCAAAACGAGAACGCCCGCCAGGAGGCGGGCGTTTCTTCGTAGAGCGAAGGCGATGGCTAGCGGCGGAACCAGATCCACCACACGGCGGCCGCGACCACCAGGATCAGGATGATGACGCCGGCGTCGCTGGCGCCGGCGGGCATGCTCTGGATCTTGCCGGCGATCGACTGGACTTCCTGATCGGTCATGGCCGCGACTCGGTCCTTGACCGTTGCGACGTCGACGCCCATCGACTGCATCTGCCTCGCGACTTCGGCGCGGTCGAGGAATTGCAGTACGGAGTTGCGGTCGGCCTGCGAAGCGGCGGAGGCGACCTGGTCGGTGCCGATCATTCCGGCCTGCGCGTACTGCATCGGCGACCAGACCATCAGCACCACCAACAAGCGGCAGAGCGTCTTTGCCCAAACTGATTTCATGTTGTGAAGTCCTCGGGTGATAGGGGGAAACATCTTGACATGACGACCGTCAAGCGGTTCCGGTCGTCTGTGAACCAGCGTAGTCCGCGCCTTTGATGAAGTCAAGAAAACGCGGGGCATATGCAAGAATCACTACGGGTGGTCGAGATCCAACGACTGGAAGCGGCGTTGCGCGGCGCATTGGCGGGCGAAGTGCGCTTCGACAAAGGCATGCGGGCTGCGTACGCCGCCGACGCCTCGAACTACCGCCAGGTACCGATCGGCGTCGTGCTGCCGCGCAGCGCCGAGGACATCGTCGAAACCATGCGGTTGTGCGCGAGCCACGGCGCGCCGGTGCTTGCGCGCGGCGGAGCGACCTCGCTCAACGGCCAGGCGGTCAACGTCGCGGTGGTGATCGACTGCTCGAAGTACCTCGGCCGGGTGCTGTCGATCGACGCGCAGTCGCGGCTTGCGCGCGTGGAGCCCGGGGTGGTGTGCGACGCGCTGCGCGATGCCGCCGAAGCGCACGGGCTCACCTTCGCGCCGGACCCGGCGACGCATTCGCGCTGCACCCTCGGCGGCATGATCGGCAACAACTCCTGCGGGCCGCATTCGGTGATGGCGGGCACCACGGTGGACAACATCGAGCGCCTCGAGGTGCTCACCTA
>DATBSZ010000057.1:0-7778 GCA_036559525.1 Burkholderiales bacterium
AGAGCCTGATCGTGTTCTCGTGCCTGATGGAGGGGCTGTTCTTCTACGTCGGCTTCGCGCAGATCCTGGCGCTCGGGCGGCAGAACAAGATGACCGGCGCGGCCGAGCAGTACATGTACATCCTGCGCGACGAGTCGATGCACTGCAATTTCGGCATCGACCTCGTGAACACCATCAAGCTGGAGAACCCGCACCTGTGGACGGCCGGGTTCCGCGAGGAGCTGACCGGCATCTTCCGCAAGGCGGTGGAGCTCGAGTACGCCTACGCCGAGGACACGATGCCGCGCGGCGTGCTGGGGATGAACGCGCCGATGTTCAAGGAATACCTGCGCTTCATCGCCAACCGGCGCTGCCAGCAGATCGGGCTCGACGCGCTCTACCCCGGGGCGGCGAATCCCTTCCCGTGGATGAGCGAGATGATCGATCTGAAAAAGGAACGCAACTTCTTCGAGACCCGGGTGATCGAGTACCAGACCGGCGGTGCATTGAGTTGGGACTGACGTTTAAAAGCAACGAGGGGGAACCACATGCTCGAGGAGTTCGATACGATGCGAATAACAGCATGCAAAGCCGAAGATGACTACAAGCTCTGGCTGCGCTTCGAAGACGGCCTGGAAGGCCGCGTGTTCCTCGGCAATCTGCTCGAGATCGGCGCCTTCCAGCTGTGGCGCGACGTGCGCGAGTTCGAGAAGGTGAGCGTCGATCCCGAGACGGCGACCGTGACGTGGGAGGGAGGCATACGCCTCGACGCGGATATTCTTTATCATGACGTGAAGGCGAACCAGATTCAGCATGCCGGCGGCGAAGTGCCGCCGGCGGTTGGATAGCCCGGGCTTGCTTGCCCGAGCTGCCGTTTCTTCAACAACCTTCAAGGAGATCGAGAATGGCGAAGAAAAAAGCGAAAAAAGGCGGCAAGAAAAAGAAGAAAAAGAAAGCATCAAAAAAGAAGAAGAAGTCACTGAGAACAGCTGGTAAGAAAAAGGCGGCAGGCAAAAAGAAATCCGCCAAGAAGAAGAAAAAGGCGGGGAAGAAGAAAAAGGCGATACAAGCCGCCTTACCGGCCAGCTCCGCGGAAACGATGGCGCCCGCAACGACGCCATCGACCGCTGCGACTCCCGGCGCGAGAACCGCGCTGAATCCAGCGGCCGCGTGGCCGTTCCCCACCGGCTCCCGGCCGTAACCGGCGAGTCGAGCGGTGAACGAGGCGGTGGCGGAAGCCCCCGTCGGCCCGAAGCTCGAGCGGACCGGCTTGGTCATTCGGCCCAAGAACGGAGACTTAGGCCGGTCCGCGAGGCTTCCTGAAGCGACTCCCCAAGGGAGCGCTTTGGGAAACTCCATCTTACCGGCCTCGACCCTCCCATCCAACATGAAAAATTATGTCGAACCACGCGATTTGACAGGCCTTTATCGAGTGGTCCGTATGTACTAGAAGTGATTGACTTTTAAAGGGAATTCGTCATATTATGAGGCCCGCTGCGGTGCAACAAGGACGCTTCCGGCGCACACCCCGGCAGGGCACACTACGGCTCGAGGCAGGAGGTCCAAGATGAACGAAACGGGCATCACGCGGCACCTGTCGTGCGCGCTGGCTGCACTCAGGGACTTATTCGCCCTGGCGGGGGTGGCGGCAATCTTTGTGTACTTTGTCCTGCCCCTGCGCGGGCCGATCGAGCAGGTATTGCCGACCCTACCCGCGGCGCTGATCGACCCGCTTGCCGTCATGGCGAGCGCAGCCGAGGGGCCGACCACGGTGGTCGAGACCCCGCAGGAGCGCGAGCAGCGGGCGGTCGCCGAGTTCATCGCCAAGCGCTACCGCGTGGCCGAGGACGCGGCGGCGGGCTTCGTCGACATCGCCTACCGGGCCGGCGAGCAGCACCGGGTCGACCCGCTCCTGATCCTCGCGGTGATGGCGATCGAGTCGCGCTACAACCCGGTGGCCGAAAGCGTCGTGGGCGCGCGCGGTCTGATGCAGGTGATCCCGCGCTACCACCCCGAAAAGCTCGAGCCGCACGGCGGGGAGCAGGCGCTGCTCGTGCCCGAGGTCAACATCGTGGTCGGCGCCCAGATCCTGCGCGAGTACACGCGGCGCTTCGGCGACCTGGAAGCCGCGCTGCAGATGTACAACGGCGCGCTGGACGAGCCGACGTCCCGGTACGCGAACAAGGTATTTGCCGAGAAAGCTCAGCTGGACGCGCTCAGGGTCAAGGCGCGGAAGCAGCAAATCGCGCAAGCCGTCTAGCGGCCTCCTCGAGATCCTCCATGCTTCGCGTGTAGGCGAAGCGCACGAAGCGCTCGGTGCCGTTGGCGCCGAAGTCCACACCCGGCGTCGCCGCGACCGCTTCTGTTTCGAGCAGCTCCCTCGCGTAGCGGCGGGCGTCGCCGCCGCAGTCCGCGTATACATAGAATGCGCCGTGCGGCTCGGCCGGGATCGACAGCCCGGCCTTCTTGAGCGCGGGCACGAGAAAGTCCCGCCGTCTGGCGAATTCACCCCTTCTTTGTTCCAGAACAGAGAGGCTTTCCGGTTCGAAGGCGCTGACCGCCGCATGCTGCGCGGCGGCGGGGGCGCTGATGAAAAGATGCTGCGCGAGCTTCTCGAAGCCGCGCAGCGCGTCCTGCGGCAGCACGACCCACCCCAGGCGCCAGCCGGTCATGCAGAAGTACTTCGAGAAGCTGTTGATCAGCACGACCTCGCCCGGCAGGCCGAACGCGGTCCAGGGCTCCATGCCGTACACCAGTCCCTGGTAGATCTCGTCCACGAGCAGAACGCCGCCGCGGCCCGCGATGAAGTCGGCAATTGCCCTTAATTCCTTTGCGGCAATCAAAGTTCCTGTCGGGTTCGAAGGCGAGCCGAGCAGCATCCCCTTGGTGCGCGGTCCCCAGGCCGCGCGCACCATCTCGAGCGTCGGCTGGAAATCGCTCTTCGCCGAGACCGGCAGGATTTTCGCCGCGCCCTCGAACGCGCGCACGAAGTGCCGGTACCCGGGATAGCCGGGGTCGGGCACCAGGATCTCGTCGCCGGGGTCGACGTAGAGCGCACTGACCGTCAGCAACCCGCCCGAGGCGCCCGAAGTAATCGCAATTCTGCCGGGAGAAACGCGCGCGCCGAATCGCTTCTCGTAATGGCCGGCGATCGCTTCGCGCAGTGAAGCCAGGCCAAGCGTCGCCGTGTAGGCGGTGCGGCCGTCGCGCAGCGCGCGAATTCCCGCTTCCACCACCGGCGCGGGGGCGGTGAAGTCGGGCTCGCCGATCTCCATGTGCACCACGCGGCGGCCCGCGCGCTCGAGCGCCTGCGCGCGCGACAGCACGTCCATCACCTCGAAGGGCTCGATTTCGGCGGCGCGCCGCGCCGTTCGCATGGATCTGATTATAGAATCGTCGCGTGGACGAGCAGCTGAGGAGGAACGCCCTCGACTATCACCGGCGCCACCCGCCCGGCAAGGTCTCGGTGGCGCCGACCAAGCAGCTCACCAACCAGCGCGACCTCGCGCTCGCCTATTCGCCCGGCGTCGCGGCGGCGTGCGACGAGATCAAGCGCGATCCGGCGCAAGCGGTCCACTACACCGCGCGCGCCAACCTGATCGCGGTGGTCACCAACGGCACCGCGGTGCTCGGCCTGGGCGCGATCGGGCCGCTCGCGGCGAAGCCGGTGATGGAAGGCAAGAGCGTCCTGTTCAAGAAGTTCGCCGGCATCGACTGCTTCGACATCGAGATCGACGAGCGCGACCCGCACAAGCTGATCGACATCGTCGCCGCGCTCGAGCCGACTTTCGGCGCGATCAACCTGGAGGACATCAAGGCGCCGGAGTGCTTCATCGTCGAGCGCGCGCTGCGCCAGCGCATGAAGATCCCGGTGTTCCACGACGACCAGCACGGCACCGCGATCACCGTGGGGGCGGCGATCTTCAACGGTCTCAAGCTTCTCAGGAAAGACATTGCCAGCGTCAAGCTGGTCGCTTCCGGCGCGGGCGCGGCCGCGCTCGCGTGCCTCGAGCTCCTGGTCAAGATGGGATTGCGGCGGGAGAACATCGTCGTCACCGACATCAAGGGCGTGGTGTACAAGGGGCGGCGCGAAGAGATGGATCCCGACAAGGAACGCTTCGCGGTCGAGACGCGCGCGCGCACGCTCGACGAGGTGATCGCCGGCGCGGACGTGTTCCTCGGGCTGTCGGCGGGCGGGGTGCTCAAGGGCGCGATGGTGAAGAAGATGGCCGAGCGCCCGCTGATCCTCGCGCTGGCGAATCCGGACCCCGAGATCTCCCCGGATGAGGCCAAGGCCGCGCGGCCCGATTGCGTGATCGCCACCGGGCGCTCGGACTTTCCCAACCAGGTGAACAACGTGCTGTGCTTCCCCTTCATCTTCCGCGGCGCGCTCGACGTCGGCGCCACCACCATCAACACCGAGATGGAGCTCGCCGCGGCCAAGGCGATCGCGGAGCTCGCGCAGGCCGAGACCTCGGAGCAGGTGGCGCTCGCCTACGGCATCGACACGATCAGCTTCGGCCCCGAGTACATCATCCCGAAGCCGTTCGACCCGCGCCTGATCGCGCGCGTCGCGCCGGCCGTAGCGAAGGCGGCGATGGACTCGGGCGTGGCGACGCGGCCGCTTGCGAGCCTGGACGCCTACCGGGAGTCGCTCAGCCGGTTCGTCTACCACTCGGGGGTGATCATGCAGCCGCTCTTCACCGCGGCGAAGGCTGCGCCGCGGCGGGTGGTCTACGCCGAGGGCGAGGACGAGCGCGTGCTGCGCGCGGCGCAGGTGGTGGTCGACGAGGGCCTTGCCCGGCCGACGCTCATCGGCCGTCCGCAGGTCATCGAGCAGCGCCTCGAGCGCCTCGGCCTGCGCGTGCGACCGGGCAAGGAGTTCGACCTGGTCAATCCCGAATCCGACCCCCGGTATCGCGACTACTGGACGACCTATCACCAGCTCTCCGAGCGCAAGGGGATCACCCCGGAGTACGCGCGGGTCGAGATGCGCCGCCACAACACGCTGATCGGCGCCATGCTCATGCACAAGGGCGAGGCCGACGGCATGCTGTGCGGCACCTTCGGCATGCACGCGGAGCACCTGCGCTACATCGACCAGGTGATCGGGCTGCGCGCCGGCGTGCGCAACTACGCGGCGATGAACGCCCTGATGCTCGCGGCGCGCAACGTCTTCATCTGCGACACCCACGTGACCGAGGACCCCGGCGCCGAGCACCTCGCCGAAATGACGCTGCTCGCGGCCGACGAAGTGCGGCGCTTCGGCATCACGCCGAAGGTCGCGCTCCTGTCGGCGTCGAACTTCGGCTCGGCGCAGACCGCCTCCTCGCGCAAGATGCAGCGCGCGCTCGAGCTGATCCGCAACCTCGCCCCCGAGCTCGAGATCGACGGCGAGATGCACGGCGACGCCGCGCTTTCCGAGGAGATCCGTCTGCGCGTGTTCCCGCGCACGCGCCTGCGCGGCGAGGCGAACCTGCTGGTGATGCCGACGCTCGACGCCGCCAACATCTCGTTCAACCTGCTCAAGACCGCCGCCGGCGGCGGCGTCACCATCGGGCCGATGCTGCTCGGCGCGGCGCGGCCCGTGCACATCCTGACCCCGTCGGCGACGGTGCGCCGCCTGGTCAACATGACGGCGCTGGTGGTGGCGGACGTCAACGCGCCCCGCGCTCAGGAGCAAAACCTCTTCTGATGGAACCTGCGAGCAACGTCGCCCCTTTCCCGGCCGGCCGCACGCGCGCCCGCGCCGGGCTGGTGCTCACCGGCGGCGGCGCGCGCGCGGCCTACCAGGTCGGGGTGGTGAAGGCGGTGCGCGACATCCTCGGCAACCCGACGAAGAACCCGTTCCCGATCCTGTGCGGCACTTCGGCCGGCGCGATCAACGTGGCGACGCTGGCGGTGTTCGCCGACAACTTCTCGCGCGGGGTCGCCAACCTGCTCGAAGTGTGGGAGCACATGCGCTGCGAGCACATTTACCGCACCGACGCCTGGAACATCCTGCGCGCCGGCGCGCGCTGGCTCTCGGCGATGATGCTGCTCTCGCGCCACAACCCGGTCTCGCTGCTCGACAACGCGCCGCTGCGCGAGATGCTCGACAAGAACCTGAACTTCGAGCGCATCCAGGGCCACATCGACTCGGGCGCGCTGTACGCGGTGTGCGTCACTGCCTCGGGCTACACCTCGGGGCAGAGCGTGTCCTTCTTCCAGGGCGGCAGCGGCATCGAGGGCTGGGAGCGCAACCAGCGCATCGGCGCCGCAGTCAGCATCAAGCTCGACTACCTGCTTGCCTCCGCCGCGCTGCCGTTCATCTTTCCGGCGGTCAAGGTGCATCGCGAATATTTCGGCGACGGCTCGATGCGCCAGATCGCGCCGGTCAGCCCGGCGCTGCACCTCGGCGCAGATCGCGTCCTGATTGTCGGGACCGGCCGCCAGCACACGGACGACGCGCGCGCGCGCTCCAACACCTATCCCTCGCTCGCGCAGATCGCCGGTCATGCGCTGAACAGCATTTTTCTGGACAGCCTGATGGTCGACATCGAGCGGCTGGAGCGCATCAACCGCACGGTCAAGCTGATCCCGCCCGAAAGGCTTGCCGAGTCGAACGTGCCGCTGCGCGCGGTGAAAGTGCTCTTCATCACCCCGTCGCAGCCGATCGAGCGCGTCGCCTCGCGTTTCATCCACGATCTGCCGCGCACCGTGCGCTTCGTGCTGCGGCCCACCGGCGCCCTCAACCGCTCGGGCTCGAACCTGGCGAGCTACCTGCTCTTCGAGGAATCGTTCTGCCGCGCGCTGATCGATCTCGGCTATCAGGACACTATGGCGCGCGAGGCCGAGGTCAAGGATTTCTTCGGACCGCCGGAAGAGAGGGCGTATGGCTGACGACAACCCGCCTCAGGACCCCTTCGAGATGTTCCGCCGCCTGTGGGGACCGCTCGGCGTGCCGATCCCCGGGATGGCGATGCCGACCCTGGACCCGCAGGAGGTGGAGAAGCGCATCGCCGACCTGCGCTCGGTCGAGGGCTGGCTGACGATGAACCTCAATATGGTGAAACTTTCGATCCAGGGCCTTGAGATGCAGAAGGCGACGCTGCAGGCTATGCAGCCCAGAAAAGACAAGTAAAACCCCTCAGGAGAGAGCAATGGCGAAGGCGATCCGTTATCACAAGCAGGGCGGCCCGGAAGTGCTGCAGCTCGACGACATCCCGGTCGGCGAGCCGGGCCAGGGACAGGTGCGTATCCGGCACACGGCGATCGGCGTGAATTTCGTCGACACCTACCAGCGCTCGGGCCTCTATCCGATGCAGCTGCCGGCGGTGGCTGGCAATGAAGCCGCCGGCGTGGTCGATGCCGTCGGACCAGGGGTGAAGGACCTGAAGAAGGGCGACCACGTCGCCTACACCGGCCTGCCGGGCTCGTACTGCGACGAGCGCATCGTGCCCGCCGACCGCATGGTGAAGATCCCCAAGGGCATCAGCGACGAGCAGGCGGCGTCGATGCTGCTGAAGGGCATGACCGTGCACTACCTCATCCACTCCACCTACAAGGTGAAGAAGGGCGACATGGTGCTGTGGCACGCCGCAGCCGGCGGCGTCGGCCTGATCGCCGGCCAGTGGCTGAAGAAGCTCGGCGCCGTCACCATCGGCACGGTCAGCTCAGACGAGAAAGCCAAGCTCGCGAAGGCGCACGGCTACAAGCACGTGATCAACTACAGCACCGAAAATTTCGTCGAGAAGGTGAAGGAGATCACGAAAGGGAAAAAGCTTCCTGTCGTGTACGACGCGGTAGGCAAGACCACC
>DATBSZ010000058.1:0-35402 GCA_036559525.1 Burkholderiales bacterium
CGTGTCGACCGAGTCGGGCCAGGTGGATTTCGCCGCCGACATCGTCAAGCTCAAGGCGGCGAACGCGGACGTGATCTTCGTCTACACCAACGAGGAAGAGTGCGCGCGCGTGCTGCGCGAGGCGCGCAAGCAGGGCGTCAAGGCGCCGATCATCGGCGAGACCAACGTCATCAGCCAGAAAGTCATCGACCTGGCCGGCGACGCCGCGACCGGCGTCAAGGGGCACGTGGGCCTCACCGCCGACGCGCCGATCAAGGCGGTGCTCGAGTTCCGCGACAAGTTCCAGAAGCGCTTCAAGTACCTGCCCGATCACAACGGCATCAAGGGCTACACCGCGGTCTACGCGGTGAAGCACGCGACCGAGAAACTGGGCAAGTTCGACAGCAAGCAGCTCGCCAGGAGCCTGCACGGCATGACCATCACGCCGCAGCAGGAGCCCGGCATCCTGATCGAGACCACCTGGGACGCGAGAGGCGACATCGACCGCATCAGCTTCCTGGTCGAGGTGGCGGACGGCAAGCAGAAGGTGGTGGAGATCCTGCCCAAGCTGGGCAAGTAGCCTGGCCGACTTCCTCCAGCTCCTGGTCGCGGGGATCGCGACGGGCGGCATCTACGCGCTCGTCGCGGTCGGCTTCGTGCTGCTGTGGCAGACCTCGCAGACCATCAATTTCGCGCAGGGCGAGTTCGTCATGCTGCCCGCGTTCTTCGTGCTGGCGGCGATGAAGTTCGGCGGGCTGTCGTTCCCGGCGGCATTGCTGGTCGGCTTCGCGCTCGCGGCGCTGGTGCTCGGGCTGCTGTTCAAGCGCCTGCTGGTCGACCCGATCCTGCGCCACGGCGTGCTGCCGCTGGTGATCTCCACGCTTGGCCTCGCCATCCTGATGAAGGAGGCGGTCAAGGAGTTCTACGCCGCCGAGGCGCAGTCGTTTCCCGGGATGTGGCCGGAGACCAACGTCTCGATCGGCGGCGCGGTGATCTCGGCGCAGAGCCTGGTGATCATCGGCGTGGCGCTCGCCGCCGTCGCCCTGCTGCAGTATTTCCTCGGCGCGACCCGCACCGGCCGGCAGATGCAGGCCACCGCGCAGAATCCGATGCTCGCGCGCGTGCTCGGCATTCCGGTCGAGCGCATGATCCTCTATACGTTCCTGGTCAACGCGGCGCTGGTGGCGCTGGCGTCGTTCCTGGTGAGCCCGATCTACCTCGCCAAGTTCACAAATGGTGAACTACTGGGGCTCGCTGCGTTTGTCGCCGCTATTGTCGGCGGTTTCAATCAGGTGCGCGGCGCGATCGTCGGCGGCCTGCTGCTCGGGATGGTCGACAACTTCGTCGCGGCGTACTGGTCGGCGCAGTACCGCGCCGCGATCCCGCTGTTCCTGCTGATCGCGGTGATCCTCTGGCGGCCGCAGGGGCTGCTCGGCCGTGCCGAGGAGCGCACGGTGTGAAGAAGCTGTTTCTCCTGCTTCTCGCCGTGGTGCTGATCGCGGCGCCGTTCTTCCTGAAGCCGTACGGGATCTACCTCCTCACCCTGTGGGTGGTGATGACGATCGCCGCGATCGGCCTCAACCTGACCCTCGGCTACGCCGGGCAGATCTCGCTCGCACAGGGCGCCTTCGTGGGCATCGGGGCCTACGCCGCCGCGCTGCTGACGACGCAAGGCTGGCCGCTCTGGAGCGCGTTTCTGCTCGCGATCCTCCTTTCCCTGGCGATCGGCTGGCTGCTCGGCTACCCCGCGTTGCGCGTGCAGCATCACTACCTCGCCTTTGTCACGCTTTCGTTCGCAACGCTGGTGTACCTGATGCTGCGCAACGAAGAGTGGCTGACCAAGGGCGTCTACGGGGTCTCCAACATCCCGCGGCCGACGCTGCTCGGCTGGTCGACGAAGGGCCCGGTAGCGTTCTACTTCTTCTGCCTCGGGGTCCTCGCGCTCGTCTCGGCGGCGACCTGGTGGCTGGTGCGCTCGCCATGGGGGCGAGCCTTCACCGCGCTGCGCGAGAACGCGATGCGCGCCGACTCGCTCGGCGTCGATACGCGGCGCTACACGCTGATGGCGTTCGCCTTCGGCTCGGCGATCGGCGGAATCGCCGGGGTGCTGTACGCGCCGATGGTCCAGTTCATCGAGCCCACCGCCTTCAACCTCAACCTGTCCCTGAACCTGCTGCTGATGGTGATGGTCGGCGGCTCGGGCTTCTTCCTCGGCCCCTTCCTCGGCGCCGCGGTTTCGGTGCTGCTGCCCGAGTGGATGCGCTTCGGCAGCGAGGGCCTGTACCTCATCTTCTACGCGATCGCGGTGATGGTGCTGATGGCGTTCTGTCCTTCGGGATTGCTGGGGCTGGCAGAACGCGCAAGAAGGAAGTTCGGATGAATGCGCCGCCTCGCGCCGTTCTCGAGGTCCGCAGCCTCGCCAAGGCGTTCGGGGGCATCCACGCCGTGAACGGCGTTTCCTTCGACGTGCGCGAAGGCGAGATCCTCGGCCTGATCGGGCCGAACGGCTCGGGCAAGTCGACGCTGTTCAACTGCATCCTCGGCCAGCTGCCGCCCTCGGCCGGCGAGGTGCGCATCGACGGGCGCGCCATCACCGGGATGCGGCCCTGCCAGCTCAACCGGCTCGGGGTCGGCCGCACCTTCCAGCTGCTGCAGGTGTTTCCGCAGCTCACCGTGCGGGAGAACCTGATCCTCGCCGGGCAGGAGCACCAGGCGTCGATGTGGTCGCGTCTGGTCGGGCGGCGGGACGCCGGCCTCGGCCCGGCGGCCGACCGAATGATCGAGTTCTTCCGGCTGGCGCAGCTCGCAGAAGAGAAGGCCGCTGCCCTTAGCTACGGCCAGCAGAAGCTGCTCGACGTCGCGATGGCGTTCATGGCCGGGCCGCGCCTCGTGCTGCTCGACGAGCCTGCCGGCGGCGTCAACCCGACCATGCTCGCCGGTCTGCGCGAGCGCCTGCGCGAGATCAACGCGAAGAAGCGCGCCACGTTCGTGGTCATCGAGCACAACATGGAGTTCGTGATGTCGCTGTGCACGCGGGTCCTGGTGCTCGCCGAAGGCCGCATCATCGCCGAGGGCACGCCGGAGGATATCCGCGGCAATCCACAGGTCATCGAGGCCTACCTTGGCGGATAGTCTTTTGATCCTTGAAAATGTCGTGGCCGGCTACGGCGGGCTCACTGTCCTGAACGGGACCAGCCTGGAGGCGGCGCGCGGCGCGATCACCACCATCATCGGCCCGAACGGCGCGGGCAAGTCCACGATCTTCAAGACCGTGTTCGGGCTGCTGCCGGCGCGCTCGGGCCGCGTCGTGTTCGAGGGGCGCGAGGTGACCAACCTCGGCCCGCGCAAGCTGCTCGAGCTGGGCATCTCCTACGTGCCGCAGGGGCGCAACATCTTTCCCGAGCTGAGCGTGCGCCACAACCTCGAGCTCGGCGCGACCGCGGCGCGCGACGGGATCGAGGTCGCGGCGCGGATCGAGGCGGTCATGGACCGCTTTCCGATGCTGCGCGAGCGCGCCGCCGCGCAGGCCTCCACGCTCTCCGGCGGCCAGCAGAAGCTGCTCGAGATCGCGCGCAGCCTGCTGCTCGACCCGCGGCTGATGCTGATCGACGAGCCGTCGATCGGGCTTTCGCCGCGGCTGGTGCAGGAGACCTTCGCCATCCTGCAGGACCTGCGCGCAAAAGGCATGTCGATCCTGATGGTCGAGCAGAACGCGAAGCGCGCGCTCGAGGCCTCCGACTACGGCGTGGTGATCGAGCTCGGCCGTACGCGCATGGCGGGCGAGGCGCGCGCGATCCTCGCCGACCCGAAGGTCGGGCAGCTCTTTCTCGGCGGCGGGCTGGCTGCTACTGGATGAACCGGTCGACGCGCGCCAGCAGCGCCGGCGGTATCTTCATCCCCAGCGCCTTGGCCGCGGTCATATTGAGGCTCAGGCTGATGCTTTGCGCCTGCTCGATGGGGATCTCGCTCGCATTCCCGCCTTTCAGGATCTTGTCGGTGAATCTGGCGAGCGCCCGGAAGCCCTCCGTGATCGTGGGACCGTAGCTCGCCAGGCCGCCGGCGTCGACGAATTCCGTCCAGCCGTACATGCAGGGCATCCGGGTCTCGGCGGCCATCTCCGCGATTTCCTTGCGGCGATTGAGCGTGAGCGAGTCGGGAAAGACGAGGGTGGCGTCGAACTTCGCCGCGCGGATCGCCGCGAAGGCCGGCGCGAGCTCCTGGGGCTTGTGCACGAGGTAGCGAGTGGTTTCGGCACCCAGGCGGCGCGCAGTCTCCTCCGTCACGCGGTACTCGAGCAGCTCGCCGGCGTGCTCGGGATTGGAGAGAAGGGCGATGCGCTTGGCGCCGGGCAGCAGGTCCTTCAGCACCTCCACGCGCTTGGCGCAGAGCTCCATCGCCATGAACGTCATGCCGGTCATGTTGCGCCCGGGCTTCCCCAGGTTGTCTGCGAATCCGGCGGCGACCGGGTCGCCGCTGTAGACGAACACGACGGGAACCCGGTCGCGCACGGGCTTGGTGAAATCCACCGAAGGGCCGCGTGAAACCAGGACATCGATGCGATCCGCGACGAGCTCGGCGACGAGCGCCGGCAGCCGAGTGAAATCGTTGTTGGCGTAGCGCGCGCTCATCACGTAGGACTTGCCCTCGACGTGGCCGAGCTTGCTCAAGCCTTCGCGAAGCAAGGCGAGCGCGGGATCGGGCTCGGGGAGATACGAGAGCCAGCCCACTCGTGGTGGGCTGCCACGTTGCGCCAGAGAGGTGCCCGAACCGAGCAGGAGCGATCCGGCGAGCCAACGCAGGAGGTCGCGGCGATTCACACTCCCAGTTTATCGCTTCGGCCCGACCTGGATCCTGATTGCAACGCCACTCGGGTCGTGTGTCAGATTCACCGGCGCCCCGACCGCGAGCTGAGAGCGGTTACCCGGGACGAGGGTCGAGACCGACGCGCTTTCAGGCACCACGATCTTCTGCATCCCGCCCTCGTAGGTCATGGTGAATTCCCGGCCGCGAGCGGCGCCTTCCACCGATTCGACGACCGCGCCGACACTGGCATTGGTCATGGTCTGGTCGTCGCGGCCGTCGAACGGCCGGTGGCCGGGATTGAGCGGCTTCGGGAAGCGGCGCACCTCGTAGGCGATCAGCTTGCCGTCGCCGTGCTTCACCGAGGTGACGCCGAGGAAGTCGCCCGGCTTGATGTCGGCCAGCGCCACCGGCTGCGTGAAGACGATCTCGGTTTTCTCGCCGAGTCGGACCTGGGTCTTTCCGTCCACGGTCAAGACATCTTCTTTCAAGGAAGAAATCGTGCCGCGCACGCGCGTCGGCGCCTGCGCGACGGCCACGCAGGCGACGAACAGGAGCGCGAGGCTACTGAGGCGGGCGAACGCCATCTTTGCTCACCGAGATGCGTTGCGCGAGCAGCTTGTCGCCCTGCTGGCCGGCGATGGTGAAGATCGATTCGCCGGGCTTGAGGTCGGCGCGCGAGCCCGGGACGAAGACCACGATCGGCGTGCCCGGCGGCACCAGAATCTTCTGCGAGCCGCCCTGGTAGTTCATGGTGATCTCGTTGCCGCCGCTCGCTTGCGCGATGCCCTCGAGGTTGGCGTTGGTCATCGTCGAGTCGGGCTGCAGGTCCCAGGGGAAATGCCCCGGCTTCGCCTGCGGCGGGATCGCGTGCACCTCGACGGCGGTCATCTTTCCATCCTTGGTGATCGCAGTGACGCCGACGTACTTGTCCTTCAGCTCGTCGAGCTTCACGGACTTCGCGGTGGACACGCCTACGTCGGAGGCGAGGTGGACCTTGAGATCCTTGCCGTCGCGCGACTTGACCGACAGCACGTCGCCGTCGAGCGCGGTGATGGTGCCGCGCACGCGCGTGGGCGCCTGCGCGATTGCCAGTGAAGAAACGAATACCAGGGCGAGAAGTGCAAGGTGTTTCATAACGACCTCCTTAATCGATCTTGGCGCCGGAGCGCTTCACCACGTCGGCCCACTTGGCCGAATCGCGCCGGATCAGCGCGGCGAATTCCTCGGGTGTGCCGCCGCCGCCCTCGCTGCCGAGCTGCGCCAGGCGCTCCTTCGTCTCCGGATGGACGATCGCGCGGTTCACCGCGGCGTTCAGCTTGTCGAGCACTGCGCGCGGCACGCCGGCGGTGGTGATGATGCCGCTCCACGCGTTCACTTCGTAGCCGGCCACGCCGGCCTCGATCAGCGTCGGCACCTCGGGCAGGCTGATGGCGCGCCGCTCGCCGGTCACCGCCAGCGCGCGCACCCGGCCCGCGCGGACGTGCGATGCGATGGAGTTGGTGCTCTCGAACATGAGCTGCACCTGGCCGGAGATCAGGTCGGCGATCGCGGGCGCGCCGCCCTTGTACGGGATGTGCACGATGTCGGTGCCGGTCATGTACTTGAACAGCTCGCCGCTCACGTGGCCGGGCGAGCCGTTGCTCGAGGAAGCGTTGGACAGCTTGCCGGGGTTCTTCTTGGCGTAGTCGATCAGCTCCGCCACGCTCTGGAAGGGCGCTTTTGGCGAAGCCGCGAGGAGCATGTATCCGGTGGTCACCAGCGCCACCGGCTGGATGTCGCGCTCGATGTCGTAGGGCAGCTTCGCCACCATGTGGCGCGTGATGGCGAGCGCGCCCACCGGCCCCTGGCCGAGGGTGTAGCCGTCGGCCGGCGCCTTGGCCACCGCATCGATGCCGATGGTGAGCGCGCCGCCCGGGCGGTTGTCGACCACCACGGCCTGGCCGAGCTCCTTGGCGAGCGCGGGGGCGACGATGCGGGCGATGTTGTCGGTCGCGCTGCCGGCGGCCTGGGGAACGACGAGGCGAAGCGGCCGCTCGGGAAACTGCGCGGCGGCGGGCCACGCAATTCCCAGAGCAAGAAGAAAAGCTAGGCGCTTCAGGGCGCCAGCTGCCCGCGCACTTCGCCACCCTTGTTGCGGTTGGTGTGCACGTTGACGTACAGGTTGCCGGCCTTCAGGTCGTTGATCTGCTCGGGCGTGAGCTTGCGGCCAGCGGGCGCGGTATAGGTATCGCCGTTCTTGTCGAGAGGCACGATCACCGGCCCGTTGACGCCCTTTGCGCCGCGGTGGATGTGGGCCATCGTGCCCTGCACGTCCTTGGTCGTGACGCTGCCGGTGATGGTGCCGTCCTCGGCGACGCGGAAGCTGCCGGATCCCGAGCCGGGGACACTGACCGGCGGCACTTCCTCGGCGCCGGTGAGGCTCACCTTGATGGCGCCGCTGCCCGGCATCCAGGCGGGCATGCTCGAGCAGCCCGCGAGAACGACCGCAGCGATTGCCAGAACCAGTTTCACTGTCAGCTTGCTCATGAACGCCTCCTAGATAGAACCGAACACACGGACGGCTAGAATATTCCCATGCCACGGATCGCTGCTTCTACCGCGCTTGCTCGCCTGCGCATTCTAGACTTCTCGCGCGTGCGCGCGGGACCGACCTGCGTGCGCCAGTTCGCCGACTTCGGCGCCGACGTGATCAAGATCGAGTCGCCGCCCGGCGTCGACCCGAACGAGGCCATGGGCGGGCCGCGCCACGGCCCCGACATGCAGAACCTGCACCGCAACAAGCGCTCGATGACCCTCAACCTCAAGCTGCCGGAGTCCAGGGGCGTGCTCGAGCGCCTGGCGAAGACCGCGGACGTGGTGGTCGAGAACTACCGGCCGGACGTCAAATTCCGCCTCGGGATTGACTATGCTTCCCTGGAAAAAATAAATCCAAGGATCATCCTGGCGAGCATTTCCGGCTTCGGCCAGGACGGCCCGTACGCCAAGCGCCCGGGCTTCGACCAGATCGCGCAGGGGATGAGCGGGCTCATGTCGGTGACCGGGCTTCCCGGCCAGGGGCCGGTGCGGACCGGCGCCGCGATCGCCGACCTCACCGCTGGACTGTATGCCGCGATCGGCGTGATGATCGCGCTGCTCGAGCGCGAGACTTCGGGCAAGGGCCAGTGGGTGCAGAGCTCGCTCCTGCAGGCGGGGATCTCGCTGCTCGACTTCCAGGCGGCGCGCTACCTCATGGAGGGCGACGTGCCGCCGCAGGTGGGCAACGACCACCCGACGAGCATGCCGACCTCGGCCTACAAGACAAAGGACGGGCACATCAACGTCGCGGCTTCGGGCGAGGGCATGTGGGCGGGCCTGTGCAAGGCTATCGGCCGCGAGGACATGCTCGCCTCGCCGGACTTCAAGGGCGGGAAGAAGCGAGCCGAGAATCGCGCCAAGCTGAATTCGATCCTGAATGAAAGTCTTTCCAGGAAGACCGGCGCCGAATGGATCGAGATCCTGAACAAGGCCGGCATCCCGTGCGGGCCGATCTACAAGGTCGACGAGGTGTTCGCCGACCCGCAGGTGAAGCACCTGGGCGTCGCCACCGCCGTGGAGCATCCCAAGCTCGGCCGCAAGGAGATTCTGGCCAATGCGGTCGCCCTGTCACGCACGCCGGCCAAGGTGGTCGCGCCCACGCCCGAGATCGGCGCGCACACCGACGAAATCTTGAAGGAACTCAACTACAACGCGGCGGAGATCGCGAAACTCAGAGAAGGAGGAGTGGTGTGAAGAAGCTGATTGCTTTTGCAGGAATACTTTTCTCGGGAATCTGCTTCGCGCAGTATCCCAACAAGGCGGTGACGATCGTGGTCGGCTTCGAGCCCGGCGGCGGCACCGACACGACCGCGCGCATCGTGCAGGGGCCGCTCGGCGAGCAGTTGGGACAGCAAGTCGTGGTCGAGAACCGCGCCGGCGCCGGCGGCAACATCGCGGTGGACTACGTCGCGAAGCAGGCGCCCGACGGCTACACCCTCGTGCTCGCCAACGTCGGCGCGCTCGCGGTGAACCCCCATATCCTGAAGACGCCGTACGACCCGCTGAAGGACCTGGTGCCGATCAGCATGGCCGCCGAGTTCGCCAACGTGCTGGTGGTGCAGCCCTCGCTCGGCGTGAATACGGTCGCCGATTTCGTGAAGATCGCGAAGGCGAAGCCCGCCACCGTCACCTACGCCTCGTCGGGGATCGGCGGGGCCGGCCACCTTTCCGGCGAGCTCCTGCGGCGCATGGCGGACATCGACATCGTGCATGTCCCCTACAAGGGCGGCGGGCCGGCGATGCAGGGATTCCTCGGCGGCCAGGTCGCTTCGTTCTTCGCCACGCCGATTTCCTCGATCTCGCAGATCCGCGCCGGCAAGGCAAAGGCGGTCGCCACCACGGGATCCAAGCGCGCCGCGCTGATGCCCGACGTGCCGACGGTCGCCGAGTCGGGCTATCCCGGCTACGAGGCGCTCAACTGGTACGGCTTCCTGGGTCCGAAGGGCCTGCCGAAGGAGATCGTCGAGCGGCTGAACCGGGAGATCGTCAAGGCCCTGGCGCACCCGCAGGTGGTGTCCGCGCTGCACAAGACCGGCACCGAGCCCAAGAGCAGCAGCCCCGAGGAGTTCGCGGCCTTCATCAAGCGCGAGTACGACACCTGGGGCAAGGTCGTGAAGGAAGCCGGCATCAAGGCCCAGTAGTCAGATTCGCACGACGAGCTTGCCGACGTGGGCGTCGGCTTCCATGCGTGCCTTCGCCTCGGGCAGCTCCTGGAAGCCGTAAACCCGGTCGATAACCGGTTTCAGCTTGCCACTCGCGAATAGCGGCAGGAAATCTCTATTGAACCCGGCGACGGTCACGCCCCGCTGCGCGGCGTTGCGCATCTTGTTCGACACGCCGAAGAGCTTGAGGCGCTTGGAGTGCAGCGCCTCGATGTCGATCTCGCTCTTCATTACGCCGTCGACGTAGCCCACCGTGGCGAGCCGGCCTTCGAAGCCGAGCGACTTCACGCACTCGGCGAACACCGAGCCGCCGACGTTGTTGACCACCAGGTTCACGCCTTTTCCTTGCGTCGCCTCGAGGACTTTGGCCGAGAAATCGGGATTTCGCGTCCGGAGGGCCACATCGAGGCCTAGTGACTTCAGCTTCTGCAGCTTCTCATCCGAGCCGGAGGTGCCGATCACCTTGGCGCCAAGAGCCTTGGCCGCAAGAAGCGCGGCGACTCCCACGCCGGCGGATACGCCGGTCACGAGGAGCCATTCGTCTTTCTTGAGGCTTCCCTGCTGCACCAGCATGTCGTAGACCACGAGGAAGGTGATCGGGATCGCCGCGGCCTCTTCCCAAGAGAGGTTTTGCGGCACCGGGATCGCGTCCTCGGCGTCCATCAGCGCGTATTCGGCGAAGCTGCCCGGCAAGCGGCCCATCACACGGGCGCCGCTGCCTTCGACTTCGCCAGCGCCTTCGGTGCCGCCGATCTTGGCGGGCCCTGGCTTGGTGAGGCCGTGGCGCAGCAGCTCGCCGCGATTCAATCCGGCGGCGCGCACGCGCACCAGATGCTGGCCGGGCTTCGGCTGCGGCGCCGGCGCGTCGCGCAGCTCGAGCTGCATTTCGGGCGATTTGAGGAAATATGCACGCATGGCGCGAGTGTATAGCGCCACGTGTAGCAATTCGGCGACGGCGATTTCCGGTGCGCGCGACAGCCAAGGGAGCGCGCCTTGGCTACATTGGGGTCGAAGGAGATCAACCCCATGATGCAGCGGCTAGGCAAATGGTTCGTGGATTTCTGGATCGTGCTGGCTTTCGGCCTGGCGGCGGCGCTGCTCATGCCGCCGGTGCACGCCGAGATGATCGGCACCGAAAGCGTGCAGGCGCAGGACGAACGCGCACGGGTGAAGGCGCTGCTGGAGCGCCCGGAGCTCGCCAAGGGCCTGGAAAGGATGGGAATCGCGCCGCGCGACGCAGTGGGCCGTGTCGACGCGATGTCGGACGAGGAGGTGCTTCAGCTCGCCGGCCGGCTCGACGCCGCGCTCGCCGGCGGGCAGATGAGCAATGAAACCCTGCTGCTCATCATCATCGTCATCCTGCTGCTGATCATCATTCTCTAAGCAGCGAGCTCTACCGGCTCCGCGCGGTCGTCGAATTCGGGGACGGAGCCCTAACTCCGATAGCTGCGCGTCGCCGGAGTTAGGGCTCCGTCCCCGAATTCCTAGGCGGCGAGCTCGATCGCTTCGCTGCGGTCGTTGATCGTGTGCAGCCGGACCGGGCGGCGCCATGCGCGCCGCGCGTACTCGAGCACCTTCCGCGCGCGCCCCGCGTCCAGGCCGCGGCCGTCGCTCGAGTGCTCGTGCGCGAGCACCAGGCCGCCGTCGGGCTTGATCTCCACCGCGGCGACGCGCGGCGCGCCGAAGTTGAACTTGGGCGCGAGGATCGCTTCGCGCACCGCGTTGAGGTCGCGGTTGGCGACGCGGATCTCGTCGTTCGGGCGCGCCTCGAACACGAAAAGGTCGAGCTTCTCCGCGAGCTCGCGGTCGAGCCAGTTGCGGATGAAGCCGAAGTCGTCCTCCTCGCGCATCACCTGGCGCGCGCGCTCGAGGCCGTGGCGCTCGACGATGGTCTCCCACAGGGTGAAGCCCAGGTGGTAGGGGTTGATGGCGAGCGCCGTCTGCTCGCCCGAGGCGTACGGCCGCACCACGTCGGAATGGGCCTTGATCGCCTCGAGGTAGGTGGTCTGCGGCAGGAAGTCGGCCTCGCGCAGGAGGCGCGCGTGCCAGTAGGACGCCCAGCCCTCGTTCATGATCTGGCAGGCGAACACCGGGTAGAAGTAGAGCGACTCGGCGCGCACCGCGAGGAAGATGTCGCGCTCCCACTGCTCGAGCTCGGGCGCGTAGTTGGCGATGAACCAGAGGAGGTCGTATTCCGGGTGCGGCGGCACGCGCGTGCGCTGCGGGCCGAGGGTGAGCCCGAGCGGCAGCGCCTCGGGCCGCGACGCGCCTGGGAGTTCCTGGAATCTCTTCTGAAAGTGGCTGGCTTGCGCCTTCGGCTTGTCCGCGATGAACTCGGGATAGCGCGAGCGGTGCAGCTCGCCGCCGACGTCGATGTGCGACTCGAGCGCGAGCGCGGCGTCGAGCACGGCTTCGACGCGCTCGAGACCCGCGGTGTCGATCGCCTGCTGGATGCGCTGCGCGTGCACCGCCGCCTTCTCGATGATGTTGCCGCCCGCCATGTCGTGGAAGCGCGCGAACAGCTGGTTGTTCTTCGAGAAGTCGGCGTGGCCGACCACGTGCGCGGTGACCAGCGCGTTCTCGGCGAGCGAGTTGGTGTCCATCAGGAACGCGCGGCAGGGGTCGCCGGGGAACATCACCTCGAAAATCTTCGAGTTCCCCATGCTCTGGCGCACGAGCTGGTGGATGTAGCGCACGCCGAACGACCAGTGCGGCATGCGGATCGGCAGCCCGTAGACCGCGATTTCGGTCATCAGGCTCTGCGGCGCCATCTCGAAGTCGACCGGGTAGTAGTCGAGGCCGAGCCGGTGCGCGAGCGACTCGATGCGTCCCGCGTAATCCTCGAGCGCGGCGGTCTCGTCACTCATTCGCAGCCTGCTGGCTGAAGAATTCGCGGATCGCGCGCCAGATGTCTTCCTGCGAGCCGAGATGGCTCACGCCCACCGGCGCGCCGCCGTTCTTCAGCTCGCCGAACAGCTCCGCGAGCTGGGTCTCGCGCGGCCGGAAGGTGGCGACACCGCCGGTCTCGCAGTAGCCGGCGTAGTTCACGAGCTTGCACAGCTCGCCCAGCGCGCTGCGCGCCGCGTCTCGGTCCTCGGCGGCGTTCTCGCCGTCCGACGCGTAGAAGAAGTAGGTGTTGTAGCGGCTCGGGTCGAAGCGCTTCTGCACCGTGTCGAGCGCGAGGCTCGCCACGCTGGAGGTCACCGTGCCGCCGCTGGAGGAGGCCTGGAAGAACTGGCTCTCGTCGAACTCCCAGGCTTCGGCGGCGTGGGCGAGGAACATCGTCTCGACCTTGGTGTACTGGCGCCGGATGCCCTGCAGCGCGAAGAAGAAGAACTGCTTGGCGAGCCGGCGCTGCGCCTCGTCCATGCTGCCCGAGACGTCCAGGGCAAAGATGACCGCGGCGTTGGTGGCGGGCGTCGCGCGCTTCGCGAGCTGGCGGAAGCGCAGGTCGTCGTTGACGATCGCGACCGTCTCGGTTTGAATCGACCTTCTCTTGATCGACTCCTTCAGGGTGCGGCGCCGATCCAGGCGCGAGCGGGCGCCGCGCTTGTCCCAGCCCTCGCGCACGTAGTCGGGCTCGTCGAGCGCGGCGGAACGCTTGGGCTTGAGCTCGGGGAGCTTCAGCTCTTCCCATAGCCAGTCGACGATCTCGTCGATCTTCAGCTCCACCACGAACCTGATCTCGCCGTTTCCGGTGCCGCCGGCGCGTCCCTGAGAGTCGCCGTCCTCGCGCCCGGGCTGCAGCACATCGCCCGGCTGGCCCTTGCCCTGGCCGGCGCCCTGTTGAGCGTCTGCGTCGAGCAGGCGAAAGCGCGAGTGCTCGAGCATCTTCACCGGCACCGCGACGGTGCGGTTGCCGGGGCGGGTGATGAGGTCGCCCCCCGCCAGCAGCTCGGGCAGGCTCTCCTTCACCGCCGAGCGCACCTTCTGGTTATGCCGCAGCCAGTCCCGGGCCCCTCGGGAAAAGAGGTCGTACCAGGGTGTTTCCGCGGCAATTCGGAGGGTCACTCTTGCGCCAATAGGGTCGTGACGTAGTTGAGGGCCTCGCGGGCGCTGTGCGAGTCGTAGCCGTACTCGTCGACCAGGCGCTTCTCGACCACCGAGATCTTCTGGCGCGTCTCGTCATCGGGGCGCGCCGAGGAGCTCACCAGGCGCAGCACGTCGCGGCGCTGCTCGAAGAGGTACTGCTCGACCGCGTCGTGCAGCGGCGCGTGGCTGTCGAGCGTGAACTTCTCGCCGCGCTTGTACGCGCCCATCGCCTTGCGCACCACTTCCTGGCGGAACGAGAGCTTGCCCGACTCGGAGATGCGGATCTTTTCCTCGACGTTGCGCAGGAAGCGCTCGTCGGGCTTGCGTTCCTCGGTGGTGATCGGGTCCTTGAGGGTACGGTTGTCGAGGGTCGCCTCGACCTCGTCGAGGTACTTGTCGAGCAGCTGCTGCGCCTCCTGCTCGAAGGAGACGAACAGCGCCTTGTGCACGTCCTCCTTGACCCAGCGGTTGTAGAACTCCTTGCGCACCGTGACCAGGAAATCGACCCACTTGCGCTTCTTCTTGCCGTCGATGCGCACGTCGGCCTCGATCGCGTCCTTGAGCGCGATCAGGACATCCATGGTCGTCAGGCTGCTCTTCGCGGACTGGATGATGGCGCTCGAGAGCGCGTTGATCACGAAGCGCGGCGACACGCCGGCCAGGCCCTCTTCGGGATTGCGCGCGCGGATCTTGTTCACCTCGTTGCCCGACACGCCGTCGACGTCCTCGCCGGCGTACAGGCGCGCCTTCTTGGTGCCGTCGCTTTCGCCCTCGCTTTCGGCGAGGCGCGTCAGCACCGAGAACGCCGCGGCCACGTGCAGCGCGTGCGGATCGAGGTGCACCTCGCGGAACGCCTGGGTGGAGGAGGTGAGCTTGCGGTAGATCTTCGCCTCTTCCTTGTAGGAGAGGGTGTAGGGCACCTGGATGATCACCATGCGGTCGAGCAGCGCCTCGTTCTCGGGCTCCTGCAGGAACTTGCGGAACTCGGCGAGGTTGGTGTGCGCGAGGATGGTCTCGTCGAGGTGGATCAGCGGGAAGCGCGACACCTTGACGTTCTTCTCCTGGGTGAGCGTGAGCAGGAGATAGAGGAATTCGCGCTTCACCTTGAGGATCTCGATCATCTCGAGCGCGCCGCGGCTTGCGGCGAACACCGCGCCCGACCACGACCAGGCGCGCGGGTCGCCTTCGTCGCCGAACTGGGAGACCTTGGAGAGGTCGACCGAGCCGACCAGGTCGGCGATGTCCGCGGTGGTCGGGTCGTGCGGCGCATAGGTGCCGACGCCGACGCGCCCGGCCTCGGAGATGAAGATGCGCTGCACCGGCATCTGCATGAAGTCGCCGTCGAACTCGTGCTGCAGGCGGCTGGTGCAGTACGGGCAGAGCTCGCCCGCGATGTCGACGCCGTAGGTCTGGCGGAACTGGGCGCGCATGGTGTGCGGGACCAGATGCAGGGGAGACTCGTGCACCGGGCAGCCGTCGATGCCGTAGAGCGCCCCCGCCTCGGTGTGGCTGTAGGCCTCCAGGCCGCGCTTGAGCAGGATCACCATGCTCGACTTGCCGCCCGAGGGCGGCCCGAGCAGCAGCAGGAGCCGCCGGCCGACCTCGCTGCCGGCGCTCGCCGCCTTGAAATACTCCATCACGCGCTCGAGGGTGTCGTCGATGCCGTAGAGCTCGTCCTGGAAAAGGGTGTCTTTCGAGCGCATCATGTCCCACATGTACTGGTGGCTCGAGCGCGCGATGCCGCGCGAATCGGCGGGGAGCACGCTTTCCAGGAAGGCTGCGAAGCTCCCCGTCCAGTTCGCCGCGCGGTGCTGCTTGGTGAAATCGCTGAGGGAGCGGATGAGATTCGAACGCCCCGCTTCGCGCGTCTCGTCGTTCTGGCTGATCGCTCGTACCGGCATGTTCATGGTCTCGCCTCCATTTCCTTCAGATGCTATTAACCACCAACTAGTGCCCGTGAACTACCCTCGAAAGCAAGCAACGAACGGTCCAACGGGTCTACGAAAAATTAGTTGACGTAACAAAATGAAAACGTGCCGGGAGGTTTCCCTACACGCCGCGCGGAATCGTCGCAGCCGCGAGAACTGGCCAGCGACCGCGCGTCATGATTCAATGACAGTACCGATGAACGCGGACTCGGTCATAATCGTTGACTAGCCGACATGCTTAAAGAAATCCTCGGGGTCGCCGACGACCCGCCAGCCAAGAGGCGCTGGTTCCACGATGAGTATTTCGACCTGTTCGTCTGGCAGGCCCAGGGCGAGGTGACCCTGTTCCAGCTCTGCTACGGCGAGGACGCTACCGAGCGCGCCCTGGTCTGGGACAAGGAGCGCGGCTTCTTCCACGACGGTCCCGCATCGCGGGATGTGGTTGCGCTATTCGAAGACGCCGCAACCGCGCTGCCCCCCGACCTCGCCGCCGAGATCCGCCAGAAGGTGCACGAGTTCGCCGGCCGCCAGCTCACGATCGTGTCGCGCCGCAAGAAATTCCGCCGCGCCGCCTGGCAGCGCTGAAAAGCACGTTTGTAGCGGTTGGATGACAATCCCTCCTTTCGGGAGGGAATAACAATGAAACCGGAACTGATGTGGCTGCTGTGGGCGGTCGCGCTCACGTTCGCGCAGATGCTTGTCGCAGTGGGCGGGGCGACGCTTCAAGTGGGGCTGCCGATGCTCGCCGGCAACCGGGAAGGACTCGCCCCGTGCACCGGCTGGGCCGGCCGGGCGCAGCGCGCGCACCACAACATGCTCGAGAACCTGGTGCTCCTTGCCGCGCTCGTCCTCATGGCAGTCGTTTCAGGAAAGACCAATGCCATGACGCTGCTCGGCGCGCAGCTTTTCTTCTGGGCGAGGCTCGCCTACGCCTTCGTATACCTCGCCGGCATTCCCTGGCTGCGCACCGCGGTGTGGCTCGTCTCGGTGATCGGGCTGCTCCTCATTTTCGTCCAGCTCTTATAGGAGGCACACCGATCGCGACCGGGCGCACCGCCGACCCGGCGGCGCCCTGGTCGCGCAGCGGCAGGATCAGCGTGCAAAAATTCCACACGCGGTCGGCCGCCAGCTCGTCGAGCTTCGCGTTCTCGACCAGGTGGATTCCGGCCTGCGAGAGCATGTGATGGTGCACCGCAAACGGCAGCCCCGGGGGCGTGCCCGGCGCCGGGCCGGCCTTGCCCATCAGCATGCCTTCGGCGACGGTGTCGACGAACGGGGTGTCGAGCGCGATCGCCACGATGCGCTTCTCGGCAAGCCACTGCGCGGCGTCGAAGGACAGGCCGGGGGCCTTGGTGTAGTAGAACTTCTCGGTGTCGGGGTCGCGCCAGTGGTCGCCCCAGCCGGTGCGCACGTACACCACGTCGCCCGGCAGCACGCCGCGCCCGGCAAGCCCCTGCGCCTTCAGCATGCCTTCCAGGTCCTTTGCCGAGACCAGCTCGCCGTCCTTCATCCCGGCTTTCTTGTATGCCTTTGCATCGAGCAGCACGGCGCTGGTGATGATCGGCGGGGCCTTGTCGATGCCGAGCTTGAGGAGCGGCGAATCGGGCGTGGGCTTGACGTCCTTCTGCGTGAAGCCGCCGTAGTACACGGCTTCCCCGGCCGGAAACTCGGTCTTGCCGTCCCACGGCTGCTTGAAGGCGCCGAAGTGCCCTAGCGCGTCCATCTGCGTGCCCTGCTGGGCCGGTTCCGCATTCTCATTCATTTGTTCTGAATTGAAGGCGTGCGCGGTACCCGGAATGCCGGCGCTCGCCTTCGGCTTGACCGCGTAAGGCCCGGCGAACGGCGAGAGCGGCATGGTGTTCGAGCGCAGGTAGGACAGCTCGTACGACCTCGCGCCCGGCTGCTGCATGTGCCAGGCGCAGCGCTGGAACGTCGCCGGCCCGATCTGGTTCGCCATGCCGCGCTCGTCGCCCTGCGGCCAGGGCGGCGGCGGCACCCTCAGGCGCCGCAGGTTGTCGGGCTCCGTCGCCTGGGCCGAGAACGCGGCCAGCAGCAGCATCAGATGAATCGGTTTCACTTGAGGCCCTCCTCTGCGAGTTGTGCCAGCGTGCTGCGTCCCTTCAGCATGTCGTCCAGGCTGCCGAAGGCCTGCATGTAGTGGCCGCGATAGCCGCTCGCCTCGATGGCGGCGAACATCGCGCCGAAGTCGATCGTGCCTTCGCCCGGGCGCAGGTGCTCCTCGTGCGTGCCGCGGCAGTCAGCGAGGCGCACCTCGCCGCAGCGGCTCATGTCGAGGCCGGCCATGAACGCGTCGATGCGGTTCGGGCGGATGTGCGCGTGGTTCACGGTGAAGCTCCAGCCGAGCGCGGGCGAATCGAGCCGCTCGAAATAGTAGCGGCACTCCTCGAGGTCGTTGCAGAGGTAATGCACCTCGGCCTGCTCGGGCTCGGGGTTCAGGTTCTCCAGCAACAACTTGACTTTCTTCTTCTCCGCGGCCTTGGCCGCGCGCGCGATGCGCGCCACGGCAGCGTCCATGCGCGCGCGCTTGTCGCCGCCAAAGTGGTAGCCGCCGTGCACCACGACCCAGCCGGCGCCGAGCTTCTTCGCGGCGTCCAGGTACGCGGCGAGGTAGGCGTCGGCCGCGCTGGTGACGAAAGGAGAGGTCTCGGCGATGTTGACCGCCGAGAGGGTGTGAAGACCGAGCTTGATGTCGTTCGCTTCCAGGTGCTTTCTCGCGTTCGCCAGCCGCGGCGAGCTCTTCTCGAGCAAATCCGGGGTCTGGTCCAGGCAAAGATCGATCACCGGCACCTTGTGCTCGATCGCCCACGCGATCGCGCGCTCGAGCGGCAGCTTCTGGTTGATGTCGACGCCTATGCGGTCAAAGAATTTTGGCACGGAAGAACCTGCTCCAAAGGGGGGCGGTAACCGCGATGAGCGCGAACGCGACCAGCACGGCAGCGATCGGGCGCGTGACGAAGATCAGCCCGCTACCGTGCGAGAGGGTCAGCGACTGGCGCAGCGAGTTCTCGAAGATCGGCCCGAGCACCAGGCCGAGGATCATCGGCGCTGCCGACCAGTCGTAACGCTTCATCAGCCAGCCCAGCACGCCGAAGCCGAGCATCAGCCACGCATCCTCGACGTTGTTCGCGCGCGAGACCACGCCGGTGACGCAGATCGCGAGGATCGGCGGGTAGATCCAGCTGTAGCGGATCTGCAGCAGGCGCGCGAACAGGCCCGCGAGCGGCAGGTTCATCACCAGGAGGATCAGGTTGCCGATGAACATGCTGGCGATCACCGCCCATACCAGCGCCGCGTTGGTGGTGAACATGTCCGGGCCGGGACGCAGGCCGAACATGATCAGCGCCGCGAGCATCACCGCGGTGGTGTTCGACCCCGGCACGCCGAGCGCGAACATCGGCACCATGGCGCCGGCCGAGGCCGCGTTGTTAGCGGATTCCGGGCCGGCGACGCCCTCGATCGCGCCCTTGCCGAAGCGCGACGGGTCCTTCGCCAGCTTCTTTTCGGCGATGTAGCCGACGAAGGACGCGATGGTCGCGCCCGCGGCCGGCAGGATGCCGATGAGGAAGCCGATGCCGCTACCGCGCAGGATCGCCATGCGCGCCTGCCGCCACTCCTCGCGGTTCGGCAGCACGCGTCCTACGTTCAGAATGGGAGTTGCCGAGCCCATCCGGCAGCTGGCGAGGACCTCGCCGACGCCGAAGAGCGCGACCGCCAGGATGATGAAGTCCACGCCGTCGAGCAGCCAGAGCTGCCCGAAGTCGAAGCGCGGCGCGCCGACCTGCGGATCGATGCCGATGGTGCCGAGGAGCAGGCCCGCCACGCCGGTCGCGAGCCCCTTGAGGACCGAGCCGCCGACGGCGGCGAGCGCCATCAGGCCGAGCAGCACGAGCGCGAAATACTCGGGCGGCCCGAACGCCAGCGCGACCTTGGCGAGCGGCGGTGCGAGCAGCATGAGGCCGACCGTGCCGAGACACCCGGCGATGAAGGAGCCGATGGCGGCAATGCCGAGGGCCACGCCGCCGCGGCCCTGCAGCGCCATCTGGTAGCCGTCGAGGGTGGTCATCACCGAGGTGGACTCGCCCGGCACGTTGATCAGCACCGAGGTGAGCGTTCCGCCGTATTGCGCGCCGTAGTAGAGGCCGGCGAACATGATGATGGCGCCGGTGGGGCTGGCGCCGTAGGTGAGCGGCAGCAGCAGCGCGATCGCCGCCGAAGGTCCGATGCCGGGCAGGACCCCGATGATCTGGCCCAGCACCACGCCGAGCAGGCACATCAGCAGGTTCGCCGGCGTCGCCGCCGCGAGGAACCCCTGCGCGAGGTGGCCGAGCAGTTCCATCAGATGCCCGTCAGATCCCTAAAGGCCCGACCGGCAGCGGCACGCGCAGCCAGGTCCGGAAGATGAGGAACAGCACGGCGGTAGCGGTCGTCGCGACTACCAGCGACCGGACCATCGGCAGGCGCTCAACCGCCGCGAACAGCACCAGCAGGAGCAGGAAGATCGAGGGGGCGAAGCCGACCAGGTCCAGCCCGGCGATCGAGGCGGCCAGCGCGGCCAGCACGACCAGCGGCTTGCCGATCGGCTCCTCCTTCTGGCCGGGGTCCCTGCGCAGGAACAGGTTGGCGAGGATCGCCGCGGCCAGCGCGACGAGGATGATGCCGTACCAGAGCGGCATGAACCCCGACTGCGGCACGAACCCCGCCCACAGGGGCATGCGCGCCGCGGCCACGATCCAGAGGATGCCGAGAACCGCGAACAGCAGGGCGAGCAGCACCTCGCCGGGTGCCGGCCGGTTCAGCATCTGGCGCTGCGCCCTACTTGCCGAGCAGGTCGCGGTAGAGACGCTCCTGGGTCGCCAGGAACTTCTCGAACTCGGCGCCGGCGATCGTCGCCTCGGAGGCGGCGTTGTCCTTGAGGTAGGCCTTGAACTGCGGCGAGGCCACCACCTTCGCCATCACGCCTTCCCAGTACTTCGCCGCGTCGGCCGGCACGCCCTTCGGCACGCCGACGCCGCGCCACATCTGGAAGGTCGGCGCGTTGATGCCCTGCTCCTTCATGGTGGGGACGTTGGGCAGCATGGCGAAGCGCGTGTCGCGGAACACGCCGATGGCGCGCACCGTGCCCTTCTGCAGGTGACCCATGAACTCGAGCGGGTTACCGAGCGAGGCATGTACGTGGCCGCCGAGCAGCGCGGTCAGTGCCTCGCCGCCGCTGTTGAAGCTGATCATGTTGAGCTCGGTGCCGGTCGACTTGGCGAGCACCGTCACCGCCATTACGTCGGTCGTGCCGCCGGTGGAGAAGTTGTAGGTCTTCGCCGGCTTGGACTTGGCGTCCTTCACGAACTCGGCGGCGGTCTTCCACGGCGCGTCGCCGCGCACGAAGAACACGAAGTCGTCGAGCATCACGTTCATCACCGGGTGCACCTCGGTCAGCGTCTTCGCCGTCGGGGTGATGATCGGCGTGATCTGCGTCGAGCCGTTGATCAGGACCAGCGTGTTCGGGTCGGCCTTGCGGCTGGCGCTCATGTAGCCGATGCCCGCCGCGCCGCCGCCGCCGGGTTTGTTCACCAGCGCCACGGGCACCGGCACCAGCTTGTCTTCGGTGATGATCTTGTGGATCACGCGGGCCATCAGGTCGGCGCCGCCGCCGACCGCGAACGGGATCACGAACTCGACATCCTTGGTGGGCTTCCAGCCCTGGGCGGACGCCGCGACCGGCAGAGCCGCCAGGAGCAGCAGTTTTGCAAAAAAGCGCATCGAACTCCTCCTCGAAAGACGTTGTTGTGAGGCGAACTATACTCGCGGCCATGGGCATGCTGGTAGAGGGCGTGTGGCAGGACATCCCGCGCGACACCAAGGCGACCGGCGGCGCGTTCGTCCGGGCGGAAAGCGCGTTTCGCGATTGGGTGAGCGAGCCCGAAGCCGGCCGCTATCGCCTCTACGTTGCGAAAAGCTGCCCCTGGGCGCATCGCACGCTTGTCGCGCGCGCGTTGAAGGGCCTGGAAAAGGCCGTGCCGGTGTCCTATGCGGATCCCTACATGGGAGAGAACGGCTGGCAGTTCCCCGAGGGCTACCTCCACGAGCTGTATGCAAAAGCGAAACCGGGCTATACCGGGCGCGTGACGGTGCCGGTGCTGTGGGACGAGAAGCAGGGCCGCATCGTCAACAACGAATCCTCCGAGATCATCCGCATGCTGAACCGCGAGTTCGACGCGCTCGCGCGGCGCAAGCTCGCCGATCTCTATCCAGAAAAACGCAGAAGGGAAATCGATTGGCTCAACGAACGCATCTACCGCACGGTGAACAACGGGGTGTACCGCGCGGGCTTCGCCACGGCGCAGGACAAGTACGAGGAAGCCGTGAGCGGGCTGTTTCGCACCCTCGACTGGCTGGAGAAGCGGCTGGCGAAACGAAAGTGGCTTTGCGGCAACGACTTTACGGAAGCCGACGTGCGGCTCTTCACCACGCTCGTGCGCTTCGATGCGGTGTACTACTCTCACTTCAAGTGCAACCTGCGGCGGCTCGTCGACTACCCGAACCTGTGGCGCTGGACGCGCCGGGTGTACGCGCTGCCGGGCGTGGCGAAGACCGTCGACATGGCGCAGATCAAGTCGCACTACTACCGCAGCATGAAGCACATCAACCCGACGCAGATCGTGCCAAAAGGGCCGTTGCTGGACTTCTCGCTGCACTAGTTGCATTCAACGTATATGCCACGAGCGACCCCCTCGACGGGGTGCTCGCGCCCGGCGAGGCGGGGATCGGCTTCACCTGGCGCTTCGAGCCCTCGCCTTACCGCGGCTCGGACCGCGACTCGGACCTGATGATGCAGTTCCGGTACGACAGCCGCTATTTCTACCTGCAGTCGGATCGGATCGGCCTCAAGCTCGAAAGCGAGCGTTACCGCTACGAGCTTTTCCTGCGCCGTCGCCTCGAGGGCTTCGCCTCCGACCACGTGCCCGAAAGCATGACCGGCATGGCGAAGCGCTCGTCGGGCGACGACCTCGGCGTCGCGGCCCGCTATCGCCTCGGCGCCGGCGTCGTTTACGGCGAGGCGATGCAGAACGTGAGCGAGGAATCGGACGGCGCCGAGCTGCGCCTCGGCTACCGCTACGAGGGCTGGTGGAGCGGAAAGTTGCGCTGGCGACCCTACGCGACCCTGGCCTGGCGCGATTCGAAGCTGAACAACTACTACTACGGCGTGCGCCCGGAAGAAGCCACCGCGGAGCGGCCCGAATACAAGGCAGGTTCCGGATTGAATCTCGAGCTGGGCGTGCTCGCCGCGTACCGGTTCGCCGAGCGCTGGCAGCTGCTCGCGGGCGCGGGCATGACGCGCTGGTCGAGCAGCGTGCGCGGCAGCCCGGTGGTCGAGGACGGCCTGCAGCCTTATGCGATGCTCGGCCTGATGTACGGCTTCAAGCCCGACCAGTCGAGCGAATGGGACCGCCGGCCGCTGATCATGAGAGTCGGCTACGGGCAGTCGAGCGATTGCGACCTGACGCCGATCGTCACCTTGCAGTGCACCAGCGTGAATACGCAGGACGACACCAGCATCGTGTCGCTCGAGGTCGGCCAGATCCTGGTGCGCGGGCTGAACGGCTGGCCTCTCGACCTCGCGGGCTTCGTCGGCTTCCTCAAGCACGAGGAGCGCGGGCTGCAGGAGGACTCCTGGCAGATCAACGGTTACTTCAAGGCCTACTACTACCTCGGCTCCTGGCGCGAGTGGCTGCGCACGCGCCTCGGCCTCGGCGCCGGAATTTCGTATGCGAGCCGCGTCCCCTTCAGCGAGCAGCGCGACCAGGCGCTGCGCGGCCGCGACACCTCGAAGCTGCTTCTGTACCTCGATCCGACCGTCGACATCAACGTGGGTGACGTCTTGCGCGCGCGCGCGCTGCGCGAGACCTATGTCGGCCTCGGCGTTTCGCACCGCTCGGGCGTCTTCGGCGCGTCGCGCCTGTTCAACAGCGTGAACGGCGGCTCGAACTACATCTACGGCTATGTCGAGACGAGCTTCTAGCCTGCTCTTAGTCCTGGTCGCGCTCGCCTGGCTCGGCTCGCTTGCGCTGCGGCCGCTGTACAAGCCGGACGAAGGACGTTACGGCGAAATCCCGCGCGAGATGGCGGCGAGCGGCGACTGGCTCACGCCGCGGCTGAACGGCTTCAAGTACTTCGAGAAGCCGCCGCTGCAGTACTGGGCGACCGCGGCGGCGTTCAAGGTGTTCGGCGTCAGCGACTGGGCCGCCCGGCTGTGGACCGGCCTCGCCGCGCTCGCCGGCGTCCTCATGGTGTTCGCCGCCGGCAACCGGCTGTACGCCCCACCCGCGGGCGCTTTCGCCGCCGCGATTCTCGCCTCAAGCCCCCTCTATGTGCTGCTCGGGCAGTTCAACACGCTCGACATGAGCGTCACCTTGTTCCTTTCGGCCGCG
This sequence comes from Burkholderiales bacterium, assembly GCA_036559525.1. Taxonomy (GTDB): domain Bacteria; phylum Pseudomonadota; class Gammaproteobacteria; order Burkholderiales; family SG8-39; genus SCGC-AG-212-J23. The sequence goes on from DATBSZ010000058.1 coordinate 23,923, forward strand.
GTGTTCGCGTTCGCGCTCGCGCAGCGCGCCGCGTCCGAGCCTGCCGTGCGGCGGCGCTGGATGCTCGCCTTCTGGGCGGCGTGCGCGGCTGCCGTGCTGAGCAAGGGCCTGATCGGCATCGTGCTGCCGCTCGGTGCGGTGGCGCTTTACGTGCCCGCACGCCGCGACTGGGCGCTGCTGCGCCGGCTCGAGCTGGTGCGCGGCGGGCTGCTCTTTCTTCTCATCGCCGCGCCCTGGTTCGTCGCCGTGTCGCGGGCCAACTCGGAATTCGCGCACTTTTTCTTCGTGCAGGAACACTGGCTGCGGTTCACTACCAGGATGCACCACCGAGAGCATCCCGCGTGGTTCTTCCTGCCGGTCCTCGTGGCGGGCATGTGGCCCTGGCTGTTGGCGGTCATCGCCGGGTGGGTCGCGGCGCTGCGGCCAGCGCCCGGAAAGGAGTTCTCGCCGGCTCTTTTCCTCGGTCTCTGGGCGCTGGTCGTGTTCGCTTTCTTTTCCGGCTCGGGCTCCAAGCTCCCGCCCTACATCCTGCCTCTCGTTCCGGCGCTCGCCCTGCTTGCCGGGCGGTTGCTCGCGCGCGGGCCCCGCAGCGGGCTGCTGATGGCGCAATCGCTCCTCGTGGCGGCAGCCGCGATGGCTACTGGCGGCGGAGCCTGGCGCCTCACCGGGGCGGGGGACGGAGCGCTGTACGGTCTTGGCGATGACTATGCTCCCTGGCTCGCCGCGGCGGCGACGATCGGGCTCGCGGGCGCCGTCGGCGCGGCGGCGCTGGCGGCGCTCGGACGCGCCGCGGGCGCCGTGGCAAGCCTCGCGGCGGGCGCGCTTGCTGCCCTTCTCGTCGCCTCCGGCGGGCACGCCGTATTCGCGCCCGCGTACAGCGTGGCGCCGCTGGTCGCTTCCCTGGCGCAAGCTCCGTCTCGCGACGCTGCGATCTTCGCGGTCCAGGCCTACGACCACACCATGCCCTGGGCGCTGCGCCGCACCGTGACCATGGTCGGGTACAAGGACGAGCTGGAGCAGGCCGTCGCCTGGGAGCCGGACCGGTTCATCCCCGACCTCGCGGCGTTTGCGCGCGCCTGGAACGCCGAGCGCGAAGCGTATGCGTTCTTCGCGGCGCGCGACTTCGAGCGCCTGCGCCGCGAGCTCGATTTGCCGATGGAAATCGCGGCGCGCGGGCCGCGTTACGTGATCGTGAGGAAGCCATGACGCTCTTCAGCTTTTGGTTCATTCTCGCCGGCGTATTGCTGAATGCCGCTGCGCAGCTTCTGCTCAAGGCCGGCACCAATGCGATGCCCCTCGGTCTCCGGCTCGCCCTCGAGCCGCACATCCTCGCCGGCCTGGCGTGCTATGTCGTCAGCGTGGTCGTCTGGGTCGTCGCGCTCTCGCGCGTGCCGGTGAGCATCGCTTATCCGATGCTGTCGATCGGCTACGTGGTCAACGCGATCGCCGCATGGGCGCTGCTCGGCGAGGCGGTCACGCCGATGCGCATGGCGGGAATCGCTGTTATCGTCGCGGGCGTGTTCATCGTGGCGCGCTCGTGAGCGCGTTTCTTCCCTTCGCGCGGCCCGAGATCGACGAGCAGACGATCGCGGCGGTGGCCGAGGTGCTGCGTTCCGGCTGGATCACCTCCGGGCCGCAGGTGCTGCGTTTCGAAGAGGCGCTGTCGGCGCACTGCGGCGGCCGCCCGGTGCGCACCTTCACCTCGGCGACCGGCGCGCTCGAGGTGGCGCTCGCCCTCGCCGGGGTCGGGCCGGGCGACGAGGTAATCGTGCCCGCGATGACCTTCGTCGCGAGCGCGAACGTGGTGCTGCGCGCGGGCGCGCGGCCGGTGCTGGTGGACGTCGACCTGGACAGCCGCAACACCGATGCGGCGCGCATCGAGGCGGCGATCACGCCGCGCACCAAGGCGGTGATGCCGGTGCACTTCGCCGGCCTGCCGGTGGAGCTCGCGCCGGTCTGCGCGCTGGCGAAGCGTCGCGGCCTGCGCGTGATCGAGGACGCAGCGCACGCGATGGGGGCGAGCCACGCCGGCCGCGCCATCGGCGCCCAGGGCGACCTGGTGGCGTTCAGCTTCCACCCGAACAAGAACATCACCACCATCGAGGGCGGAGCGCTCTCCTTCGCCGACCCGGCCGAGGTCGAGCGCGCCGAGCGGCTGCGCTTCCACGGCATCCGCAAGCTGCCCGGCGGCGAGATGGAGGTCGAGGAGCCCGGCGGCAAGTTCAATCTGGCCGACGTTGCCGCGTGCATCGGGCTCGCCCAGCTCGCCAGGCTGGCGCAATTCAACGCGCGGCGCAGCGAGCTCGCGCGGCGCTATCTCGAATTGCTGCAGGGCATGCGCCATGTGCGGCTGCCGGCGGCCGACCGGCCCGGGCATTCGTGGCATCTGTTCGCCCCGCTCGTCGACTTCGGCGCGCTCGGCATCACGCGGCGCGCGCTCATCGAACGGATGCACGCGCGCGGCATCGGCGCCGGGGTGCACTACCAGGCGATGCATCTCTTTGCCGCCTACCGGCGCCTCGGCTATGGCCCGGGCGATTTTCCGAACGCCGAGACGATCGGCGCGCGTACCGTGACGCTGCCGCTCTTCACGCAGATGCAAAACGCCGACGTCGAGCGGGTGTGTGCCGCGCTCCAAGCGGCTATACTGGGGCGCGAATAAGCGAATGGCGGCCGCGCCCAAAGTATCGATAGTCGTCCCGATCTACAACGAGGAAGCCGGCCTGCCGGCGCTGCTCGCGCGCCTGTATCCCGCGCTCGACGCCCTCGGCCAGACCTACGAGCTCATCCTGGTCGATGATGGCAGCCGCGACCACTCGATCCGGGTGCTGCGCCAGCAATTCGATCGCCGACCCGACGTCACCCGGGTCGTGATCCTCGCCGCCAACGTCGGCCAGCATATGGCGATCATGGCCGGGTTCCAGCACGCCCGCGGCGAGGTCGTGGTGACGCTCGACGCCGACCTGCAGAACCCGCCCGAGGAGATCCACAAGCTGCTCGCCAAGATGGAGGAAGGCTTCGATTACGTCGGCAGCTATCGCAGCGAGCGCCGCGACAACCTGTTCCGCCGTGCCGCCTCGCGCGCCATGAACCGGCTGCGCGAAGACCTGACCCGCATCCGCATGGCCGACCAGGGTTGCATGCTGCGCGCCTACGCGCGCAACGTGGTCGACGCGATCAACCAGTCGCCCGAGGTGAACACCTTCGTGCCGGCGCTCGCCTTCATCTATGCCCGCAACCCGACCGAGATCGAGGTGCGCCACGACGAGCGCGCGGCCGGCGCCTCGCAGTACTCGCTGTCCCGGCTGATCAAGCTCAACTTCGACCTGGTGACCGGCTTCTCCGTGAAGCCGCTGCAGATCTTCTCTGGCATCGGCATGATCGTGGCCGTGGGCGCGGTGCTGCTATACGCGACCGTGCTGGCTTACCAGCTGTACACGGCGGGACTGGCGGGCGCGCTGGAGCACGTCTGGGACCGCGACGTGCTCGAGTTCTTCCTGATGGGGCTCGCCGTCTTCGGCATCGGTCTCACCGGCGAGTACATCGGCCGCATCTACGAGCAAGTGCGCGGCCGGCCGCGCTACATGGTGCAGGCCGTCCTCGAGCAGCAGCCGGGCGCTCAGCAGTGGCAGCCCAGGCAGTCGTCTTCGCGTATCACGACGTAGGCGTACGCTGCCTGCGCGTGCTGCTGGAGGCGGGCATCGCGGTGCCGCTCGTCGTCACGCACCGCGATGATCCGGCGGAGCGGGTCTGGTTCGCGAGCGTCGCCGAGCTCGCCCGCAAGCACGGGATCGAGACGCTGCAGGACGCCGAAACGGCGCAGCCTCTTGAAAGACTCCGGACCCTTGGCCCGGACTTCATCTTCTCCTTCTACTATCGGCGCATGCTGGCGCCGGGGCTGCTCGCGCTGGCGCGGCGCGGCGCGTTCAACATGCACGGTTCGCTGCTGCCGAAATACCGCGGACGCGCGCCGGTGAACTGGGCGGTCCTGATGGGCGAGACCGAAACCGGCGCGACGCTGCACGAGATGGTCGCCAAGCCCGACGCCGGCCGCATCGTCGACCAGGAGCGCGTGCCGATCGGCCCCGACGATCTCGCCGTCGAGGTCATGGGCAGGGTGGCCGTTGCGGCGGAAGTGGTTTTGCGCCGCTCCCTGCCCGCTCTCCTTTCCGGAACCGCGCGCCTGCGGCCCCAGGACCTTTCCCGCGGCAGCTACTTCGGCGGCCGCAAGCCCGAGGACGGGCGCATCGACTGGTCGAGGAGCGCGCGCGAGATCCACAACCTGGTGCGCGCGGTCGCGCCGCCGTATCCTGGGGCATTCACCCATGGAATGAAGATCAACCGAACGAGGATCGAACCACAACGGCAGGCGCCGCGCGGCGCGCTCGGCCCCTATCGCGAAAACGGCGAATGGTTCGCGGCGTGCGGCGATGGTAGAGTCCTGCGCCTCCTGGAGATCGAGCCCCTTCAATGAAGCGCCTGCTGATCCTCGGCGTCAACGGCTTCATCGGCCACCACCTGTCCAAGCGCGTGCTCGCGTCCACCGACTGGGAAATCTACGGCATGGACATGCAGAGCGACCGCGTCGAGGACCTGCTCGGCGAGCGGCGCTTCCACTTCTTCGAGGGCGACATCACCATCAACAAGGAGTGGATCGAGTACCACATCCGCAAGTGCGACACCGTGCTGCCGCTGGTGGCAATCGCCACGCCCTCGGTGTACGTGAAGGACCCGCTGCGCGTGTTCGAGCTCGACTTCGAGGCCAACCTGCCGATCGTGCGCGCCTGCGTGCACCATCGCAAGCGCCTGCTGTTCCCGTCGACCTCGGAAGTGTACGGAATGTCTCCCGATCGCGAGTTCGACCCGGAAGACTCGCCGCTGGTGTACGGGCCGATCAGCAAGCAGCGCTGGATCTACGCCTGCGCCAAGCAGCTGATGGACCGCGTGATCTGGGCCTACGGCGACAAGGTCGGCCTCGACTTCACCCTGTTCCGGCCGTTCAACTGGATCGGCGCGGGCCTCGATTCGCTCGCCACCGCCAAGGAAGGCAGCTCGCGCGTGGTCACCCAGTTCCTCGGCCACATCTCGCGCGGCGAGCCGATCCAGCTGGTCGACGGCGGGCGCCAGAAGCGCGCCTTCACCTACATCGACGACGGCATCGATGCGCTGATGCGGATCATCGACAACCCGCGCGGCGTCGCCTCGGGCAAGATCTACAACATCGGCAATCCGCGCAACAACCTGTCGGTGCGCCAGCTCGCCGAGATGATGGTCGAGCTGGCGCTCGAGATCCCCGAGTACCAGAAGGCCGCGCGCCGGGTGCGGCTGCGGCGCACCACCGCCGAGCGCTACTACGGGCGCGGCTACCAGGACATGCAGAACCGCGTCCCGAAAATCGACAACACGAAACGCGACCTGCGCTGGCATCCGCGCGTCGGCATGCGCGACGCGCTACGCCGCATTTTCGAGGCGTATCGCACCGAGATCGCGGAAGCCCGCCGCCTGGTCGGATGAAGCTGGCGTTGAAGGTGGACGTGGACACCTGGCGCGGTACGCGCGACGGGGTTCCCCGGCTGGTCGAGCTCCTGAAGCGCCACGGCGCCGGCGCGACGTTCCTGTTCAGCCTGGGCCCGGACCACACCGGGCGGGCACTGCGGCGGGTTTTCCGTCCCGGATTCTTTTCCAAGGTCAGACGGACTTCGGTCCTGCGGCACTACGGCCTGGGCACGCTGCTGTACGGCACCCTGCTCCCCGGGCCGGACATCGGGCGGCGCGGCGCGTCCACCCTGCGCGCCGCGCGCGACGCCGGATTCGAGGTCGGCATCCATTGCTGGGATCACGTGCGCTGGCAGGATCACGTGGCGCTCGCCGACTCGGACTGGACCGAGCGGCAGATGCGACGGGCGCGCGAGCGCTTTACGGCGATCTTCCGGGAAATACCGAGGACCTGGGGAGCGGCGGGCTGGCAGACGAACCGCCACGCCGCCTGGGTCGAGGAGCGCGAGTTCGACTACGCTTCCGACACCCGCGGGCGGGGCCCGTTCCGGCCGCTGTGGGACGGCGTCGCCATCGGCTGCCCGCAACTTCCGACCACGCTGCCGACCCTGGACGAGCTCATCGGGGTGGACGGCATCGACGAAGGCAACGTCGCCGCGCACCTTCTCGATCTCACCGCGCAGAAGAGCCCGCATGTCTTTACCGCGCACGCCGAGCTCGAGGGGGGCGCGCTGCTCGGCGCCTTCGAGGCGCTGCTGCGCGGCTGGAAAGCGCAGGGCTACGAGTTGGTCGCGCTGCGCTCGCTGTTCGAGTCGCTCGACCTCGCGCAGCTTCCCCGGCACGACGTGGTGTATGGAGAAATTCCAGGCCGCACGGGCAAGGTGGCGCTGCAGGCATGATCCTGCGCGGCGTTGCCCTGTTCCTTCTCCTGATGGCATCGGCGCATGCCGAGCTGCCGCCGCGCCTGCAGATCACCTACGACGTGCTGCGCAACGGCTCGGCGGTCGCCGAGATCGTCGGCCGCCTCGAGAGCGACGGCAACACCTACCGGCTCACCGAGAGCTGGAAGGGCAGGAGCTTCTACGCGCTGCTCGGCCGGGCGATGCGCACCAGCGAGGGTAGCCTCACCCCCGCGCTGGTGCGGCCGCGCGAATTCACCGACGAGCGCAGCGGGCGCGACACCGCTCGCGCCTGGTTCGACTGGGGCGCGAACGCCATGACCCTGCGCTACAAGGGCAAATCCCGCACCGAGCCGATCCCGCCCAACGCGCAGGACCGGCTGTCGTTCATCCTCGCTCTCTCGGCCGCGCCGGCGGACGCGAAGCACGGCGACTATCACCTGGTCGACGGCCGCGGCGTCTCGCACCACATCTACGAATTCGCCGGGCGCGAGCGCGTGCAGACTCCGGCGGGGGAGTTCGACGCGCGCAAGATCGTGCGTGGCGCGAAGGACGACGACCAGGTCCAGATCTGGCTCGCCAAGCCCCTGGGCGGCCTGCCGGTGCGCATGCTGGTGGTCGAAAAGGGCGGAACCCGCTGGGATCAGGTCGCGACGCGCGTCGAGCGCTAGCCTGCCGTGCGAGGACGACGCCCGAGACATTAACGCTGCCTTAACGCGCCACCGGATAGAGTGGCCCGAGATTGTCGAATCACAGGGTGGCGAATGAATGCGCCGGGGAAAGTCGCAGTCGGGGACGGGATCGCCGCGGGGAATGCGCGCTGGACCTTTGCCGGCGATGTCGCCCGGACGTTCTCCGCGCATGTCAGCAAGTCGGTGCCGCTGTACGACGAGGGGCATTACCTCATCTGCGCGCTTTCCGACTTCTTCGTGCAGGACTCGAGCATCTGCTACGAGCTGGGTTCCTCCACTGGCGCGCTGCTCAGCAAGCTCGCGACGCGCCATTCGGCCACTAAAGCGCGCTTCGTCGGCATCGAAATCGTGCCCGAAATGATCGCCCAGGCGCGTGCCGAATCCGGCTCCCTGCCCAATCTCGAGTTCGCCCAGGAGGACATCAACCTCTACCCTTTCGAGAAGGCCGATCTCATCGTGTCCTTCTGCACGATCCAGTTCGTTCCGCCTTACCTGCGGCAAACCCTGTTCGATCGGCTCTACCAGTGCCTCAACTGGGGCGGTGCGCTGCTGCTTTACGAGAAGGTGCGGGCGCCGGATGCGCGCTTCCAGGACTACATGACATCGGTGTACACCGACTTCAAGCTGGCCCGCGGCTACTCCCCGGATGAGATCATCGCCAAGGCGCGCAGCCTGAAACGTGCGCAGGAGCCATTTTCGACTCAGGGCTACCTGGACCTGTTCAAGCGCGCCGGCTTTGTCGACGTGATGAGCGTCATCAAATGGGTCTGCTTCGAGGGATTCCTAGCGATCAAGTAATGAGCCCGCGCGGTCGATCGCTGATGTAGCCGCGCTGCTTGAGCGTGCGCACAGCGAGATAGACCGCACTCCATGCGATCGCGCCGCAACCCAGCGCGGCGGCCGATGGCAAAGCGCCCGCGCCCGCGATGCTGTACTCGCCCCAGAAGTGCAGGCCGACCAGCGTCGCCGCGACGAGGAGGATCGTGCCGTACTCCTTGACCAGTACGCGCTGCCAGTTGAAGCGCAGCGCGGGCTGCGTGCGGCGCAAGCTCGCCAGTCGAGGCCACCAGCGATTGACGCGCCGACAGTAGTCCTCGTAGGCGGCGCCGAACTTGCCGCGCAGATAGGCCTCCTCGGCGAGCACGATGGAGTGGTATGCCAGGACGATGGCGGAGATCACGATGAGATAAAACGCATGGGCGTGAACTACCAGCGACAGGCCGATGGCGATCAGGATATTGCCGGCGTACAAGGGATTGCGGCAGAGGGCAAACATCCCGCCCCGAACCAGGCTATCGGCATAGACGCGCCGGCTCCTCCCGCCGCGCACGATGTACTCGTAGCCGATGGCGAGTATCCGCAGGCTCTCGCCGGCAAGCGCCACGATGAGGCCGGCGATCTCGAATGCGATTCTCAGGTCGGTGCTGCCGTAGGGGAGATGCGGCCGGCTGAAGATCAGCGCGACGAGAAAGACGACCGGACCGACGCTATTCCGGTGCCGGAAGAGGGCGTTGCCGAGCTTGATCACACCAATGCAGCGCTGCGCACGAGGGTCGAATCGCGGCACTTTACGCAGTGGCTCGTTAAGGCTGCGTTAAGGCCGACTGCGTGCACGCGGCATACAATCGGCGAGTGGCCGAAAGCCCTTCCCACACGCCAGTGCTGCGCGTTCTCATCGTCGAGGACAGCCCGGACATCCTGGCGAACCTGTACGGCTACCTCGAGCCGCTCGGCTACAGCCTGGACTGCGCGCGAGACGGCTTCGCTGGCCTGGAACTCGCGGCGCATGGCGCGCACGACGCGATCGTACTTGACCTGATGCTGCCGGGACTCGACGGCCTTGACCTTTGCCGCCGCCTGCGCCGAGAGCTGCGCCGCAGCACGCCCGTTCTGATCCTGACTGCGCGCGATACCGTCGAGGACAAGGTCCTCGGGCTGCGCTCGGGCGCCGACGACTATCTGGTCAAGCCGTTCTCGCTCAACGAGCTCGACGCACGCCTGCAGGCGCTGGTCCGGCGCAGCCGCGGTCTCGTCAGCGCGACGCTTCTGCGCGTCGGAACCCTACGGTTCGATCCGGCCACCTACGAGGCCACCCGCGAGGGGCGGCGCCTGGAGCTCTCGCCGATGGGCTATCGTATCCTCGGCGTGCTGATGCGCGCGAGTCCCGCGCTGGTCACGCGCGACACGCTCGAACGGGAGCTGTGGGGCGACGAGCGGCCCTCCAGCGACTCGCTGCGCACGCACATCCATGCCTTACGCCAGGCTCTCGAAAAGCCGTTCGCGCAGCCGGTGCTGGTCACGATCCCGGGCCTGGGATACCGCCTGATTGATCCCGATGCGGCCTGAAAGCACCCTGCGATACCGGTTGATGCTGGCGTTCGTACTCCTTGCCGTGGTGATCGGCGGTGCATTTGCCGGCGCAGCGTATCTCATCATCGAGGCGACGGAGTATCAGCTGATCGAGCTGCGCCTTGCGCACAGTGCCGCTCGCTTTTTCGAGCACGATCCGCCGCAAAGCGCGAATCCGTTCGCCGGCGTGACCGCTGCCGTCGGCACGCAGATACCCGGAGAGCTGGGCGGACTGGCGCCGGGTCACCACGAGCTCCATCTTCCGGGGCGTGACGTCCATGTCCTGATCGGATACCACGCCGGCGAGCGCTACGCGATCATCGAGGACACGAGCGATTTCGAGCGGCTCGAGCAGCTCGCCTTCGTCGGCTTGTGGGTCGCGTTCCTCTCCGGCGTTCTGCTTGCGCTCGCGATGGCGCGCGCGGTGGTAAACCGCGTCATCGCGCCGCTCACATCGCTTGCGAGCGCGGTGCAGCGCGACGACTTGAGGGAGCAGCCGCAGCTGCTCAATGCGGCCGACGAAATCGGCGTTCTGGCCCGGGCATTCGATGCCAGGGCATCGCAGTTGAGGGAGGTTCTCCTGCGCGAGCGCCTGTTTACCGCCGATGTAAGCCATGAGCTGCGCACGCCGCTCACGGTCATGCTGGGAGCCGCCGAGCTCCTGAGCGCGAGGCTCGCCGCGCAAGCGGAGCTGCGTGCCGCAGCGGAGCGCATCCGCCGCACCGCCGCCGAGACCTCCGTGCGCGTGAGCGCATTGCTCCAGCTGGCACGCTCGCCGGAAACGATCGAAAGCACGCTGCTCTCGCTGCGGGATCTGGTGAAGCAGGAAATCGAGCGCTGCCGGCCGCTGCTCGACGGCAAGCCGGTGAGCCTCAACCTCGAATCGAGCGGCAATGTCTGCGTGCACTCGGCTCACGATCTCGCCGCCATCGCCGTCGGAAATCTGCTGCGCAACGCGTGCACCTTCACGCAGCGCGGCGCGGTTCGAGTCGTCCTGGAGCCGACCGGACTGGTCATTGAAGACACGGGGCCCGGCGTCCCGCCGGAAGTGCGCGACCGCCTCCTAGCGCGCTTCGTGCGGGGTCGCGCCGAGCCGGCGACGGGATCCGGCCACGGCCTCTCCATCGTGAAGCGCGTAGCCGAGCACTTGGGCTGGGCGGTCCGGCTGGAGGACGGTCCTCAAGGCGGCAGCCGGTTCACACTGATATTCGTCTCGGAGGCACCGCGCCGAACCCGCGCAATGTCGGCGATCAGCGACAGGGCGTAGGTAGAGCTCGACTCCAGAATCGCCGCGCCCCGGCAGCAAGGCTGCGCGAGCTGTGAAAAAATCCGTGGCGCGAATGTAGGGGGAGAAGTGCGAGAACTAGATGTCGCAGACCGCGACAGACGATGCGCTGAGCTATTGCGCGCGCATTCGCGATTTGATCCTGCACCATGGCGGCGGCTGGGCTGACGGCGACGCGCTGAGAAAATTCAGGCTGCTGTCCGACGCCGCGCGCCGCGCCGCGGACGACGCGGAAGCCACGGAGCTGATGCGCACCGCCGCAGAGTACGCAGCGGATCTGTTTTCCGGGTCTGACCATCAGAAATGGGCGACGGGCAGGACCTCCGGCGCGGACATCCTGCGGCTGTGCATCCTGGCGAAGCTCGACGCATTCCGCGATCGAGTGGTGCACCTCCAGGAGGCGGCGCGAGGGCGAGACCCCTCGGACCGGATGCACTACCCCTGGGACGAGTAGCCGCCGTCCACCGGAATCGCCGCGCCGGTGATGAAGTCGGAGGCCTTGCTGCACAGGAACACCGCAATTCCCGAGAGGTCCTGCGGCTCGCCCCAGCGGCCGGCGGGCGTGCGGCGCAGCACGTTCTCCTGCAGCCCGGGGATGTCCTTGCGCGCGCGCTGGGTAAGGGCGGTGTCGATCCAGCCGGGGAGCACCGCGTTCACCTGGATGTTGTCCCGCGCCCAGGCGCAGGCGAGCGCGCGCGTGAGCTGCACGATGCCGCCCTTGCTCGCGCCGTAGGGCGCGACGAACGCGGCGCCGAAGAG
>DATBSZ010000059.1:0-6895 GCA_036559525.1 Burkholderiales bacterium
CAGCGACAGCGCCACCAGCACGCCGAGCGATTCCGAGGCGCCGAAGCGCTGCAGCGTCTCGTAGCCCTGCAGCGCGAGCACCATGCCGACGAACAGCCCCGACACCAGGATGATGACGAGCGACAGCACGCCGGCGAAGTACACCTCGGCGATCGTCAGCCGGAAGCGCCGCAGCGCGGTGCCCGAGTGCAGCACGAGATACGCGAGGAAGCGGCTGGCGTAGCCGAGGCGCCAGACCTGCGAAGTGACGGTGCTGCCCAGGCGCTCCAGGCGGCTGCGAAGCGAGGCGACTTCCATCAGGCCGAAGCCACCTCTAGATCGGCGCCGTATTCCGGCGCCGGGTAGTGGAACGGCACCGGGCCGTCGGGCTTGCCGTTCACGAACTGGTTGACGAACGGCTCGGGGCTCGCGCGGATCTCGTCGGGCGCGCCTTGCGCGATGACGCGGCCGGCGGCCATGAAGTACACGTAGTCGACCACGTCGAGCGCCTCCTGCACGTCGTGCGTCACAATGACCGACGTCGCGCCGAGCGAGTCGTTCAGGCTGCGGATCAGGCGCACGATCACGCCGAAAGAGATCGGGTCGAGGCCGGTGAAGGGCTCGTCGTAAAGAATGAGGCTCGGGTCGAGCGCGATCGAGCGCGCCAGCGCCACGCGCCGCGCCATGCCGCCCGAGAGCTCGGTCGGCATGAGGTGCGCGGCGCCGCGCAATCCCACCGCCTGGAGCTTGAGCATCACCAGGTCGTGCATCAGGTCCGCGGGCAGGTCAGTGTGCTCGCGCAGTGGGAAGGCGACGTTCTCGTACACCGACATGTCGGTGAACAGCGCCCCGAACTGGAACAGCATGCCCATCTTGCGGCGCATCTGGTAGAGGCCCGCGGCATCGAGCCCGCGCGTGGCTTGGCCGAGCACGCGCGCCTCGCCGCTCGACGGCAGGTAGGCGCCCATGATGATCCGCAGCAGCGTGGTCTTGCCGCAGCCCGACTGCCCCATGATGCCGACGACTGCGCCTTGCGGGATCGCGAGGTCGATGTTGCGCAGCACCGGCCGCGCCGGGTCGTACCCGAACGAGACGTTTTTTATTTCAACAATAGGGGCTTGCGGCACGGCGTAATATTATCAAGCATGAGGGAGGCGGCACCGGCACTGCATGTCGCGGCGCTCGCGAAACGCTACGGCGAATTCGAGGCGCTGTCGGGCGTCGACCTCGACGTCGCCCCGGGCGAGGCGTTCGGCCTGGTCGGCGCGAACGGCGCCGGCAAGACCACGCTCATCAAGTGCATGCTGGATTTGACCGCATGCGACTCCGGCACGGTGGAGATCTTCGGCGTCGCCGCAGGCAACCCGGCGGCAAGGCGCCGGCTGGCTTACCTTCCCGAGCGCTTCAACCCGCCGCATTACCTGCGCGCGCGCGAATTCCTCGCCATGATGCTCGAACTCGCCGGCGCGCGCTATGACCCATCCCATGTGCTGGGGATCCTCGATCAGCTCGAGCTCGATCGCGGCGCGCTCGAGCAGCCGGTGCGCAGCCTTTCGAAGGGCATGACGCAGAAGCTCGGGCTCGCCGGCTGCTTCGTCGTGCCGCGCGATCTCTACGTGCTCGACGAGCCGATGAGCGGCCTTGACCCCGCCGCGCGGGTCGCGGTGAAATCGGCGCTGCGGCGCCTCGCCGCCGAGGGCAGGACGCTGTTCTTCACCTCGCACGTGCTCGCCGACGTCGAGGAGCTGTGCACCGCGATCGCAGTGCTCGAGCGCGGCAGGGTGCGCTGGCGGGGCACCCCCGCGGCGCTGTGTGCGCGCTACGCCGATGCGAACCTGGAGCGGGCCTTCATGAAATGCATCCGCGATGAGCACGCCGCAGCCCAAGCCTAGGGACAAGCCCGGCCTGCTGATCGTCGACGACGATCCGCTGATCACGGACACGCTGGCGTTCGCGCTGGGCAGCGACTTCAGCGTCTACGCCTGCGACTCGCGCCCGCACGCCATCGAGCTGCTGCGCCAGCTCGAAGCGCCGCCGCCGCTCGCGCTGGTCGATCTCGGGCTGCCGCCGGCGCCGCACGCGCCCGACGAGGGCTTCCGCCTGATCGCGGACCTGCTCGCGCATTCGCCAAGAATGAAGATTTTCGTGCTCTCCGGGCAGAACGACGCCGCCAACGCGCGCCACGCGCGCGCCCTCGGCGCCTGGGAGTTCGTCGCCAAGCCGGCCGATCCGGCGAGCCTCGCGCGCCTGCTTGCCCGGGGCCTCGAGGTGCCGGCGCAGGAGGACGCCGACTTCGTCGGCGCGAGCCCCGCCCTCGCCAAACTGAAGAGCCAGATCGCCCAGTTCGCCGCCGCGCCCTACCCGGTGCTGATCGAAGGCGAGTCCGGCAGCGGCAAGGAGCTGGTGGCGCTGCGCCTGCACCGGCTCTCGCCGCGCGCCGCGCGCCCCTACTTCAGCCTGAACTGCGCCGCGATCTCGCCCCAGCTCGTCGAGCCGACCCTGTTCGGCTACGTGAAGGGCGCCTTCACCGGCGCCCAGTCGAGCAAGGCCGGGTTCTTCGAGGACGCGGCCGACGGAACGCTGTTCCTCGACGAGATCGGCGAGCTTCCCCTCGAGATGCAGGCGAAGCTGCTGCGCGTGCTGGAGAACGGCGAGTACCAGCGCGTCGGCGAAACCCAGCGCCGCACCGCGCGCTGCCGCGTGATCGCCGCCACCAACCGCGACCTGCGGCGCGCGGTGCGCGAGGGCGCGTTCCGCGCCGACCTTTACCATCGCCTGTCGGTGTTCACTCTCGGCGTGCCGCCGCTGCGCGAGCTCGACCAGGACAAGCTCCTGCTGCTGGATCACTTCAGAAAAAAATCTTTCGACTTCGACGACAGCGCCACGGCGCGCTGGCTGCGCTACGCCTTTCCCGGCAACGTGCGCGAGCTGCGCAACATCGTGATCCGGCTCTCGGCCAAGTACCCCGGCCAGCGCATCTCGGCCGCCGAGCTCGAACCGGAGCTGGACCTCGATGCCGAAATCAAGGAAAAGAGCGGGCTCGTCGAGCAGGCGCTGCGGCAGCTCGAGCGCACAGGCCAGTTCGACCTGGACGAGACGCTCAAGGCGTGGGAGCGCGGCTACATCGAGGCCGCGCTGCGCCTGACGCAGGGCAACGTCACGCAGGCGGCGAAGCTGCTCGGAATCAACCGCACCACCCTGTATTCCCGCATGTCGGGACAGGACGAGGAGAAGTAGCGATGGCGCTCTACCTCGAGCACTTCGGCCTGACCGAGCCCCCGTTCCGCATCACGCCGCACACCGACTTCTTCTTCGAGGGCGCCGACCGCGGCGCGACGCTGGAGGCTCTCATCTACGCCGTGCTGCACGACGAAGGCATCGTCAAGGTGTCGGGCGAGGTCGGCAGCGGCAAGACCATGCTGTGCCGCGTGCTGATGGAACGGCTGCCGCAGCACGTGGTGACCATTTACCTCGCCACGCCTTCGCTTGCGAGCGACGAGATCCTGCACGCGATCGGCGACGAGCTCGAGCTCAAGCTTTCGCCGGAGCGCCGCAGCGTCGCGCTGCGCGAGCTGCAGGAGCACCTGATCTCGCTCTATGGCGCCGGGCGCCGCGTGGTGGTCCTGATCGACGAAGCGCACGTCATGCCCGACGACACCCTCGAGCAGGTGCGGCTGCTTTCGAACCTCGAATCGAACCGCCACAAGCTGCTGCAGATCGTGCTGTTCGGCCAGCCCGAGCTCGACGCGACGCTCGCCAAGGCGGCGCTGCGCCAGTTGCGCGACCGCATCACTCACGCGTTTCGCATGCGCCCGCTCGTGGTGACGGAGGTGGCGAAATACCTGTCGTTCCGCATGCGAGCGGCCGGGTATCGCGGGCCGGAGGTGTTCACGCCGCGCGCGGTGCGCCTGGTCGCCCGCGCTTCGGGCGGGCTCTCGCGACGCATCAACATCCTCGCCGACAAGGCGCTGCTCTCCGCCTACACGGAGAACACGCATGCCATCACCGACCGTCAGGTGCGCGCGGCGATCGCGGATTCGGAGTTCGCCGCGGCGCGCAAGCCGCGGCTCGCGCTGTACCTCGCCGCCGCCGCGGCCGCCGGCGTGGCGATCGGCGCGGCGGCGCAGTGGATCGCGACCCTGCCGCTGGGAACGAGGAGCGTCGCGCCGCCGCCCGCCCCCGCGCCGGTGGTCCGGGCGCCCGCTCCGGCCCTGCCGGCGGCGCCAGCGGCGCCGGTCACGGAAAAGGAGCCCGAGCCCCCGGCCCAACCCGCGCCCGAGCCAGAAGCGGAAGCCGAGCCCCAGCTCACCGCGGAGCAGGCGCGCAGGCTCGCCGGCTATTCGGCCGCGGGCCAGCGGCTGCTCGCGGAGCGCCTGGCGGCGACGCGCGAGATTCTCGAGCGCGCCGACGAGGAGCACTACGCGCTCGAGCTCTTCGTCACCGAAAACACCGATCCGGCGCGCATGGAGCGTTTTCTGCTGCGTGCGCGCGAGCTGGTGCCGCTCGAGGAGCTCTACGTGATTCCGGTCGCCGCCGGCAGCCAGTACCGCCTGTGGGTGATCTTCGGCGAATTCGGCAGCCGCGACGAAGCGGCCGCGGCCGTGCGGCGGCTGCCGCCGCGCTACCAGGAAGCCTTCCGCGCCGCTCCGCGCAGTTTCGGGGAGCTTCGCCGGCAGTTATAAATTGTAGAAAGTGCTAGCGCGACAGTCGCTTACGCTACTTTCCTCAAGGCACTTCTGTGCTATTCTTGCCGTCGGAGGGAGCACCCGCATGGAAACGGGTAAGGCGGCTCGACTAACTGCGATTTTGGTCCTGCTCGGCGGCTGCGGCCAGGCGCCGGTCAAGCCGGCGGCGACGCACATCCGCGCCGACGAGCCGCGCGCCGAGGGCACGATCCCGCCGCCGGTGCAGGTGACGCCGGTGCTGCCGCAGCCGAAGGTGACCGCGCGGCCCGAAACCTACAGCGTGGTGGTCAACAACGTGCGCGCGCAGGAGCTCCTGTTCGCGTTGGCGCGCGACGCGCGCCTGAACGTCGACATCCATTCCGACATCACCGGCACCGTCACGCTGAATGCCATCGACCAGACCCTGCCACAGCTTCTCACGCGCATCGCGCGCCAGGTCGACATGCGCTACGAGATCGCCGGCCAGAACCTGTTCGTGATGCGCGATACGCCGTTCCTGCGCATCTACCGCGTCGATTACGTGAACATGGCGCGCGACGCGCGCAGCGTGGCTCAGCTTTCCACCCAGGTGAGCGGCACCCAGACCGGGGTGACGACCACGGCGCAGAACAACTCCACTGCCACCATCAACTCGGTGTCGGTGAACAAGTTTTGGGACACGCTGGTCGCCAACATCAAGGAGATCCTGCAGGAGACCGACAAGGTGCTGCCGGCGGGCGCGTCTGCCGCACCACCGGTTGCCGCGCCGGCGCAACCCGGCGCGCCTGCGGCGGCCACGCCGGTGGCGGCGGTTCCCTCGGCAACGTTCCGCGAGGCCGCCTCGGTGATCGCCAACCCCGAGACCGGCATCCTCAACATCCGCGCCACCTCGCGCCAGCACGAGAAGGTGCAGGAGTTCCTCGACCAGGTGATGACCAATGCAAAGCGCCAGGTGCTGATCGAGGCGACGGTCGCCGAGGTGCAGCTGAACAACGAGTATCAGCGCGGCATCGACTGGCAGCGGCTGCGTACCAACGCGGCCACGGTCGGCGTGCCGAGCTTCGGCGTGGGCAACAGCGGCGTGGAGTTCGGTCAGAGCTCGGGCAACACGCCCGCCGGCATCAGCACCAACGCCTTCATCTTCGGCGGCGCAATCACCAGCCTCAACTTCAACTTCGCGCTGCGGCTGCTCGAGTCCTTCGGCGACGTGCGCGTGCTCTCCAGCCCGAAGATCGCCGTGCTCAACAACCAGACCGCGGTGCTGAAAGTGGTCGACAACCTGGTGTACTTCACCATCAAGGCCGACACCACCCAGAACCAGAACTCCTCGCTCACCACCTTCACCACCACGCTCAACTCGGTGCCGGTCGGTTTCATCCTGAGTCTGGTGCCGCAGATCTCGGACTCCGACTCGGTGGTGCTCAACCTGCGGCCGACGATCTCGCGCAAGATCGGCGATGTCCCCGACCCCAACCCGAGCTTGGCCGCCTCCAATCCTCCCGTCGTCAGCCTGATCCCGGTGATCCAGACGCGCGAGATGGAATCGGTGCTGCGCGTGCAGAGCGGCCAGGTGGCGGTGCTCGGCGGGCTGATGCAGGATTCGCGCAGCAGCGTCGAGGACGGCATTCCCGGAGTCAACGCCATCCCGTGGCTCGGCTCGCTTCTCGGCCAGCGCAAGGACCTCAACCAGAAGACCGAGCTGGTGATCTTCCTGCGCACCGTGGTCGTGCGCGACGCCAGCATCGACGGCGACTACGCGGCGTTCCGCAGCCTGCTGCCGGGGCCGGATTTCCTCTCCAAGCCCAACCCGAGCCGGCCGCCGCGGCCGGAAGACCGCTCCGAATGACATGAGCCTGCTGCTCGAGGCGCTCAAGAAAGCGGAGAAGGCGAAGGAAGAGGCGCAGCGCCGGGCCCAGGGCGAAAGCCCGGAGGCGGCCGCCGCGCCGCCGCCGCGCGAGCCTGAACCCGCGCCCGAGCCGGCCGCCGACATCCGCCGGCCGCTCGAGATCATCGGCGACGAGCGCCCTCCAAAGCACGTCGAGCCGCCGGCGTTCGCCCTCGAGCCTGAGAAGCCCCGGCCCGAGCCCGCGGCGGCGCCGCGAGCGCAGCCAAAAGCCGAACCCCAGGCGAGCGAGCGGGCGGCAGCCCGCAAGGTATTCGAGGCGAAGTTCAAGGAGTCCAACCCGCGCCTGCCGTTCTTCATCACCATGGGCGCGCTCGGCGCGTTCGCCGTCGGCACCGTGGTCTACTTC
>DATBSZ010000060.1:0-31447 GCA_036559525.1 Burkholderiales bacterium
GAGCGTGTGCTGCAGGTGCCGTCGCAGTCCGCCGCGATCCTCACCGTGCTGATGCTGCGCGGCCCGCAGACTGCGGGGGAGTTGCGCATCAACGCGGAGCGCCTGCACAGCTTTTCCGACATCTCCGCGGTGCAGGGCTTCCTGGACGAGCTCGCTGCGCGCCCGGCCGGCCCCCTCGTCGTCGAGTTGCCGCGCTTGCCCGGTGCGCGCGAGAACCGCTGGGCGCACCTCCTGAGCGGAGCTCCCAATATCGAGACCTCTAAGGTCGAGACTGCCAAGCGGCCAGCAACTTCACTCGAAGCCGACGTCGCCAGGCTCGAAGCCGAGCTCGCGGCCTTGAAGGACCTGGTCGCCCGCATCGCGAAGCAGGTCGGCATTTCGTAGGTCCGAGGCGGAAAGTGATGCCCGTCATTGCCGGGAGGAGAGAAAAGGCTCAGAAGGGCCCCTTTTTTGTGCGCTTTCTGGCATTTGCACAATCGGCAAAAACGTAGTTAAATGAACCACCTCCAATACGAAGTTAATAAATTACTGGAGAGAAGGCGAGGGTTAAACCTCCTCCTCGAAACTCCTCGCCTGCAGCTCACAGCCGGTCAGTACGCCAGACGAGACGCATCCCCGCTGGCGCCCTGACCGGCTTTTCATTTGTGCTCTCGGCTGGCGCCGGCCTGTTCCAGTGCGGCCTGGGCGCCATCGGCGTCGCCGCGGGCGCGCCGGGATTCGGCGATCAGCCGCCAGTTCTCGGCGCGCAGCGCCTTGTCCTCGCCGACCCAGGAGTTGGAGCGCGCGGCGACGCTCTCGGCCTGGGCGTACTGCCCCTGCTTCAGGCGCACCCGCGCCAGCTCGTGCCACAGGCGCGGATTGCGCGGCTCGATGCGCAGCGCCCGCTCGAGCGAGGCGGCGGCGCCGGCGAGGTTGCCGGCCGCGGCCTCGGTGCGCGCGCTGTCCATCAGGCCCGCGATCGCAATATTCTCTTTGGGAGCAGGAGCGGCAACCGGCGGCGGCGCTTCGGGCTTCGGCTCCGCTTCCGGCGCGGGACCGGGAGGCGTGGCGCAGCCCGCGAGCAGGACCGCAAGAAGAACGACAAGCCTCATCTGCCGAACAACCGGTCGAGCCAGCTCTTCGCGCGCTCCACGGATTTTCCGACCACCTCGACCGCTGCGTCCATGGCGCCCGAGCACGGCGCGCGCTCGCTTGGCGCCGAGCCCTGCACGAACGGGACTTCAGTCGCGCCGGGACAGCTCGTGCCGCCGCGCAGCCCGGTCTGCGGATCGATCGATACCATTTCGATGCGCTCGGGCCTGGCGAGCACGAGCGGCTCGGGCGCGAGCACGGACATCAGGTCGCCCCAGACCGGCAGCGCGGCCGCCGCGCCCGAAAGGCGGGCGGCGCGGTTGTCGTCGTAGCCGAGCCACACGATGCCGAGGCGATCGCCGGTGAAGCCGGCGAACCAGGCGTCGCGCTGCTCGTCGGTGGTGCCGGTCTTGCCCGCGGCGGCAGTCTCGGGCGGCAGGAACCTGTTCAGGCCTTGCGCGGTGCCTTCGCGCACCACGTCCTGCATCGCCGCGGCGAGCAGGTAGATCGGCTCGGGCGCGAACACCTGCTCGACCGCGAGCTGATAGCGCGAGAGCGGCCGGCCTTCCTGCGTGGTGACGTCGCGGATCGCGCGCAGCGGCGAGCGGAAGCCGCCGCTCGCGATGGTCTGGTACATCTGCGCCACCTCGAAGGGCGAGAGCTCCACCGCGCCGAGGAGGGTCGAGGCGAACGGCCGCAGCGGGCGATCGACGCCGAGCCGGCGCACGTTGTCGAGCACCCGCTCGATGCCGAGATCGGTGCCCAGGCGCGCCGCGGCGGCGTTGTAGGACTGCGCCAGCGCAGTCCTCAGCGGCACGATGCCGTGGAACTTCTTGTCGTAGTTCGCCGGCTCCCAGTCCGGAGCGCCGCGGCTTTTCCACACGAACGGCCCGTCGTCGATCGGCGTGAGCAGCGTGTAGCGCGCCGGTTCGCTCAAGGCCGTCAGGTAAATGGCGGGTTTCAGCAGCGATCCGACAGGCCGCGCGGCATCCAGCGCGCGGTTGTAGCCGCGGTAGCGCGGGTCGCGCCCGCCGACCAGCGCCTGCACCTCGCCGCTCTGCGGGTCGGTCACCACCACCGCCCCTTCGAGGCCGGCCTGCTGCCCGAAGCGCTTCTCCTTGTCGTACTGCGCGAGGCGCTTGGCGAGCGCGGTCTCGGCCGCGTCCTGCACGCGCGGGTCGAGCGTGGTGAAGATGCGCAAGCCCTCCGAGCGCAGGTCGGCCTCGTCGTAGTCCCTCCGCAGCTGCCGGTGCACGAGCTGCAGGAAGGCGGGGTAGGGTGTGGTGCCCGTGCCCGTTTTCTTGCTGACATTCAAGGGGCTGCTGCGCGCGTCGGCATATTCGTCCGGCGTGATGCCCTTCTGGTCGCGCGTTTCGCGCAGCACCAGGTTGCGCCGCTCGAGCGCGCGCTGCGGATGGCGGTAGGGGTCGTAGATCGCGGGCCCTCTCACCATGCCGACGAGCAGCGCCGATTCGGCCGCCGTCAGGTACTGCACCTCCTTGCCGAAATAGAACTGCGCGGCGAGCCCCACGCCATGGATCGCGCGGTCGCGGTCCTGGCCGAAATAGATCTCGTTGAGGTAGGTCTCGAGGATCTCGTTCTTGTCGTAGTGGATCTCGAGCAGCACCGCCATCAGGAGCTCGGTGAACTTGCGCTGCAGCGTGCGTTCCGGCGTAAGGAAGAAGTTCTTCACGAGCTGCTGCGTAATCGTGCTGCCGCCCTGGACCTTGTCCGAGAACACGCTGCGCGCCGCGCGCGCGAGGCCGCGCAGGTCGAAGCCGGCGTGGGAGAAGTAGCTGCGGTCCTCGACCGCGATCAGCGCTTGGACGAAATGCTTCGGCACGTCGCCCAGGCGCACCAGCACCCGGTCCTCGTTCCCGGCCGGGTAGATGCCGCCGATGGCCAGAGGCTCGAGGCGCGCGAGCGCGAGCTCGGCGCCGCCCGTGTCGCGCAACGCAGCAATTCTGTTCTGATCAAAAACAACGGTTACCCGCTTCGCCGGCTGTTTCCCGTCCCAGAACACGAACGGCCGCAGCGCGATCTCGAGCGAATCGTCCTTCTTGGCGAACCAGCCCGCTTCGCCCTCGGGCGGCGCCTCCCGGTAGCCGAGGCTGCGCAGCTCGTCCTCCACGTCCGCCTGCGCGATGCGCAGCCCGGCGTGCAGCTCGAGCGGGCGGGCGTAGATGCGCGCCGGCAGCGCGAAGCGCCGGCCCTCGAACTCGCTGCGCACCCGGAAGTCGAGATACAGCGTAAACCCCGCCACCGCGAGCACGGTCGCGAGCAGCGCGAGGCGCACGACTTTCCAGAGCTTCGGGCGGCGACGCAGCATCGCGTCGATTCTAACCGTCCAATTCGGGCAAAATCCTTATGCCGTGCTGACCATTCGTGGCATCGATCACGTCGTCCTGCGGGTACGCGACATCGACCGCGTGCGTAAGTTCTACTGCGACGTGCTCGGCGCGCACCACGTGGCCTACCGGCCCGAGCTCGGCATGTCGCACCTGCGCATCGGCGCCGCCATGATCGACCTGGTCAAGGGCGAGGGACCGACCGGCTGCAACATGGACCACTTCTGCCTGCGCGTCGAGCCGTTCGACCAGGACGCGATCGTGGCCCACCTCAAGAAGCATGGCGTGGCGGTCGGCGACATCCGGAACCGCTTCGGCGCCGAAGGCAACGGGATTTCGATCTACCTTACCGATCCGGAGGGCAACACCGTCGAGCTGAAGGGGCCCTCGGACGGAACCGCTCAGCCGCCGACGCCTAAATAGGTCGTCGTGACCTGGCGGTCCGCGCGCAGCGCGGCGGGCGTGCCCTCGAAGACCACGGTGCCGTGGTCGATGACGTAGACGCGGTCGGCGAGCTGCAGCGCCATCTCGGCGTTCTGCTCGACGAGCAGCATGCTCACGCGCTCCTTCTTCAGCTCCTGGATGGTGCTCATCACCGCGCTCACCACGAGCGGCGCGAGTCCCTGCGAGGGCTCGTCGAGCAGGAGGAGGTCGGGTCCGGTGAGCAGCGCGCGGGCGATGGCGAGCATCTGTTGCTCGCCGCCCGAGAGTTGCCGTCCTTTGTTGTTGAGCCGCTCCTTCAGGCTCGGAAAGCGCCCGAGGACGTTGTCCATCTGCCATCGCGACTGGGGACGCCTCGCAATGGCCAGGTTCTCGCGCGCGGTCAGGTACGAAAAGATGTCCCGGGTCTCCGGGACCAGGGCGATGCCGAGGCGCGAGACACGGTGCGCATCGAGGCCGGCGATGTCGCGGCCCTTGTACCGGATCTCGCCGCTCTTCGGCGGCGTGAGGCCGGTGATCGAACGCAAGGTCGTCGTTTTTCCAGCGCCGTTCCGGCCGAGCAGCGCGACCACCTCGCCCTCGGCCACGCTCAGCGAGAGGTCGTGCAGGATGTGCCCGAGGCCGTAAAACGTATTGATCTTCTTCAGCTCGATCATGCCGCGATGCCGCCCAGGTAGGCGCGCCGCACCTCGGCGTTGCGCTGAATTTCCTCGGGCGCGCCCTCGGCGATGAGCGAGCCGAAGTGCATCACCGAGATCCGGTCGGACACGCTCATGATGATGTCCATCTTGTGCTCGATGAGCACGATGGTGTAGCGCCCCTTCAGCGTGCGCACCAGCGCCACCATGTTGCGCGTCTCCTCGGGCGAGAGCCCGGCCGCGGGCTCGTCGAGCAGCAGCACGCGCGGCGCGGCGGCGAGCGCGATGGCGAGCTCGAGCTGGCGCTGCTCGCCGTGGGAGATCTCCCGGGCCAGCTGATTCGCCTTGCTCAGCAGGCCCACATCGGAGAGCGCCGCGCGGGCGCGCTCCATGACCTCGGGATACCGGTCCGTTTTTCTGAACAGCAAGCCGTTCCAGGAGCGGCCGGTCGCAAAAGCCGCGACCCAGACGTTGTCGAGAAGCGAAAAGGCCGGGAAAACGTTGGTGCGCTGGAACGAGCGCGCGAGGCCGAGGTGCGCGATGCGGTCGGCGCGCGTGCCCGTAATATTTTTCCTGTCAAAAAGAATTTCCCCGGAGGTCGGCGGGAAGGTTCCGGTCAGCAGGTTGAAGAGCGTGGTCTTGCCGGCGCCGTTCGGGCCGATGACCGAGTGCAGGCTGCCCGCAGCGATGCTGAGGCTCACGTCCTTCACCGCCGCCAGGGCGCCGAAGGATTTGCTCAGCTGGCGGGTTTCGAGGATGCCTTCCATGCCCAGAACCGGTTCCATGCTTCCACGACGCCGCCGCGGAAGAACAGCACCACGATCACGAACGCCACGCCGAGGAGCAGCGGCCAGCGCGCCCAGATGACGCTCACCGACTCGGAGAGCCAGATGAAGACGAACGAGCCGATGATCGGCCCGTAGAGCGAGCCCGAGCCGCCGATCAGGGTGGCGAACACCACGTTGCCGCTGAATACGAAGCTGATCGCCTCCAGCGGCACGATGCCGAACAGCATGCCGTAGAGCACGCCGGCGAGGCCCGAGAAGGCGCCGCCGATGACGAACGCAAGTAGCTTGAAGCGCGGCACGTTGTAGCCGATGGCTTCGGCGCGCACTTCGTTCTCCCGGATCGCCTGCAGGATCCTGCCGAGCGGCGATTCGACGATCCGCCGCATCGCCCACAGCGACGCCAGAAACAGAAGTGAGATGAAGACGTAGTAGGTCATCGGGTCCTTGAAATTGATTCCAAGGAGATCCGGCCGCGGCACGCCGTGCATGCCGTCCTCGCCGCCGGTGACCGTGGTCCACTGGTAGGCGACGAAATAGAAGAGCTGGTTCAGCGCGAAGGTCAGCATGATGAAGTACAGCCCCGAGCGCTGCACGCACAAGTAGCCCACCAGCAGCGCCGAGAGCGCGCCCACGCCGACCCCGATACCGAGCGCGAAGAACACGTTGATGCCGTAGTGCTTGAGGAGCCACCCCGCCACGTACGCAGCCGAGCCGAAGAAGGTCGACTGGCCGAAGGAAAGCAAGCCGGTGTAGCCGAGCAGCAGGTTCAGTCCGAGTCCGAAGATGGCGAAGATCCAGATCTCGGAGGCGATGACGGGACGGACGATGAAGGGCAGGGCAATGACCGCTGCGACGAGAAGAATGTTCTGGTATTTCATCGAATGCCGAACAAGCCCTGAGGCCGAACCAGCAGCACCGCGGCCATCACCGCGAAGATCACCGCGGTGGAGGCCTCGGTCCAGTACGCCGCGACCACCGCCTGCGCGACGCCGATCAGAAGCCCGGCCGCGATCGCGCCGAGCAGGTTGCCGAGACCGCCGAGCGCCACCACGACGAAGGCGATGCCGAGCATATCCACGCCCATCTGGGGACTCAGTCCCCGAATGGGCGCCGTCAGCGCGCCCGCGATGCCGGCGAGGTAGGCGCCGAGCGCGAAGGCGACGGTGAAGAGTTTGTGGATGTCGATGCCGAGGAGCGACACCATCTCCTTGTTCTCGATGCCGGCGCGCATGATCGCGCCGTAGCGCGTCTTCTCGAGGAACAGCCAGGTCGCCGCGACCAGCAGCCCGGCCACGACCATCACGAACAGGCGGTACTTCGGATAGAACGTGAAGCCGAGGTCGAGGCCGCCGCGCAGGATCGGCGGCGGCAGATGGCTGTAGCCGACCGGTCCCCAGACGATGATGATTGCTTCCGACAGGATCAGGGCGAGGCCGAAGGTGAAAAGGAGCTGGTAGTCGTGTCCCGCCGAGTAGAGGCGCCGGATACCCGCGTACTCAATCACCAGGCCAAGAATGGCTACGCCGATGGGCGCGATCAGCAACGCCAGCCAGAAGTTGCCGATTACGTTCACGGTGCTGACGAGAAGATAGGCCCCGACGGCGAACAGCGCGCCGTGGGCGAAGTTGGGGATGTTGAGCACCCCCGTGATCAGCGACAGGCCAAGCCCCATCAGGGCGTACAGCATCCCCGTCGCGATCCCGTTGAGGATCTGACTGAGGAGGAGGTTCAGAAACTACCGATGTCCTTGCAGGCCGCGTACTCCTTCGGCAGCGGCGCGTCTCCCGTCGCGATGATGTCGGCGAAGTCCATCGGGTGCTTCATCGCCGACTTCGGCTTGCAGCGCATGAAGAAGTACGGCCGGATGGTCTGGTGCGTCGCCGGGTCGACCCGCATGCGGCCGAGGAGGTCGTCCACCTCGATGCCTTCCATCGCCTTGACCACGTCCGCCACCTCGCCGATCTTCGACTTGTCCATCGCGGCGAGCGTGAGCCGCGTCATCGAGTAGGCGGCCGAGGGCGCGTATCCCGGCGGGCTGCCGAACTTGCCCTGGTAGCTCTTGACGAACTCCTTCGCCACAGGCGTGTCGGCGGTGTAGTAGAAGTTAGAGCCGACCCAGATGTTCTCGCGGATCTCGGGGGCGAGCTGCACCAGCTCCTCGACGCCCGAGGACCAGGTCATGATCAGCGGCACCTTGGGCGTGAGGCCGAAGTTGAAGATCTCGCGCGCGCCCGACACCGCGTCGAGCCCGAAGTTGATCATCGCCACCGCGTCGGGCCGGTTGGCCGCCGCCTTCTGCACGTAGTTGGAGAACTCGCGCTCGCCGAGCGGATGGCGGTCCGCGCCCACAAATTCAATGCCGTGGGTCTTGCCGACTTCCTTGATGTATTTCTCTACCGACCAGCCGAACGCGTAGTCCGCCACCAGCAGGTGCCAGCGCTTCGCCTTCGGATTGGCCTTCATGAAATTGTCCACCACCGTTTTCGCCGCGGTGTACGGGCTCGCCGCCCACTGGAACGAGTAGCGATGGCAACGCGCGCCCGAGATGTCCTCGGTGCCGCCGCTGAAGATGTGGAACACCTTCTTGCGCTTCGCGACCTCGGAGACCGCGAGCGCCACGCCCGAGGACCACGGGCCGATGACGAACTTCGCGCCCTCGCCGTCGACCGCCTCCTCGACGCGCCGCGTCGCGGCGCCGGCCTGCGTCGCCGAGTCGCGCACGATGTAGCGGATCGGCCGCCCGAGGATGCGCATGTTGCGCTCGTCGAGCGCCATCTTCATCCCGCGGTCGAGGATCGGGCCGACGTCGGCGAACGCGCCGGTCGCGGGCCAGATCCCGAGCATCACGATCTCCTTCGGCTGCGCGCGGACGATGGCGGGAAAGCCGAGCGCCGCGGTCGCTGCGCCGAGCTTCAGGATTTTCCTGCGCTTGGAATTGCTCATCGGTGACCCTCCTCTGGGCGGCAGCGTACCCTTTTCATGTTAGGTTGCAACCACCTTGAGGCGCTGGATCGCCATCGCGGTTCTTCAGCTCGCGGCCGGGGCCGCGCAGGCGTGCTTGTTCGCAACCAGCACGCCGCCCGAGGGCTGGTATCAGTGGGCGAGCGGGCTGTTTGCGGGCGACGTCACCGGCGTCGCGAAGGACGGCGAAAAGCCGATCGATGTCGTCACGGTTCGCGTCGTCGAGACCTTCAAGGGGCCGGACGCATCGCACGGCACGCTCACGGTGCGCCTCTCGAACCGCTACTGGACCAACTGCCGCGTGGCGCGGCCGGCTGCCGGGGCGCGCGTGCTGGTCGCCATGAATGCGAACAGCGACGCCATGCTCGTGCCGCTGTCGGAGAGCTACGCCGAGCAGCTCAGGCGACAACGTGCGATAGGGGTACGATAGCCCATGATCAAGACCGCCACGGTGTTTGCCATCGTGCTTTCCCTTGCCGCCGCCACGGCTGCGGCTCAGAACGACAGCGGGAAGAAGACCAGCGACGGCTTTGGCAACCTGTTGAAGGGAATGGGCCAGGAGATCAACAAGGCTGGCGGCAGCTCTACTGCGCCGAAGAAAGATGCCAAGAAGGCGGACGCCAAGAAGTCGGACGCCAAGAAGAAGGATGCCAAGGCGGCAAAGAAGGAATAGGGGAGCGGGCTAGATCACGACGTGCGAGGCGGCGCCGTCGGTGCTGATGTTGGCGCCCGTCAGGTAGCGCCCGCGCTCTGAGGCGGCGAACACCACGATGTCGGCGATTTCCTCGGGCTCGGCGGGACGGCCCATGGGGAGACGGGCGACCATCTGCTTCTCCGCCTGCTCGACAGAGACGTTGGCTCGCTTCGCTTCGGCTTTCAGCCCTTCGGCCACTCGCTCGGTCTTTGTGACGCCCGGGCTGACGCCGACGACCCGCACACCCTTGCTCGCATAGGCATAGGCAAGGCCGGCGGTGGCGAGGAGAAGCGCTGCATTGGCCGCGCCACCGGCGAGGTGCGTCGGCGACGCGACCTTGCCGCCGCTGCCGATCACGTTGATCACCGCGCCGCGCCCGCGCTTGCCCATGCGCTTGATCACCGGGTCGATCACGTTGATGTAGGAGAAGTACTTCGCGTCCATCCCGGCGCGCCAGGCCGCCGGCGTGAGGTCGTCGGCGTCGGTGCGCTTCGCGGCGCCTGCGGAATTGACCAGGACGTCGATCGGGCCGAATTCCTTCTCCACCTGCTCGACCATCGCCGCGGCCGCCGCGGCGTCGGTGAGATCGGCGGCGACGGTATATGCGCCTTTCAATTTGTCTCTTGCTTTATTCAAGTTCTCTTCAGAACGCGAGACCAGGGCAACGCGCGCGCCCTCGGCCACGAACGCACGCGCACAGGCGAGGCCGATGCCCTTGCTGCCGCCGGTGATCAGCACCTTCTTGTCTCTTAATCCGAGGTCCATGACAGTTATTCCGCGGTGATTTTTCGGTTCTTGATGAGCGTGCCGAAGCGCTTCACCTCGGACGCGATGAACTTGGCGGCGTCCTCCGGCGTGGTGATGAAGGCGTCGAAGCCCTGCTGGGAGAACTTGTCTCGCACGTCCTTGGAGGTGAGTGTTTTTCTCAAGCCTTCATTCAGGTGTGCTACGACCTCCCTTGGCGTGCCCGCGGGGGCGAGCAGCACGAGCCACTGGGTGAACTGGAAGTCTTTGACGCCGGCTTCCTGGAGCGTGGGCACGTCGGGAAGCAGCGGCGAGCGCGTGGTGCTCGTGACGCCGAGCGCGCGCAGAGTGCCGGCTTTCACGTGCGGCAGCGCCGCCGACAGCGTCGGGAAGCTCATGTCTACCTGCCCGCCGAGCGTGTCGAGCAGCGCCGGCCCGCCGCCGCGATAGGGCACGTGCAGGATGAAGGTGCTGGTCGAGTCCTTGAACATCTCGGCGCAGAGGTGGAAGGTGGTGCCGACCCCGGCTGACGCGTAAGTCAGCTTGCCGGGGTTGGTGCGCGCGAGCCTTATCAGATCGTCCACCTTGCTCGCATGTACTTTCGTCGGGACCACGAGCACGTGGGGCGCGGTCGCCACCATTCCGATCGGCGCGAAGTCCTTCACCGGGTCCCAGGAGAGCTTGTCGAACAGCGCTTGGTTGGTCGCGAGCGGGATGGTGTTGAGCACCACGGTGTAACCGTCGGGCTTGGCGCGCGCCGCCGCCTCCATGCCGATGTTGCCGGAGGCGCCGCTGCGGTTGTCGATCACGATCTTGCCGCCGAGCTGCCCCGCCAGCGGCTCGGCGATGAGCCGCGCCATGATGTCCACGCTGCCGCCGGGCGGGAAGGGCGCGATCAGCCGGATCGGCTGGCTCGGGTAGGGTTGCGCGGCGGCTGGGAGGGCCCACAGTAACCCGAGCGCCAGAAACACGATCCTCAGCATGGTTCCCCCTTGGAATGTTCCCGAACGGACAATGATAGCGGCTCGTTTCAAACGTGAGCCCCAAAACTGTTGCGTGCGCGATACACCTTGTCGTTATTTCGCATCGCTCGGGGCGCGGTAAGCGTAGAGTTCGCGCTCAACGGGGGAGCCCTCTAACTCACACGAAGGGAGAAGTATGCAGCGCAAGCTTCTAGCAGCAGCCTTGGCATCCGCCTTTGCAATGCCCGCATTTGCCCAGGTGCCGCCCGAGCTCAAGATCTACGGGCGCGTCAACGTCTCCATGGAGCGCATCGAGACCGACAACAGCACCAACCCGGCGGTGCCGAACCAGTCGAACTACGAGTTCGTGGACAACTCTTCGCGCATCGGGTTTGCCTACAACAAGGATCTCACGGCGGGCCTGAAGGCGATCTTCCAGATCGAGAGCAACGTCAACGTGACGGATGGCGGACAAACCTTCTCCAGCCGCGACAGCTTCGCGGGCCTGCAGGGCGGCTTCGGCACCATTCGCCTCGGCCGCACGATTGGTCCGGTCTACTACGCGACCTACGATTACATCAGCATGCACAACCACGACACCGGCACGTCCTCGGACGCGCTTCTCGCCGGCACCGTGGTCGGCAACCAGGGCTTCATGAACAACACGCTCTGGTACACCAGCCCGAAGATCGGCAACTTCACGATCGAAGGCGCGTTCTCGCTGCTCGGCGAGCAGCGTCAAGCCCCGGGCATGGATCAGCCGCGACACATCGGCCTCGTCGGCGCCTACGACACGGGCCCGCTGCACGCCGCGATCTCGTACGCGAACACGAAGAACGACGCTGATCTTGGCGGCGGCCGGCCGAGCGACGCCACCGCGTACACCTTCGGCGGCGCCTACGATTTCAAGTTCATGGTGCTCGGCGCGCTGTGGGAGATGGCCGAGCGCGACATCGCGACCGGCAGCGTCGACAGCGACTACTGGCGAATCGCCGCGATGTTCCCGGTCGGCCAGCACGAGTTCCACGTGAACTACGGCCTAGTGGATGCCGACGGCGACCGCGGCGCGCAGCAATGGACGCTCGGCTACAACTACAACATCACCAAGCTGACCAAGGTGTACGCGTTCTACACGATGGTCGATAACGATACCGCCGGCAACTTTACGATGAACAGCACGAGGACGGCCGGGGCGGCCACCGGCGCCCAGTACACGTCGATCGCGGTCGGCCTGCGCCACAACTTCTAAAGCCAGCTGTTCAGCAATAGCGGGGACGGGCCTTCGGGCCGGTCCCCGTTTTTTTTGCCCGCTCGGGCATAATCGGCCCGAGGAGGAGGGCCGGGCTTGAAGGCGCCGTCGTTTGCTTATGCGAAACCGCGTTCGCTCGCGGAGGCGTTCGACCTCCTCGAGCGTCCCGGCGCGAAGATTCTCGCGGGCGGCCAGAGCCTGATCCCCTCGCTCAACCTGCGGCTGTCGGCGCCCGAGCTGCTGGTCGACATCACGGGCATTTCGGGGTTTTCCGGCATAGCGCTCGCGAACGGATCTCTCCGAATTGGAGCCCTATGCACGCACGCGCAGCTTGAGAAATCCGAGGATGTCAGGAAGCACCTTCCGCTCGTAGCGGAAGCCGTCTCCCATATCGCCCATCCGGCGATCCGCAACCGCGGCACGCTCGGCGGCAGCCTGGCGCTCGCCGACCCGGCGGCGGAGCTGCCGGCGTGCGCGCTCGCGCTCGACGCGGTGCTCGTCGTCGCGGCGAAAAAGGGCGAGCGGCGCGTGAAAGCCGCCGACTTCTTCAAAGGACTGTTCGACACCGACCTCAAGCCCGCCGAGATCCTGGTCGGCGTCGAATTTCCCAAGGCCGACAAGTCAGTCTTCCTGGAGCTGACCCGCCGGCAGGGCGATTACGCGATAGTTGGTCTGGCGGCAGTAACGAGAGCTTCTCAAAAAAGAATTTCGTTTTTCGGCATCGCCGGCAAGCCGGTTCTCCTGACGCCCAAGTCGCTCGACGAGGCGAAAGCATCCGTGCCGCCGCCGGCGGCAGACCTCTACCACTCCTCATCCACGAAGCTGCACCTCGCCAAAGTCCTGCTCGATCGCGCGTGGAACAGACTCTGACCACCACCATGACGGTGAACGGCACGCAGGTGACGCGCAGCGTCCCGCCGCGCCAGCACCTGGTCGATTTCCTGAGGGAGGAGCTGGGCCTGACCGGCTCGCACCTGGGCTGCGAGCACGGGGTGTGCGGCGCCTGCACGATCAGGGTGAACGGGGAGATCGTGCGCGGCTGCCTGATGCTCGCAGTGCAGGCGAACGGCTGCCGCGTCGACACGATTGAAGGCCTGTCGGATTCGAAAGAGCTGGAAAAGCTGCAGGGCGCATTTCATCGCCGAAACGCCCTGCAATGCGGTTTCTGCACCCCGGGGATGCTGATGGCCGCGCAGGACCTCATCCGCAGCGGGAAGAAAGCGACCCGCGAGGAAATTCGCGCGCACATCTCGGGCAACTACTGCCGCTGCACGGGATACCACGCGATCGTCGACGCGATAGAGGAGGTAATACAGGCAGAGGTGAATCATGGGTAAGGCCGAGCTTCCGCTCCACGCGCCGGGCACCCAGGTCGACAAGGGCTACATCGGCAAGAGCGTGCCGCGGCCGAACGCGCAGCGCCTGCTGCAGGGACGCGGCACCTTCACCGACGACCTGCGCTTCCCGCGTCTCGCCCACGTGGCGTTCTTCAGGAGTCCGTACGCGCACGCCAGCATCAAGAAGCTCGATTTCTCGAAGGCGATCAAGTCGCCGGGCGTGATCGCGGTATTCGACGGCCCGACAGTCGCCGAGTACTGCAAGCCGTGGGTGGCGGTGCTCGCGCACCTGAAGGGCATCAAGTCGCCGCCGCAGCACGCGATCGCGATCGGCCGAGCCTGCTGGCAGGGCGAGCCGGTCGCGGCGGTGGTGGCCGAGTCGCGCAGCCAGGCTGAGGACGCGGTGGCGCTGATCGAGGCCGAGTGGGAAGAACTACCGGTCGTCGTCGACATGGAAGATTCTCTAAAAAACACCAAAACAATCCATCCGGAGCTCGGGGACAACATCTGCTTCAAGCGCGAGCACGACACCGGTGGGGTGGACGAAGCATTTGCGAAGGCGGACGTCGTGGTGGAGGACACGTTCCACTTCGGCCGCCACACCGGCGTGTGCCTCGAGGGTCGCGCCATCCTCGCCGACTACAACGCCGCGGAGCACTCGCTCACCGTCTACCACGCGACGCAAGCGCCGCACATGATGCAGGATATTTTCTCGCGCCACTTGGGGATCCCCGAGGCCAACGTGCGCGTGATCGCCAAGGACATCGGCGGCGCCTACGGCATCAAGGTACATGTCTATCCCGACGAGATGGCCACCGCAGCGCTCTCGGTGATGCTGCGCCGGCCGGTGAAATTCCTCGCCGACCGGCTGGAATCGTTTCTTTCGGACATCCACGCGCGGGAGCACCGGGCGCGGGTGCGTCTGGCCTGTACCAAGTCAGGCGAAATCCTGGCGTTCGAGCTGGATGACCTGACTGCAATCGGGCCCTACTCGGTCTATCCGCGCACGAGCGGCATCGAAGGCAATCAGGTAGTGAACCTCACCGGCGGACCCTACAAGCACCAGAAGTACAAGGGCCGCACCAACGTGGTGTTCACGAACAAGAACGTCACCTGCCAGTACCGCGCGGTCGGGCATCCGATCGCGGTCGCGCTCACCGAGGGCATCGTCGACCTGGCTGCGCAGAAGCTCGGCATGGACCCGGCGCAGTTCAGGAAAGTGAACCTGATACCGGACGACGCCTATCCCTACACGTTCCCGTCGGGACTCAAGTTCGAGAAGCTCTCGCACCACAAGGCTTTGGATCTTCTTCTGAAGATCACCGAATACGACAAGTTGCGTGCGGAGCAGTCCCGGTTACGGAACCAGAAGATCTACCGCGGCATCGGCCTCGCGGCGATGATCGAGGTGACCAATCCCTCGCCGGCGTTCTACGGCGTCGGCGGCGCGCGCATCTCGGCACAGGACGGCGCCACGCTGCGGCTCGAGCCGACTGGCATGGTGACGGTGCTGTGCAGCGTCACCGAGCAGGGGCAAGGCACCGAGGGCATCTTTGCGCAGATCGCCGCAAGCGCCGTCGGGGTCTCCATCGAGAAAGTCAAAGTGATCACCGGCGACACCGGAGTCACGCCTTACGGCGGCGGCACCTGGGCGTCGCGCGGCGCCGGCATCGGCGGCGAGGCCGTGCTGCAGGCGGGAAGAGCCCTGCGCTCGAACATGCTCGACGTGGCTTCGAAGATTCTGAACCTGGACAAGGCGGAGCTCGACATCCGCGACAACGCCGTAATCAACAAGCTCAGTCTTGAAAGGAAACTTGAACTTGCCGAGCTTGGGCGCATCGGCTACTTCCGCCCCGACACGCTGCCGGCGGACTACCAGTCGGAGCTGACCGTCACGCGCCACTACACGCCGCGCCAGTACGGCTTCACCATCACAAACGGCATCCAGGCCTCGCTGGTGGAAGTCGATCCGGAGACCGGGTTCGTGAAGCTGCTGAAGCACTGGTGCGTGGAGGACTCGGGCACGGTGATCAACCCGATGCTGGTCGACGAGCAGATCCGCGGCGGCGTGGTGCAGGGAATCGGCGCCGCGCTCTACGAGGAATGCCTCTACGGGCCCGACGGCCAGCTCCTCAACGGCAACATGGCGGACTACCTGGTGCCGATGTCGGGCGAGATGCCCGACATCGTGTGTGCGCACATCGAGACGCCGACGCTCCAGTCCCAGCTCGGCGCCAAGGGCGTGGGCGAGGCCGGCACCGCCGGGGCTCCCGCTGCGGTGATGAACGCCATCAACGACGCGCTCGCGCCGCTCAATGCCCGAGTAACCCGAATGCCGTTTACCCCGGAGCGAATTCTTGCCGCCCTAGGGAAGGTCTAGAAGGTCAGGTAAGGCGTTTGTTCGCCTGCTCGAGCATCATCCCATGGAGATCGTCAGGTGGCCGGCTTGGCGACCTTTGGCCTTCGGCCGGATCAAGATCTCGACATCGCGATCGAGCCGGGTCAGGAAGCGCAGCAGCCGCTCGGACGAGAAGCGGCTCAGCTTGTAGTTCTTGAGCTCCGAAACATGCGGCTGGGACACGCCGAGCAGCTCTGAAGCCTTTGACTGCGTGAGGCCGCGCTCCGCAATCAGGTCGTTGATTCGGATGGCGAGCTGAACCCGCAGCCTGCGTTCTCCCGCATCCGCGAAGCCAAGATCGACGAAAACATCGCCTGATCCGGGGTCGACCTTCTCACGCTTTCTCGCCATAGCGCACCTCGTAATCTTCCCGCGCCGCCTTCAGCCGCCGCTGCACCAGTTCTACGTCCGTCTGAGCGGTTCGGATTCCGGAAGGCGACTTCTTCTGAAAGCAATGCAGCACATACACTGCTTTGCGGAACCGCACTGTGTACACCGATCGCCATGTGCCGCCACGGCGATCCTGGACCAGCTCGAATACTCCCGGCCCCTCACCTTTCCATGGTTTCGCCGAAGCTGGCGTTATGCCTGCTTGCACGACGCCGAGCGCATATCCAAGCCCGTCCACGACATCATCCGGAAACTCAAGGAGATCCTTCTTCGCTGACCCCATCCAGTGGAGTGGTTTCTCCGGCAGCCCTAATGTCCGAGCCATGTTGAGTATACCGTATTCGGTATAGCGTGATGTTTGTCAATACAACGTCTGAGCGACACGACGGATGACAGCGCGTATCGCTCCGGTGTCTAATTCGCCACTACCCGAGTAGTCACGACCCAATGGACAACCGCGTTTCCTCAGCCATCTCACACTGGGCGCCGCGCTTCGTCTCCAACGGCGTGCTGCTCGCCGACTTCGAGGACGTCACCGGGTCGCTCGAGCGCTGGGAGGACTGGTGCGCGGCGTG
This sequence comes from Burkholderiales bacterium, assembly GCA_036559525.1. Lineage (GTDB taxonomy): Bacteria > Pseudomonadota > Gammaproteobacteria > Burkholderiales > SG8-39 > SCGC-AG-212-J23. The sequence continues at coordinate 16,597 of DATBSZ010000060.1, forward strand.
GAGCGCGCGCGCCAGGGTGCATGAGGATCTCGGTCGGGCTTCGCTGAAGGAAGGCCACAAGCTCAGCGCGAGCGAGCATCTCATCCGCGCGGCGATCTACTACCACTTCGCCAAGTTCGTGTTCGTGCAGGACCCGAAGCAGATGCGCGCCGCGCACATGAAGGCGGTGGCGTGCTATCGCGACGGAATCGCGCTCGCGAGGCCGCCGGGCGAGCGCGTGGAGATTGCGTTCTCGGGGAAGACCATCGCGGGCGTTCTGCGAAAGCCCGGGAGCCCCAAGCCGCCGGTGCTGATCATGGCGCCCGGGCTCGACTCGACCAAAGAGGAGATCCATGCCTACGAGGAGCCGTTCCTGGCACGCGGCATCGCGGTACTGGCGATCGACGGGCCGGGGCAGGGCGAGGCGGAGTACGACATCCCGATCTGCGGCGACTACGAGCGCGCGGCTAAAGCCGTCGTCGATTGGATAGAGAAGAGGGCCGACTTGAATGCAAACCAGGTCGCGATCTGGGGCGTCAGCCTGGGCGGCTACTACGCCCCGCGCGCCGCGGCCTACGAGAACCGCATCCGGGCGTGCATCGCCCTGTCGGGGCCGTTCGAGTGGGAGCGCATCTGGGACGGGCTGCCGGAGCTGACGCGCGAGACTTTCCGGGTCCGCAGCCACGCGGCGAACGAAACAGAGGCGAGGGAAAAGGCGAAACAGCTTACGATGAAGGAAGCGGCGCCCCGGATCACCTGTCCGATCTTCATCGTCACGGGAAGGCAGGACCGGCTGGTGCCGGCTGCGCACGCGGAGCAGCTCGCCAAGGCGGTGTCGGGCCCGGTCGAGCTCCTGATCGTCGAGGACGGCGGGCACAATGCCAACAATCGCCCGTACCGCTATCGCAGCCGCACCGCAGATTGGCTGGCGATGCAGTTCGGACTACCAAAGGTATGAGGAGGACGCGATGAGATTTCTGGTGGCAGTGCTGGTACTCGCGCTTGGCGCTGTAGCGCAGGCGCAAACGTTTCCGAGCAAGACGGTGCGCTTCATCTCGGGGGTCACGCCGGGAAGCGCCTCCGATACCATGGCGCGCATCCTGGCGGAAAAGCTCGGCGCGTCGCTCGGCCAGCCGGTGATCGTCGAGAACCGCCTCGGCGCCGGCGGGCTGGTGGGCGCGAAGTGGGTCGCCACGCAGGAGCCCGACGGCCACAACATCATGATGTACGCCTCGGCGTTCACGGTTTCGACGCTCCTCAACACCGGGCTCGATCCAAAGGAGCTGGTGCCGGTAGCGACGGTCGCCACGATCCCGACCATCCTCATCACGCCGCCGGGAAAATACAAGTCGGAAAAGGACTTTGTGGCTGCCGCCAAAGCGCAACCGGGCAAGCTCGTCTGCGCCACCGCGGGCGTGGGCAGCGCGACGCACATGGCGCTCGAGCGCTTCCGCTTCGCCGCCGGCTTCGAAGTGCTGAACGTGCACACCAAAGGCGCGGGCGAGGCGCTGACCGAGGTGATCTCGGGGCGCGCCGACTGCTACTTTGCGCTCGTATTCCAGGCGCAGAAGATGAAGGACGCCGGCAAGGTCGACGCGCACCTCGTGAGCGGGCCCAAGCGCACCTCGCTCATGCCCGCGCTCCCGACCACGGAAGAGGCGGGATACCCGGGCTCGTCCTACAACTTCTGGGTCGGCACGCTGGTCGCGGCCAAGACGCCGCGCCCGATCGTCGAGCGCCTGGCGAAGGAGATCAACGCGCTCGTGCAATCGCCGGAGATCTCCGATCGCATCACAAAGCTCGGCGCCGATCCGCTCACGCTTTCGATCGCGGAGTTCCAGGCAATGATCGACCGCGAGCTCAGGGACAATGCGGAACTCATCAAGAAAGCAGGGATAAAGGCCAATTGACATGAAAAAAGACTTCTTCGAAGAGCAGGACGGCGTCGCCGTCAATCCATCCAGCGAGCCCGGGATCTCGGAGCTCATTTCCAGGCGCGCGATGCTGAAGGGAATGGCCGCGAGCGGGGCTTTTGGCTTGTTCGGCTCGGTCAGCGGTTGCGCGACTTCGGGCGGAACGCAAAGCAGCGGCGACGGCTCGGCGCCGCTCACCTTCGCCGAGATCGGCCGCACCACGGACGACAAGCACCACGTTCCGCCGGGCTACAACGCGCAGGTGCTGCTGCGCCAGGGCGATCCCATCCGCCCGGGCGCGCCCGAGTACAACCCGGCGCAGCAGACCGGCGCCGACCAGGAGCAGCAGTTCGGCACCGACGCCGACTTCATCTCCTACATGCCTTTGCCGCTCGGGTCGGCGAGCTCGACGCGCGGCCTGCTCGGCGTCAACCACGAGAATCACCGCGCGCAGATCTGCTTTCCCGGCATCACCGCGAAGAGCCAGCTCACGCGCCAGCAGGTGGAAGTGCAGATGGCCGCGCAGGGCTTCTCGGTCGTCGAGATCGCGAAGGAAGGCAACCAGTGGCGCCTGGTCAAGGACAGCCGCTACAACCGGCGCATCTCGACCAACGCGCCGATGCGCATCTCCGGGCCGGCCGCGGGAAGCCCGCGTCTGCGCACTGCCGCGGATCCTTCCGGCACCCGGTCTTTCGGCACATTCAACAACTGCGCCGGCGGCACCACGCCGTGGGGGACGATGCTGACGGCGGAAGAGAACATCCAGAACTACTTTTCCGGAGACGCCGGCAAGGGGCCCGAGGCCGCGGCGCGCAAGCGCTACAACATCAGCGGCAAGGGCCGCTATGCCGACTGGGGCCGGTATTTCGACCGCTTCAATATCGACAAGGAGCCGAACGAGGCGAACCGCTTCGGCTGGATCGTGGAGATCGATCCGTACGATCCGAACCACACCTCGGTGAAGCGCACCGCGCTCGGCCGCGCCGCGCACGAGTGCGCGACGCACGCGGTGAGCCACGACAACCGCGTCGCGTTCTATTCGGGCGACGACGCGCGCATGGAGTACGTCTACAAGTTCGTCACCGAAGGGAAGTACGACCCGGCGAACCGCGAGGCGAACCGCGATCTGCTCGATCGCGGCACCCTCTATGCCGCGCGCTTCGAGGCGAACGGCAAGATGCGCTGGCTGCCGCTGGTGCACGGCCAGGGGCCGCTCACCGCCGCGAACGGATTCAACAGCCCGGCGGACGTGATGATAGAGGCGCGGCGTGCGGGCGATCTCGTCGGCGCCACCCCGATGGACCGGCCGGAAGACGTGCAGGCACATCCGCTCACCGGGCGCGTCTACGTGGTGCTCACCTACAACGAGCTGCGCAAGCCGGACCAGATCAACCCGGCGAACCCGCGGGCGAACAACAAGTACGGCCACATTGTCGAGATCGTGCCGCCGCTGGTGAACGGCAAGCCGGATCACACCGCCACCGAATGCGATTGGGGTTTCTTCCTTCTCGCCGGCAACCCGGCCGACGCATCGCACGCCGCGCGCTACAGCGGCCCGGTCAGCGCGAACGGCTGGGTCGCCGCGCCCGACAACGTCGCCTTCGACCCAAAGGGCCGCATTTGGATCTCGACCGACGGCCAGGACGACATGGCCGGGTGGAACGACAGCCTCTACGCGGCCAACGTGAGCGGGCCGAATCGCGGTGCGACGCGCTGCTTTTTCACCAGTCCCGTGGGCTCGGAGGTCTGCGGGCCGGAGTTCACGCCCGACGGCAGGACCCTGTTCCTGGCCATCCAGCACCCCGGCGATGGCTCGACTTTCGACAAGCCCTCGACGCGCTGGCCGGACTTCCGCAGCGAGCTTCCGCCGCGCGGGTCGGTGATCGCGATCACGCGAAACGACGGCGGCGAGATCGGAAGCTGATCTCGGACCCCTGGTTCTGGGCGATCGCGCTCCCCGCGGTCGTGCTGACCGGGATTTCGAAAGGCGGCTTCGGCGGCGGCGCCGGCGGGGCCGCCACGCCGCTCCTGGCGATGGTCATTCCGCCGGCGCAGGGCGCGGCGATCATGCTGCCGGTGCTGTGCGTGATGGACGTGTTCGGCATCCGCGCCTACCTGTGGCGCTGGGACGCTCGCCTGGTGCGCATCACCGTGAGCGGGGGCCTGATCGGCTGCGCCGCGGGCGCGGCTGCCTTCGGGCACCTGGACGATGACTGGATCCGCATCCTGGTGGGTCTCACCGCGCTCGGCTTTCTCGCCTACAGCCTGCTGCCGCGCAAGCCGCTGCCCGCGCCGTCGGACCGGCAGGGATGGTTCTGGTGCGCGCTGTCGGGCTTCACGAGCTTCATCACGCACTCGGGCGGCGCGCCGCTCATGGTGTATCTCTTGCCGCAGAAGCTCGACAAGACGGTGTTCGTCGCCACTTCGCTCGTGTTCTTCGCGGCCATGAACTACGTGAAGATCCTGCCCTACCTGTGGCTCGGACTTCTGGACGCGCGCAACCTCGCCACCTCGGCGGCGCTGTTGCCGGCCGGGGTGGCGGGCATCTACCTCGGGCTGCGCCTGCAGCGGCGCATCAGCGCGCGCTGGTTCTACCGCCTGATCTACGGGCTGCTCTTCATCACCGGAGTGAAACTGCTCTACGACGGATTGACCTGAAACTGGGAGCGGTAAGCTAGACTAGCCGCCGCATCCTGGAGGAGGGCGCGATGAGCAGATTGCTGGGCCTTGTGGTGTCGTTTCTATTCGCCGCGGGCGCATCTGCGCAGGCTTTCCCGTCCAAACCCGTCCGGATACTCGTGCCGTTCCCTGCGGGCGGCACCACCGACATCGTCGCGCGGCTGGTCGGCCAGCGGGTGAGCGAGCAGGTCGGGCAGCCGGTGCTGGTGGAGAACCGCGCCGGCGCCGGCGGCACGATCGCGGCCGCGGAAGTGGCGCGCTCGGCGCCCGACGGCTACACGCTCCTCATCCACAACATCACCTTCCCGATCGCCTCGGTCGCCGCCGCGCTCGCCAACCGCGCGACCTACAACGCGGACGCGGATTTCGCCGGCGTCTCGATCGCGGTGTACGTGCCTTTCGTCTGGACCGCGAATCCTGCGACGCCCGGCAAGGACCTGCGCGACGCGATGAGTCATGTAAAGCAGTTCAAGCCCTACACGTACGGCTCCACCGGACCGGGCTCCACGATGCACGTGCTCGGCGAAGCGCTGTCGCGCGCCGCCGGCGTCGAGATGACGCACATCCCTTTCAAGGGCGCCGCGCCGCTCAAGCAGGAGCTGATCGCCGGGCGCATCCACCTCGGCGGCGACCAGCTCTCGAGCTCGCTCGCCGACATCAAGGCCGGGAAGCTCAAGGCGCTCGCCACCGGCGCTTCGCGGCGCATCGCCGAGCTGCCCGACGTGCCGACGGTGCGCGAGCTCGGCTACCCGATGCTCGAGGCCGAGGGCTGGAACGGCTTTTTCGCCCCGGCGAAGACCCCGCGCGAGGTGCTCGAGCGCCTGAATCGGGAGTTCGCGACCGCGGTCAAGCATCCCGACGTGGCCAAGCGCATGCGCGAGATGGCGGCCGAGCCGGTCGGCTCCTCGGGCGCCGAGCAGGAGGCGATCTTCAAGCGGCAGATGGACCAGTTCCGGCCCATCATCAAGGAAATGCGAATAGAGGGGTAACTATGAGAAAGATCTTTCTCGGATTGCTTTTCGTTTGCGGAACCGCGATTGCTCAGACGTTCCCGACGAAACCGGTGAAACTCATCGTCACCTATCCGCCCGGCGGCAGCTCGGACCTGATGTCGCGCGTCTACGGCGCGAAGCTCGGCGACCTGTGGGGCCAGCAGGTGATCATCGAATCGAAGCCCGGCGCCGCCGGCTCGATCGGCATGGACTTCGCGGCGAAGCAGCCGAACGACGGCTACACCTTCGTGGTCGGCAACCTCGGCCCGGTGGCAGTGAACCCGCTGCTCTCCAAGGTGCCGTACAACATCGAGAAGGACTTCATCCCGGTATCGATGATTTCCACCGGGCCGAACGTCCTGGTGGTGCGCACCGATTCGCAGTTCAAGTCGCTGGCCGAGATCATCGACTACGCGAAGAAGAACCCCGGCAAGCTCAACTACGGCACCAGCGGCCCGGGCAGCGTGTCGCACCTCTCGAGCGAGATGCTGAAGAACGGCCAGAAGGTCGAGGCGGTCGAAGTGGCCTACAAGGGCGGGGTGCTGGCGATCCAGGACCTGCTCGGCGGCCAGATCCAGTACATCTTCTCCGACTCGCTGCCGGCGATGGGGCATATCAAGGCCGGCAAGCTGCGTGCGCTCTGCGTCACCGGCGAGAGCCGCTACGCGCTCCTGCCCGAGCCGCCGCTGTGCCGCGAAGCGGCGCCGGGCCTGGTGGCGGTCAACTGGTGGGGCGTGCTGCTGCCCGCCGGCAGCCCGAAGAGCGTAGTCGACAAGCTGAACGCCGACACGGTCAAGGCGCTGGCCGATCCCGACGTCAAGAAGCGCTTCGCCGACCTGGGCGTGGAAGCGGTGTCCAGCACGCCGGCGGAATTCGCCGCGTTCATCAAAGCCGAGATGGACAAGTACGCGAAGCTGATCAAGGAAGCGAATATCAAAGTGAATCCATGAAGCTTTACGGCTTCTGGCGGTCGTTGGCGAGCTACCGCGTGCGCGTGGCGCTCGCCCTGAAGGGCCTGCAGGCCGAGGAGATCTCGATCGATCTCCTGAAGGGCCGGCAGTCGAGCCCGGACTACCTCGCGGTCAACCCGCAGGGCGTGGTGCCTGCGCTCATATTGGATGACGGCGGGCCGCCGCTGTTCCAGTCGATCGCGATCCTCGAGTACCTGGAGGAAATACGCCCCGTGCCGCCGCTGCTTCCCAGGGACCCGCGCGGCCGCGCGCGCGTGCGCGGGCTTGCGCTGATCGCCGCGGCGGACGGGCATCCGCTGGTCACGCCGAGAATCCGCAACTACCTGGAAAAGGAAATGCGCCAGGACGAGGCCGCGCGCAACCGCTGGCTCGGCCACTGGACCATGCACGCGCTCGAGGCGATCGAAGGCCACCTGTCGAGGGAGAAGGAGACCGGCCGGTTCTGCCACGGCAACACCCCGACGATGGCCGACATCTGCCTCGCCGGGCAGGTGATCGGCGCGCTCGCGTACTTCAGCTGCGACACCAGCTCGATACCCGCGGCGATGCGCATCTACAACCAGTGCATGGAGATCGAAGCCTTCGCCAAGGCCCATCCTCTGAAGCAACCGGGAGCAAGACCTCACTAATGAAACCCATCGAAGTCGCCGTCATCGGCACCGGCTGGTGCGGCGGAATCCGCGCCGAGACTCTCGCCGCGCATCCGCTGGTCAAAGCGCTGCACCTCTCTGAGATCAACAAGGTTCGCCTGCAGGAAATCAAGGCGAAGACCAAGCCGAAGACCGCGGGCACCGATTACAAGGAGTTATTGAAGAAAGCCGAGATCGAAGCGGTCTACATCTCCGCCACGCCGGAGACTACGCATTACCCGATCGCGCGCGACTGCTTGGCTGCCGGCAAGCACGTGTTCCTCGAGAAGCCGATCGCGCTGACGCTGGAAGAGGCGGACGAACTGATTGGTCTTGCAAAAAAATCCCGTCTCAAATTTACGATCGGCTACTCTCAGCGCTTCAACCCGAAGTTCGCCTACGTGCGCCAGTGCATCCGCGATGGCACCATCGGCAGGCCGGTGAGCGCGCTGGTGAGCCGGCACATCACCCGGAGCCTCGGCAAGAAGATCAGCGGCCGGGTCAAGCTCTCGCCCGCGGCGATGGAGTCGACGCACGACCTCGACTTCCTGCTCTGGTGCCTCGAGCCCGCGAAACCGGTGCGCGTCTACTCGCAGCAGAACTTCGGCGTGATGCAGGAGACCAGCGGCCAGCCGATCGCGGACACGCAGTGGATCACCGTCACGCTCGACAGCGGGCTCACCTTCGTCGTCGGCGGCGGCTGGACCCTGCCGCTCGGCTACCCGAACTTCTCCACCACCTGGATCGAGATGGTCGGCACCGAGGGCGCCGTGCTCGTGGACGACTCGCACCGGGATGTACTGGTGAACACGGTGAAGAAGGGCATGCAGCTTCCGATGTCCACGATGCCGGGCGAGTTCGTCGAGCACACCTACGCCGGCGCGATGGCGCCCGAGACGGTGCACTTCCTCGAGGCGGTGGTCTACGACCGGCCGGTGCTGGTGACGCCCGAGCACGCGCGCATGGTGATGGAGGTCTACATCGCGGCCGACCTGTCGGCCGAGCGCAACGCCGCCGTGGATCTTCCATGCGAAAAACCGCGAAGCGGATCGGCCTCGCGATCGTCGGCGCGGGCCGCGTAGGCCTGTTCCGCGGCGAGGTCGCCGCGCGCCACCCGATGGTCGACTTCATCGGCATCGCCGACCTGAAGGAGGACCGGCTCGAGCTCGTCCAGAAGAAGACGCAGGCCGATTTCGCCACCACCGATTTCAGGGAATTGCTCAAGAGACCTGAAATTACTGCGGCGATCATTTCGACCGACGAGCACCTGCACGTGGAGCCGATCCTCGCCGCCTGCGAGCGCGGCATCAGCCTGCTGATCGAGAAGCCGCTCGCCACGGAGCTCGCCGATTCTCAAAAGGTATTGGATTTCATTACGAAGAAGAAAGTCGATGCCGTCGTCGGCTATACCCAGCGCTTCCGCCGGCGCTGGCTCGCGGCGAAGGAGAAGGTGCGCACCGGCAGCCTCGGCGACGTCACGCTGGTCAGCTCGCGCGCCTTCATGAACCGGCTGGTCGCGCTCGACAACTACAAGCGCACCTCGGACGCGTCGAAGATCTCGCCGATGGTCATTTCCGGGACGCACGCGCTCGACATCGTGATGTGGATGATGGAGGCGAAGAAGCCGGTCGAGCTCTACGCCCGCTCGGTCGACAAGGCGCTCGGGCCGCTGTGCAAGGGAATCGACGCCACCGCCGGGACCCTCGTTTTCGAGGACGGCAGCCTGTATCACGCCTGCATCTCGTGGGCGCTGCCGATCGTGTGGCCGGGCGCGGTGTACAGCCTGGAGGTCGGGATCACCGGCACCGAGGGCGTGCTCACCATCGACGACACGCATCGCGACATCGTTCTTGCCACGACGAAAGCCCAATCCGAGGGCTATGCGCCAGACTCTCAGCGCAGGGTCGACTTCCTGGGAAGCTATCCGCCGGGCGACATGGCGCTCGGCGAGCTGCGCGGCCCGATGCGCGAGGAGACCGAGCAGTGGCTGAACCGCGTCTCGCTCGGCCTGTCCACCCAGCATGCGACCGCCGCCGAGGCGCACAACCGCCTGATGCTTACCAAGGCGTTCGACCTTTCGGCGCGGCGCAAAAAGCCTGTGCAACTTCCAATAACGGAGGATTCATGAAAAAGCTGCTTTCCCTGTTGGTGGCGTTGGTGGTGCCCACGATTGCCTGGGGTCAGTACCCCAACAAGGCCATACGCATGATCGTGCCGTTCGCGCCGGGCGGCGCCTCGGACTTCGTCGGCCGCATCCTGCAGCCGCGCCTGACCGAGCTCCTCGGCCAGCAAATCGTGGTCGACAACCGCGCCGGCGCCTCGGGCAACATCGGCATGGACGCGGCGGCGAAGTCGGCGCCCGATGGCTACACGATCTACCTCGGCAACGTCGGCACGGTCGCGCTCAACCCGGCGGTGTTCCCGAAGCTCGGGGTCACCCCGACCAAGGACTTCGTGGCCATCACCCAGGTGGTGGACGTGCCCGGCGTGCTGGTGGTGAACCCGGAGCTGCAGGCGAAGACGGTGAAGGAGATCGTCGCCATCGCCAAGGCCTATCCCGGCAAGCTCAACTACGCCTCGCCGGGCGCCGGCAGCCAGAACCGGCTCGAGATGGAAGTGTTCCGCAAGGTCGCCGGCGGGCTCGACATGGTGCACGTTCCCTACAAAGGCGGCGCCGGACCCGCGGTTACGGGCCTGGTCGGCGGCGAGACGCACCTCATGTTCGTCACCGCGTCCTCGGCGATGAACCACGTGAAGAGCGGCCGAATCCGCCTGATCGCCGTAACCAGCTCCAAGCGCCTCGAGGCGTTCCCGGACGCGCCCACCATGGCGGAGTCCGGCTTCCCCGAGCTCACCAGCGGCTCCTGGCAGGGCATCTTCGTTCCCACGGGGACGCCGAAGGAAGTCGTCGACAAGCTCTACGGCGCGATCATGGAAACCATGAAGACGCCGGAGGTGAAGCAGCGACTATCGAACGGCGGCGTCGAGGTCGTCACCAGCGCGCCGGGCGAGTTCGCGCAGTTCGTCGCCAAGGAGACCGAGCGCTGGGGCAAGGCGGTGAAGGAAGCGGGCGCCACCGCCGAGTAGAAAAAACCAACGAACCACTGGAGAGAAGAGCAATGGCTAACGCAGGAATGGTGGCACTGGACTGGCAGCAGCGCATCAATTGGGACCGGGTGCGCAAGTACCGCCTCGAGCGCGCGCGAGAGAAGATGAAGGCGCACGGGCTGGGCGCGATGCTGCTCATGTACGACGAGAACGTGCGCTACGTGACCAGCACGCTGACGCCGGGCTGGAACCGGCTCAAGCCCGGCCTGCGCTACGCCATGCTGTGCGGCGACGACGCGCCGGTGCTGTTCGAGCAGGGCGACATCGGCTTCCAGATCCAGCGCCACTCGCCGTGGATCCCGAAAGACCACGTGCGCTACTCCTACGCCTGGATCAAGGGCGCCGCCGGCCCCGCTTCCAGCATGCAGGTGAAGAAGTTCACCAACGCGGTCAAGCAGGAGATGAAGAAGGCGAACGTCGCGGGCGCGAAGCTCGGCGTCGACTTCATCGACATCAACATGCTGAAGGTGTTCGCCGACGAGAAGATCGACTGGACCGACGGCATGACGCCGATGATGGAGGCGCGCGCCGTCAAGAACGAGGACGAGCAGGAAGCGCTGCGCATGGTCGGCGCGATCGGCGACGCGGCGCACTGGGAGTTCATGAGCTACCTCAGGCCCGGGCGCACCGAGAACCAGCTCACCGCGCACATCATGGAGTACCTGTACTCGGTGCCGGGGATGGAGGACGTCGAGGACGTGATCGTGTCCTCGGGGCCGAACACCTGGCCCAACTGGCGCAACTTCTCCGACCGCATCGTCAAGCCCGGCGACATCGTGTTCATGGACCTCGCCGCGCTCACCTGGAACGGCTACAAGTCCTGCTACTACCGCACCTACTGCGCGGGCAAGGAGCCGAGCAAGGAGCAGAAGGACATCTACGCCACTGCGCTGAAATGGCTGTACGACTCGATCAAGGCGGTGAGGGTCGGCGCGACCACCAAGGACATCGCCTCGAAGTGGCCTTCGGCCAAGGAAGCCTGGGGCTACGAGGAGGAAGACCAGGCCGCGGCGAACCTGTGGGGCCACGGGCTGGGGCTGGCGCAGTACGACCAGCCGGTGATCTCGCGCATCTGGTCGCTCGACCACCCGATCGAGATCAAGGAAGGCATGGTGTTCGCGCTCGAGACCCAGCACGGCAAGCGCTTCGAGTGGGGCGTGCGCATCGAAGAGATGCTGATCGTGCACAAGGACAAGATCGAGATCATCTCCAACTTCCCGGTCGAGCAGATCACGGTGGTCGACCCGATCACGGGCTATTCCACGCTCGCGGGCCGGTGATTAGTTAATGCGGACCGCGCTTCTCCGAGCCCCTCGGAAGCTCGACCTCGTGGTTCGCGAGAAGCCGCGGCCCGGGCCGGGCGAGGTGCTGGTGCGCACCGCTGCGACCGCGGTGTGCCACACCGACCTTTCCATTTACACCGGCGCGCACCCCGGGGTGCGCTACCCGGTGGTGATGGGGCACGAGTCGACCGGCACGGTGGACGCTGTGGGAGAAGGCGTAGGGCTTCGTATTGGAAGCCCCGTGATCATCAATCCCATTATCGCCTGCGGCCATTGCGATCCGTGCCGGCGCGGCGCGGGCAACCTGTGCCGCAACGCCGGCCTCTTCGGCCGTGAGGTCGAGGGCTCGCTCAGCGAGTATGTGAAGCTGCCGTCGCAATACATCTATGAGCTCCCCGCGGGACTTTCGCTAGAGAAGGCGACCCTGATCGAGACGCTCGCCACGGTGCGCCACGCGCAGCACCGTGCCGGCCTCGCGAAGGGCGAATCGGTGGTGGTGCTGGGGCAGGGCACCGGCGGCCTGTTGCACACTCGGCTCGCGGTGCTGACCGGCGCCAGCCCGGTCATCGCGGTGTCGCGCACCCGCTGGAAGCTGGAGATGGCCGAGAAGATGGGCGCGCAGCACGTGGTCGCGGCCTCCGCGATGGATGCAGTCGAAGAGGTCAAGCGCCTGACCGGCGGCAAGGGCGCCGACCTGGTGATCGACGCTGCCGGCGGCGCCGAGGCGCTGAAAGCAGCGCTCGCCATGCTGCGCCCCGGCGGGCGCTTCTCCGCCTACTCGATCAGCCACGAGCCGGTGCACGGCTTCTCCACCTTCCCGCTCTATTTCGGCGAGATCAGCCTGATCGGCTCGCGCGCGCTCACCGCTGCGGACATGGCGCCGAGCATCGAGCTCGTCGCCTCCGGCAAAGTTGACGTCGACGGCTTTGTCAGCGCCAAGTACCCGCTCGCCGATACCGCCGAGGCATTCAAGGAATACGAAGGCAACCCCGGCAGGATCCTGCGCATCGTGATCGACTCGCAAAAATGAAACCCTGGACCCCGAAATCAGGGACAGACCACGTTTTTCCGGACTGGCCAGCTGGTGGACGAAAACGTGGTCTGTCCCTGATTAGGTCGGTTCAATGACCTTCGTCCTTCCTCTGAAAGACAGTCAGGCGGCGAACGCCGCCCGCTTCGGTTCCAAAGCTGCGAGGCTCGCCGCGCTCAGCCACGCTGGGCTGCCTACGCCCGGAGGCTTCTGCGTGGATGCGCAAGCCTACCGCCTGCAGCTCGCCCACCTCGGCCTCGAGGAGGCGGCGCGCGGCGTGTTCGCGGCCGAAGACCGGCCGCAGGCGCGGCGGCATGCGCTTTCGGTCAAGCTGGGGTTGATGACCGGGGAGATTTTTCCGGCCCTCCGCGACGATCTGCTCGAGATCTTCAACCCGGTAGTGCGCTCCTCGGCGCTGGTGGAAGACAAGGCCGGTGCGAGTTTTGCCGGCCAGTTCCAGAGCTACCTCGGGCTCGAGACGGAGGCGGACTTCCTGACCGCGGTGCGCGCCTGCTGGGCTGCACTCTGGTCCACGCGCGCGCTGCGGTATTTCGCAGCTTCTGGCCTCGACCCCGCTGCAACCGGAATGGGGCTGATCATCCAGCCGCTCGTGCAGGCGCGCTGCGCGGGCGGGGGCCTGTCGCGCACCGCCGACGGCGACATGCTGGTGAACGCCGCCGCGGGCCCCGGCTCGTCGGTGGCGCAAGGCGAGGTGGTGCCCGACCGCTACGTGCTCGATCGCTCCGGCGCGCTGAAGGAATCCACGGTCGGAACGAACTATCACAGCATGGGCTGCAAGCACGGGCGCCGCGCGTTTTCGCGCTTGCTGGCGGCGCCGCGCCTCGATGCGGAGCAGCTCGCCGAACTGGGTTCATTCATGAAGAAAGCGGAAGAACTGATGCAGGGCCCGGTCGAGATCGAGTGGGCGCTGGACGACGCGGGCATCAAGCTCCTGCAGGCGCGGCCGCTGAGCGTGGCCGAAGCGCCGGTGCCGGACGAGATCTGGCTGAAGCATCCGCGGCTTTCGGGCCATCCCGGCGGCGCGGGCTGGGGCACGGGACGCGCGCGGATCGTGAGCTGCGAGTGCGAGCTCGAGCGCGTGGCGCCGGGCGACGTGCTGGTCACGACCGTCGCCGGTCCCGCCCTGTCGGACGTATTTCATCGCGTTGCCGGCATCGTGGCCGAGCTCGGCGGCAGCACCTCTCACCTCGCGTCGCTCGCCCGCGAGCGCGGCATCCCGATGGTGCTGGGCGCGATGGACGCCACCCGCCGAATCCCCGACGGCGCGATGGTGGCGGTCGACGGGGTGGCAGGGGTGGTGCGCTGGATGAGGGCCTGATGGCAAAAGCGAAAGTCGTGCTCACCGATTACGTCTGGGAATCGCTCGACGTGGAGAAGAAGACGCTCGAGGGCCTCGCGGACCTGGTGGCGCTCAAGACCAAGAAGCCCGAGGAGTTCCTCGGCGAGGCCGCGGACTGCGACGCGCTCCTCAACACCTACGCCGGGCCGATCACCGCGCAGGACATGGCGCGCATGCCCAAATGCCGGATCATCGCCCGCTACGGCATCGGCGTGGACACCATCGACCTGGAGGCGGCGACCGCCGCCGGCATTATCGTGACCAATAATCCCACCTACTGCATCGAGGAAGTGGCCGAGCAGACCATGGCGATGCTGCTCGCCTGCGCGCGCAAGATCGCGTTTTACGACCGCATGGTGCGCGCCGGCCGGTGGGAAGTGCCGCCGGGCAAGCCGATGTTCCGCCTCGTCGGGCAGACGCTCGGCCTGGTGGGCTTCGGCAACATCGCGCGCCAGGTTGCGATCCGCGCCGCGGCGTTCGGCATGCGTGTGCTCTTCTCCGATCCGTTCGTGAAAGAGGGACCTGGAAAAACAGACCTGGAAAAGCTCCTCGCGGAGTCGGACTTCGTGTCGCTGCACCCGCCGCTCACGCCGCAGACGCGCAAGATGATCAACGATGAGGCGTTCGCGAAAATGAAGCCGACCGCGTTCCTCATCAATTGCTCGCGCGGGCCGGTGGTCGACACCGAGGCGCTGGTGCGCGCGCTCGACGCGAAGCGCATCGCGGGCGCCGCCCTCGATACCGTCGATCCCGAGCCGCTGCCCAACCCGCATCCGCTGCGCGGGCGCGAGAACGTCATCCTCTGCCCGCACGCCGCCTGGTACAGCGAGCAGGCGATGCGCGGCCTGCAGGCGGGCGCGCCGGGCGAAGTGCGCCGCGTGCTGACCGGCGAGTGGCCGGTCAACGT
>DATBSZ010000061.1:0-12781 GCA_036559525.1 Burkholderiales bacterium
GATGCCGCGACCAGCCTAGTCCTGTAGCATTCACCCATGTCCGTCCATCCCCTGAAATCGCCGGCAGCCGACCCGGTGCAGGAAGCCAAGGTTCACCTCGCGGCCGCCCACCGCCTGGCGGTGCTGCACGAGCTGGAAGAAGGCATCGACAACCACTTCACGGTCACTGTCCCCGGCCACAACGACCGCTACCTGATCCTGCCGTTCGGCCTGCACTGGTCCGAGGCCCGCGCCCGCGACCTCATTGTCTTCGACGAGTCGGGCGCGACCCTGGAAGGCGAGGGCGTGGTGGAGCTGTCGGCGCAGTGCATCCACGCGCCGATCCACCGCATCTGCGGCGCGCGGGTGGTCATGCACACCCACCAGACCTGGGCGCTGGCGCTCAACATGCTGAAGGACAACCGCCTGGTGCCGGCGAGCCAGACCGCCGCGTTCTTCCACGGCCACGTCGCCTACGACGACACGTACGCCGGCACGGCGGATGTCCTCGAGGAAGGCGAGCGGCTGGCGCACGTGATCGGCAGCAAGCATGTCCTGTTCATGAAGAACCACGGCGTGCTGGTGACCGGCGCCACGGTGGCGCAGGCTTACCGCCGGCTCTACAAGCTCGAGCGCGTCTGCCGCGCCCAGGTGCTTGCAATGTCGACCGGCAAGCCACTGGAGATTCTGTCCGAGGACATCGTCGCGCAGGTGCAGGCGCCGCCGGCAAACGATCGCCATTCGCGCGTCGAGCGCGAGCGGCTGTTCTTCGAGGCAATGATGCGCATCCTGGACCGCGAGATGCCGGGCTACGCCAGCTAAGTAGTTTCAGGTTGTCGGGCGACGCCCGACAGACCGCAGCCACCGCGCTTTGGCAATATCGCATCCAAGAAAATGCGCATCCTGGTCCTGGACGACAACGCCGACCTGCTCGAGTCGATGAGGCTGCTTCTCGCGAGCTGCGGCCACGAGGCCGTGACCTCGACCGATGCGCGCGAAGCGATCGACATCCAGAGCCGGCGGCCGGCCGACGTCCTGATCACCGACATCTTCATGCCGGGGACCGACGGGCTGGAGGCGATCGTTGCGTTTCGCAGCCGCTGGCCCGATCTCAAGATCGTCGCCATCTCGGGCGGCGGCGTGGTCGCGAAGCGGGACTATCTCGGTGTGGCGGCCGAGATCGGCGCGAACGCCATGATGCGCAAGCCGTTCGATCCGCAGGAGCTGCTCGACACGGTGGACCGGTTCGCACGCGGCGAGGGTTGAGCAACGCTTGTAGTGGTTCAGGCGTATTTTCCCCGCCATGACCTGGATCATCGTGGTGTTGCTGATCGCCGTCCTGGTGCTCGGCCTCGCGATCTGGTCGATCAAGCGGCACAAGGATCCCCACCTCGCGCTCGAATCGCGCGAGCCGCTGGACAAGCTGATCCCCTCCATTTCCGGGCTGTCGCTGGGGATGGCGATCCGCGGCAATGCGGTGGAGATTTTCCAGAACGGCGCGTTCTTCGATGCGCTGCTGGAAGACATCCTGGCGGCGCGGCACACGATCAATTTTGAAACCTTCCTCTGGAAAGAAGGCCGGATCGGGCAGCGCACGGCCGACGCGTTGTCCAAGCAGGCGCGCGCCGGCGTCAAGGTGCGCCTGGTGCTGGACGCGGTCGGATGCAAGGAGATCGGGGAAGGGGCGCGCGCGCAGATGCGCGACGCCGGCTGCGAGCTCGCGATCTACCACCCGCGCACGCTGAAGAACATCGGCGTGGTCGCCGAACGCGACCACCGCAAGCTCACGATCCTCGATGGCCATACGGCCTGGGTCGGCGGCCATTGCATCGTCGACGAATGGCTGGGCGAGGCGCAGGACCGGCATCACGTGCGCGACCTGTCGGTACGCCTTCGCGGTCCCGTGGTGCACGCGGTGCAGTCGGTGTTCAGCGAGAACTGGGTGGAGGTGACCGGGCGGCTCTTCGTCGGCGACGAGTACTTTCCTCCGCTGCAGCCCGCGGGGGAGGTCGAGGCGCACATCGCGAGCATGAAGCCCGAGGGCTCGGCGCCGGCAGTCAAGATCCTTCACCATGCCGTCATTTGCTGCGCGCGCGAGCGGCTCTGGATCCAGAATCCGTACTTCATCCCCGAGCCCGACGCGATCGATGCTTTCGCCCAGGCAGTCGAGCGCGGCGTCGACGTTCGCATCATGGTGCCGTCGACCGAAGTGTCCGACATGCCGATCGTGCAGCATGCCGCGCACCGCAACTTCCAGCAGCTTCTCGATTCCGGGGTGCGGATCTTCGAGTACCGCAGGACCTTGCTGCACCAGAAAGTCATGACGGTCGACGGCGTGTGGTGCGCGGTCGGCTCGAGCAACTTCGACGACCGCTCGTTCGAGACCAACGACGAGATCACCGTCGGCTTCCACGACCGGGCGCTCGCCCGGCGGCTGGAGGAGATCTTCGAGGAGGACCGCGTTCACTGCGCCGAGCTGCAGGCGGCGCAATGGAAAAAGCGCGGCTTGCTGCACCGCGCGAAGGACAGCGCGCTCTATCTCTTCAACGAAGTGCTGTAGCTACTGCGGCTGGATGCCGAGCTCCTGCGCGAGCTTGCCCCAGCGCTCGATGTCGGCGCGGATCACTGCCTCGAATTCGCGCGGCGTGTTGCCGACGGGCTGGAGCGCCGCCTGCGCCAGGCGCTCGCGTACGTCGGCGAGCGAGAGCGCTTCAGCGGTCGCGGCGTACAGCCGCTGGACGATGTCCGCCGGCGTGCCGCGCGGCGCGAGCAGGCCGAGCCACTGGCCGGTATCGAACCCGGGGAAGCCGGACTCGTGCAGCGTGGCGATCTCCGGCATGGTCGCAAAGCGATCCTTCGAAGTGAAGGCGAGGATGCGGATGCGTCCCGACTTGTGGTGCGGAATGAGCGGGGTAGAGCCGAGCACGCCCATCGGCACCTGGCCGGCGACCAGGTCTTGCACCGCCGGCCCGCCGCCTTTGTAGGGAACGTGCACGATGTCGAGGCCGGCCATTTTTTTCAGCAGCTCGCCGGAGAAGTGCTGGCCGGTGCCGGTGCCGGAGTGGGCGAAGGAGAGCTTGCCGGGATTGGCTTTCGCGTAGGCGACGAGCTCCTGCACGCTCGTCGCCGGGACCGAGGCGTGCACCGCCACCGCGAGCGGCTGCGTCGTCACCTGCGTGATCGCGGCGAAGTCGCGCAGCGTATCGAACTCCAGGTTCTTCACCACCAGGAAGAGCGTGGTCACCGGGTCGGCGGCGAACAGGATGGTGTAGCCGTCGGGCGCGGCGCGCGCGACGGCGGTCGTGCCGATGGCGCCGCTGCCGCCGGCCCGATTCTCCACCACGAACTGCGCTCCCAGCGAGCGCGTCAGCTTGTCCGCGAGGGTGCGCGCCGCCACGTCGGTGGATCCGCCCGGCGGGAACGGCACCACGAAACGCACCGGCCGCGCCGGCCAGCCCTGCGCGAGCGCGTGAGCGGCCGACAGCGCGCAGATCGCGACCAGCAGGCGAAGCATCAGCATGCGGAGCCTCCCGCCGCCATTGTCAGCGAAAATGGCGGCGGTGCGTTAGAGGAGGCGATGCTCAGGCTGGTTTTCGCATTTGTAGTCCTCCTGCCCTGTGCCGCGATGGCGCAGGCAATGGGCGCGGCGGACGCGCGCCACCTCCTCAACCGCGCCGGTTTCGACGCCCGGCTGGAACAGGTGGACGAATTCGCCAAGCTCGCGCGCGGCGCGGCGGTCGAGCGGCTGCTCGCCGGCGCCGGAGGCGCGGCGCGCACGCCGGCGCCGGCATGGGTCAAGGAATGGACCGACCCGCGACGCCTGCGGCAGATGGACGCGGAGGAACGCAAGCTCTTCGTGCGCGAGCAGGTCGAGCGGGGCCTGGAGCTCAAGGGCTGGTGGTTCACCGAGATGGCCGCCACCGCGTCCCCGCTCACCGAGCGCATGACGCTCTTCTGGCACAACCATTTCACCTCGAGCCTGCAGAAGGTGCGCTCGCCGCCGCTCCTCTATCGCCAAAATGTGCTGCTGCGCAAGCACGCGCTGGGCAACTTCGGCGAGCTGCTGCATGCCGTATCCAGGGACCCCGCGATGCTCGTCTACCTCGACGCGGCCACCAACCGCCGTGGCCAGCCGAACGAGAACTTCGCGCGCGAGGTGATGGAGCTCTTCACCCTCGGCGAGGGCCGGTACGGCGAGCGCGACATCCGCGAGGCAGCGCGGGCTTTCACCGGCTGGAGCATCGATCTCCCGAGCGGTGAGTACCTCTACCGGCCGAGGCTGCACGACGGCGGCGAAAAGACGGTGCTCGGGCGCAGCGGCAACCTGCGCGGGGAGGACGTGCTCGACATCCTGCTTGCGCAGCCCGCCACCGCCGAGTTCGTCGCCGCCAAGCTGTGGCGCGAGTTCGTGTCGCCGCAGGCCGCGCCCGCCGAGCTCGCACGGGTCGCGGCCGTGTTTCGCGCGAGCGGCTACGACATCCGCAGCGCGCTGCGCGCGCTCTTTGCCACCGAGGCCTTCTGGGCCACGGAAAACCGCGCCGCCTTGATCAAGTCGCCGGCGGAGCTCGTCGTCGGGACGCTGCGCCAGTTCGACATCGGCTTCGTCGACCCCCTGCCGTTCGTGCTGCTGCTGCGCGCGCTGGGGCAGGACATCTTCTCGCCGCCGAACGTCAAGGGCTGGCCGGGCGGCGAGGCCTGGATCAACTCCACCACGCTGCTCGCGCGCAAGCAGTTCCTCGACCGCGTGTTCCGCGTCGAGGAAACGCGCATCGCGATGCAACGCCCGGCGATGCGCGAAAAGCTCGGGACGCTGAAGCCCGGCGCGCGCCGCTTCATGCAGGCGGTGGCCGACCTGCAGTTCTCGGCGCGCGACTGGCAGCGGCCGTTCGAGGGACGCGAGAAGATGGTGCCGGTCGTGCTGCTCGCTGCAGCGCCGGCCGGCAGCCCTTCGGGCGAGGGAATGGATTACGTGCGCGCACTCGTGGCCGATCCCGTCTACCAGCTGAAATAGCGCCGTGGACCGCAGAAACTTCCTCGCCGCCTCCGTCGCCGCGCTTTTTTCAAGCTCCCTGTTTGCGCAGTCTTCGGGCTACCGCCGGCTGCTGGTGCTGATCGAGCTGAAGGGCGGCAACGACGGTCTGAACACGGTGGTGCCCTATGACGACGACGCGTACTACCGGCTGCGGCCGCGCATCGGCGTGCGCCGCGACGACGTGCTGCAGCTCGACGGCCGCACCGGCCTGCACCCCGCGCTCAAGCCGTTGCTCCCGCTCTGGCAGGCGCGCGAGCTCGCGATCGTGCAGGGCGTGGGATATCCGCTCCCGAACCTGTCGCACTTCCGCTCGATCGAGATCTGGGACACCGCCTCGAAGAGCGACGAGTACCTCACCGAGGGCTGGCTCGCCCGCGCCTTTGCCGGCCAGCCGGTGCCGGCGCAGTTCGCCGCCGATGCGATCGCGGTCGGCGGCAACGACATGGGGCCGCTCGCGGGCAGCGGCACGCGCGCCATCGCGCTGAATGACCCCGCGGCGTTCCTGCGCCAGGCGCGGCTCGCGAACCCGCTCGGCAAGTCGCACAACGTCGCGCTCAACCACATCCTCAAGGTCGAGGCCGACATCGCAAAGGCGGCGAGCCAGCTTCACGGCGGCATGCAGTTCGGCACCGAGTTTCCGCAGGGCCCCTTCGGCAACGCAGTGCGCGTAGCGGCGCAGCTCGCCGCCAATCCTGCCGGCGTCGCGGCGATCCGCCTGTCGCTCGGCGGTTTCGACACCCATCAGAACCAGCCCGGCGTCCACCAGCGGCTGCTCGGCATGCTCGCCGAAGGAATCGCCGCGCTCAAGAGCGCGCTTCTGGAAGCGAGCCGCTGGGACTCGACGCTCGTGATGACCTACGCCGAGTTCGGCCGCCGGCCGCAGGAGAACAACTCCAACGGCACCGACCATGGCACCGCAAGCGCGCATTTCCTCACCGGCGGCCGCGTCAAGGGTGGCCTGTACGGCGACGCGCCGCGCCTCTCCGATCTCGACGGCGGCAACCTGCGCCACGCGGTGGATTTCCGCAGCCTTTACGCCACCGGGCTCGAGCGCTGGTGGGGCCTGTCGAGCGCGGGCGTGCTGAAGGGCCGCTTCGCTCCGCTCGACGTGCTGCGCGCCTGAGCTACTTCAGGATTTCCAGCAGTGGCGGGAAGATTTTCGGCGTCGCGCAGGCGATCTCGCCCGACTCGAGATAGCCGTCCTCGCCGCGCAGGTCGCCGACCAGCCCGCCGGCTTCCTGGATCATGAGCGCTCCGGCTGCCATGTCCCAGGCCGACAGCCCGAGCTCCCAGAACGCGTCGAGCCTGCCGCATGCGACATACGCGAGATCGAGCGCGGCGGCGCCGGCGCGGCGCACCCCGGCGGTCTTCTGCATGATCTGCTTGAGCTGGCCCGTGTAGCGCTCGATCTGCCCGAGCTCCTTGAACGGAAAACCGGTGCCGATGAGCGCGTCGCCCAGCCGCAGGCACTTCGAGACGCGGATGCGCCGGTCGTTGAGGAAAGCGCCGCGGCCTTTCGAGGCGGTGAACAGCTCGTTCTTGACCGGATCGTAGATCACGCCGTGCGCCAGCGCGCTGCGGTGGCGGATGGCGATCGAGACGCAGTACTGCGGGAAGCCGTGGATGAAGTTTGTCGTGCCGTCGAGGGGGTCGATGACCCACTGATATTCGCTGCGCTCGGTGCTGGCGCCCGATTCCTCCGCCAGCACGGCATGGTCGGGGTAGGCCTTGCGCACGATCTCGATGATCGATTCCTCGGCCGCGTGGTCGACCTTGGTCACGAAGTCGTTCATGCGTTTCGAGCGCACCTCGTAGCCGCCGCCGTCGAGCGCGGCGCGGTTGATGATCGACCCGGCGCGGCGCGCGGCACGCACCGCGATGTTGAGCATGGGATGCATCGGGGCGCGTATTTTACTGACGGTAGACTTCGGCAATGCGGGAAATTCGCTTTGTCCTGTGCCGTCCGAGCCACCCGGGAAATATCGGCGCGGCGGCGCGTGCGATGAAGACGATGGGGCTTTCCGATCTGCGCCTGGTCGCACCGGAGCGATTTCCCGCCAAGGAGGCGCAATGGATGGCGACCCACGCCGGGGACGTTCTGGAAAATGCGACCGTCCATGAGAATCTTCTCGATTCGATCAAAGACTGCGTTGCGAGCTTCGCCCTGTCGGCCCGCGGGCGCGAGTGGTCGCCGCAGGTGCTGGACGTGCGCACGGCGGCCGCGCAGGCCACGCAGATCGACGGCCCGGTCGCGTTCGTCTTCGGCAATGAGACCGCCGGCCTGACCAACGACGAGATGTTCGCCTGCCAGCACCTCGTTCACATCCCGGCCAGCCGGGAGTTCAGGTCGCTCAACCTCGCCCAGGCGGTGCAGGTAGTGGCCTACGAGGTACGCATGTGTCTCGACGTGGCGATCCCTTTTTCCCGCTCGGAGAAGCTCGCCACGGTTGAAGACCTCGAAGGACTCTATGCACACTTGGAAGAAGCGGCGGTGGCGAGCGGGTTCATGGCGCCGGCGTCGCGGCTGCGCGAGCGCTGGCGGCGGCTCTTTTCGCGCGTGCCGGCGCTCGAACGCGAGGAGGTGAACATCCTGCGGGGCCTGCTGAAAGCCTTACTAAAATAGTCGGAAACCCATAGAATCGTGTTTATGTTCAGGAAACTGCGAGCGGACCTCGACTGCATCCTTGAGCGCGATCCGGCGGCGCGTTCGCGGTGGGACGTGCTGACCTGCTACCCGGGGCTGCACGCCGTCTACGTCCACAAGCTCGCGCACTGGTTCTGGCTGCGGCGTCTTTACTGGCTCGGCCGCTTTACCTCGCACCTCGGGCGCTGGCTGACCGGGATCGAGATCCATCCCGGCGCCAGGATCGGCTGCTGCGTCTTCATCGACCACGGCATGGGTGTCGTGATCGGCGAAACCGCCGAGGTCGGCGACGGCTGCACCATCTACCAGGGCGTGACGCTCGGCGGTACTTCGCTCGAGCCCGGGACCAAGCGGCACCCGACGCTCGGGGCGGGGGTGATCGTCGGCGCCGGCGCGAAAGTTCTGGGCGGCTTCAAGGTTGGCGATGGCGCGCGCATCGGATCGAATGCCATCGTGGTGAAGGAAGTGCCGGCGGGCGCGACCGTCGTCGGGATGCCCGGCAGGATGCTCGAGAAGGCCGGAACCCGGGAAGCCGAGCGCTTCGCCGCCTACGCCGTGGTCCAGGAGCAGGATGACCCGTACGCGAAGGCGATCCAGCAACTCGTCGAGCACTCCCAGGAGCTCGAGCGCGCGGTCGCGGCGCTGAACGAGAAGCTCGCCAGGCTTGAAAACGCCGACCGCGAGCACCCGCTGCGCGTAGTCCAAAAGTAACCTAACCCGTTATTTCCTTATAGGAAACTAATCCGACAGATTTAGTCGGAATTGGGGTATACTTGACTGCGTTAATCGGGTATTAGAAATAGACGCAGAAAGGCAGAGGTACCTATGCGACTCACTACGAAGGGCAGGTTTGCCGTAACCGCGATGGTCGACCTGGCGCTGCGCCAGAACCGCGGCCCGGTGACGCTCGCCGCGATCAGCGAGCGCCAGCACATTTCGCTCTCCTACCTCGAGCAGTTGTTCGGCAAGCTGCGCCGCGCCTCGCTCGTCTCGAGCGTGCGCGGCCCCGGCGGCGGCTACAACCTTGCGCAGCCGCCGAACGGCATTTCGGTCGCCGACATCGTAGCCGCGGTGGACGAGCCGCTCGACGCGACGCAGTGCGGCGGCAAGGAGAACTGCCACGACGACAAGCGCTGCATGACCCACGACCTGTGGGCCACGCTGAACGAGAAGATGTACGAGTATCTCTCGTCGGTGTCCCTCGCCGATCTCGTCGCGCACCAGAGCGGCAAGCCGGTGTCGGTGATCAAGGATTTCCGGCCGTCTTCCGAGAAAGTCGCTGCATGAGGCTGCCGGTCTATCTCGACTATTCGGCGACGACTCCGGTCGATCCCCGCGTCGCCGGGAAGATGATCCCCTATCTCACCGAGTTCTTCGGCAACGCGGCGAGCCGCTCGCACGCGTTCGGCTGGAAGGCGGAAGAGGCGGTGGAGGAGGCGCGCGGGCACGTCGCCGCGCTGATCAACGCCGATCCCAAGGAGATCGTCTGGACCTCGGGCGCGACCGAAGGCAACAACCTCGCGATCAAGGGCGCGGCCAATTTCTACAAGACCAAGGGAAAGCACATCATCACGCAGAAGACCGAGCACAAGGCCGTGCTCGACACCTGCCGCGAGCTCGAGCGCCACGGCTTCGAGGTCACGTACCTCGAAGTGGATTCCAATGGATTGGTTTCCGTGGAAAGGGTGAAAGCGGCGCTGCGCCCGGACACCATCCTTGTCTCGATCATGATGGTGAACAACGAGATCGGCGTGATCCAGCCGGTCTGGGAGATCGGCGAGTTGTGCCGCGCCAAGGGCATCATCTTCCACTGCGACGCGGTGCAGGGCGGCGGCCGTCTCGACATCGACGTGCAGAAGTTCAAGGTCGATCTCCTCACGATCACGGCGCACAAGATATACGGGCCGAAAGGCATCGGCGCGCTCTACGTCCGGCGCAAGCCGCGCGTGCGCATCGAGGCGCAGATCCACGGCGGCGGCCACGAGCGCGGCTTCCGCTCGGGCACGCTCGCGACGCACCAGATCGTCGGCTTCGGCGAGGCGGCGCGCCTGGCGAAGGCCGAGATGGCGAGCGAGAACGAGCGCATCCGCGCGCTGCGCGACCGGCTGTACAAGGGCATCCAGGGCATCGAGGAAGCCTATGTCAACGGCGACCTCAAGCAGCGCATCCCGCACAACCTCAACGTCTCGTTCAATTTCGTCGAGGGCGAGTCGCTGATCATGGCGGTGAAGGATCTCGCGGTGTCGTCCGGCTCCGCGTGCACCTCGGCGTCGCTCGAGCCCTCGTACGTGCTGCGCGCGCTCGGCCGCTCGGACGAGCTCGCGCACAGCTCGATCCGCTTCACCCTCGGGCGCTTTACCACCGAGGAGGAGATCGACTTCGCAATAGAATTGATCAAGCGGAAGGTGGCGAAGCTAAGAGAGCTCTCGCCGCTGTGGGAGATGCACCAGGAAGGCATCGACTTGAATACTGTGCAGTGGGCTGCACATTAAGGGTGGCCTAGAGGCCGGCCTGAAATCAGGAGTCAGACATGGCATACAGCGACAAAGTCATTGACCACTACGAAAACCCGCGCAACGTCGGCTCGTTCGACAAGGCGGACGACGCAGTCGGCACCGGCATGGTCGGCGCCCCCGCGTGCGGCGACGTGATGAAGCTGCAGATCAAGGTCGGCGCCGACGGCCGCATCGAGGACGCGCGCTTCAAGACCTACGGCTGCGGCTCGGCCATCGCCTCGAGCTCGCTCGTCACCGAGTGGGTGAAGGGCAAGACGCTCGAGCAGGCCACCACGATCAAGAACACGCAGATCGCGCAAGAGCTGTCGCTCCCGCCGGTGAAGATCCACTGCTCGATCCTCGCCGAGGACGCGATCAAGGCGGCGGTGGCGGACTACCGCAAGAAGCACGAAGTCTCTGAAAGCAAGGACAAGAAGGTAGCCTGATGGCGATTACGCTGACACCCAACGCGGCCGGCCATGTGCAGCGCTCGCTCTCCAAGCGCGGCAAGGGGCTCGGCCTGCGCGTGGGCGTTCGCACCTCGGGCTGCTCCGGCCTCGCCTACAAGCTGGAGTTTGCCGACCAGGCGAACCCCGGCGACCTCGAATTTGAGAGCCACGGCGTCAAGGTGCTCGTGGACCCGAAGAGCCTGCAGTACATCGACGGTACCGAGCTCGACTACACCCGCGAGGGCTTGAACGAGGGCTTCAAGTTCAGGAACCCCAAGGTCAAGGACGAATGCGGCTGCGGGGAATCCTTTAACGTAGCCTAGATTGCACGACGCTCGCGCGACCGGCCGACACACGGTATACGTGTGCGGAGGCGCGTGATGCGTCGATGCGGATGCAAAATCACTTCGACTTGTTCGGGCTAGCGCCTGCATTTGCAGTCGAGGCCGAAGCGCTCGAGCGGTCCTACCGCGAGATCCAGTCCAGGGTCCACCCCGACCGCTTTGCGCACGCCGGCGACGCCGAGCGCCGCGCGTCCCTGCAGTGGACCACACGCGTAAATGAAGCTTTTCAGATACTGAAAAACCCCGTGACGCGCGCGAAGCATTTGCTCGAGCTCCACGGTGTGGATGTCGCCTTCGAGACCAATACCGCCATGCCCGCGGACTTTCTGGTGCAGCAGATGGAGCTGCGCGAAACGCTCGAGAACGCCAGGGATGCAGCGGCGCTAGACGCGCTGCGCGACAGTCTGGGCAAGGACAAGCGCGCCTTGGAAAAGCAGATCGGCGAGGCCATCGATCGCAGGAAGGACTACGCCGGCGCGGCCGGGCTGGTGAGGAAACTGCAATTCCTAGACAGGCTCGATACCGAAATCGATTCAGCGTATGAAGGGGTTGAATAGATGGCGCTGATGCAGATCTCGGAACCGGGCATGTCGCCCGAGCCGCACCAGGCGCGGCTCGCGGTCGGCATCGATCTGGGCACCACGAACTCGCTCGTGGCGACCGTGCGCAGCGGGGTGCCGGCGGTGCTGCCGGACGCTCACGGCCGGCCGCTGCTGCCGTCGATCGTGCGGTATTTTCCGGACGGGCGGGCGGAAGTCGGTTATGCAGCGCAGGCTCGCCAGGCCGAAGATCCGAAAAACACCGTTGTTTCAGTGAAGCGGTACATGGGCCGCGGGGTCAAGGACGTCGCCCATATCGAGAACGCGCCGTACGACTTCGTCGATGCGCCGGGGATGCTTCAGGTCCGCACCGTGGCGGGCGTGAAGAGCCCGGTCGAAGTTTCGGCTGACATCCTGCGAGTACTGCGGGAGCGTGCGGAGCTGTCCCTGCAAGGCAATATTTTCGGAGCGGTCATCACCGTTCCCGCCTACTTCGACGACGCCCAGCGCCAGGCCACCAAGGACGCAGGGCGCATTGCCGGCCTGAATGTCCTCAGGTTGCTGAACGAGCCGACGGCGGCCGCCATCGCCTATGGGCTCGAGCACGCCGCCGAGGGCACCTACGCGGTCTACGATCTCGGCGGCGGCACCTTCGACATCTCGATTCTCAAATTATCGAAAGAGGTGTTCGAGGTCGTCGCGACCAGCGGCGATTCGATGCTCGGCGGCGACGACTTCGACCAGCGCGTGTTCTGCTGGGCGGTAGAGCAGGCGAAGCTGCCCCCGCTCGACCCGCGCGACATGCGCCGGCTGCTCGTCAAGGCGCGCGAAGCGAAGGAGCACCTGACGGTGCACGGCGAGGCCCCGATCACGGCGAAGCTCTCGACCGGCGAGGTCGTGGACCTGTCCCTGGATACCGAGACGTTTTGCAGCATCACCCAGACCCTGGTTCAGAAGACCCTCGGCCCGGTGCGCAAGGCGCTGCGCGACGCGGGCCTGCGCGTCGAGGACGTCAAGGGCGTGGTGATGGTCGGCGGCGCGACGCGCATGCCGCAGATCCAGCGCGCGGTCGGCGAGTTCTTCCGGCGCGATCCGCTCAACAACCTCGACCCGGACAAGGTGGTGGCGCTCGGCGCGGCGATGCAGGCGAACGTGCTCGCCGGCAACAAGCCGCAGGGCGAGGACTGGCTGCTGCTCGACGTGATCCCACTGTCGCTCGGCATCGAGACCATGGGCGGCCTCACCGAGAAGATCATCCCGCGCAACACCACCATCCCGGCCGGAAGGGCGCAGGAGTTC
>DATBSZ010000062.1:0-2462 GCA_036559525.1 Burkholderiales bacterium
ACCATGACCAAGGTGGCCGGGCCGGAAATGCGCAAGGCGGGTTACTCGCCCGCGCTGTGGACCGGCACGCTCGCCGCCGGCGGCACGCTCGGCATCCTGATTCCGCCGTCGGTGATTCTCGTCATCTATGCCGTGTTCACCGAGCAGTCGATCGGAGCGCTCTTCATCGCCGCGATCATTCCCGGGGCCATTGCCGCCATCCAGTACATGCTGGTGGTGAACCTGTACGTGCGCTTCGTGCCGGGCGCGGTGGTGCGCCAGGAGAAAGCGCCCTGGCGCGAGCGACTGGTCGCGACTCACCAGGTGTGGCCGGTGTTGCTGGTGTTCGGGCTGGTCGTGGTGGGAATCTACCGCGGCTGGTTCTCGGCTACCGAGGGTGCCGGCGTCGGCGCGTTTGCCACGTTCGTGCTCGCGATCTGGCGCGGCGGCATGCGCTGGCAGGGCATTCGCGAGTCGCTGCTCGCCACGGGCGAGACCACGGCGATGATGTACCTGATCATGCTCGGCGCGGAGCTGTTCTCCGCCGGGCTCGCGTCCTCGCAGATGCCGACGCTGTTCGCGCAGAAGGTCGCTGGCCTCGAGGCTTCGCCGGTGGTGATCATGATGGCGATCCTGCTCGCCTACTTCATCCTCGGCTGCTTCATGGAGTCGCTCGCCATGGTGCTGCTGACGCTGCCGGTATTCATTCCGCTGGTGCTCGCGCTCGACTTCGGCATGACCAAGGACGCGGTGCTGGTGTGGTTCGGCATCCTGGTGCTGGTGAGCGTGGAAGTGGGAATGATCAGCCCGCCGTTCGGGCTGAACCTGTTTCTCATCAACTCGATGGCCAAGAACGTGCCGATGGGTGAGACCTACAAAGGCGTGCTCGGCTTCTGCGCCATGGACGCGATCCGCCTCGCGGCGCTCATCTTTTTCCCCGCCCTGGCGCTCTGGCTGCCGGCGCTCAAGTAAGCCGGCGCCGCACCCTTTCCAGCACCTCGGCCGGCGGCTCGGCGCGCCGCCAATCTTTCCGGTCGCCGCTCTTCCGCGTCGCGTCGATGCCGAGCTTTCCGACCATGCCGTTGCGCGCGAGCGGATCGGAACGGTTGCTCGGCATGCTGGGCACGACGAGGACGTCGCGCTCGGCGCGCATGCGCGTGGCGATCGCGAGCTCGACCTGCACCGGGTCCCAGGGATCGACGTCCTCGTCCACCACCGTCACCATCTTGATCAGGTTGACCGCGCTCCATGCTCCCCGCATGGCTTCTCTCGCGCCGTCCTTCACCGCGATCACCGCGTGCAGGCGCCCGGCGCCTCCCGGCGTGACCGCGACCCGCGCCCCCAGCAGGCGCGCGAGCCCCGCCGCGATCGCCTCGCCTCCGATCCAGACGTGCTCGGGGTGGTAGCCGGGCTGGATCACCTGCAGCATCGCGTCGCGCCTGCGCGTCAGTCGGTTGAACTCGACCACGTAGCCGCGGCCGTAGTTCTCGTACAGGCCGTGGTATTCCGAGACCGGCCCTTCCTCGATCATCTCGCCGCTCTTCAGCACGCCTTCCAGCACCATCTCGCAGTGCGCCGGCACGAGGATGTCCGCGCTCGTGCACTTCACGACTTCGAGTTCCTCGCTAGCGAGCGCCGCGGCGACCCGCAGCTCATCCTCGCCGAACCTCAGGTAGAGAGCGGCGGCGATCGATACCGCCGGGCTATTTCCCAACGTCACCGCAATCGGCAGCTGGGAAGCGCGGCGGGCCATCACTGCCAGATGATGATTCGGCGCGATTCCAATGAAAGCGCGATTGGCCCCCAGCGGCTTGAGCCGTGCATACGACAGGTTCGCTTCGCCGCTTTCCACGTCGCGCGCGGCGATGATGCCCGCGGTGACATACGGACCGGTCTCGTGCTCGAAGAACGTCGGAATCGGCAGCTTCGCCAGGTCCGGCTTCTCCTCGACGATCTCCTGGCACGGCGCGCGCTCGGTCGTCCGGGGATTTCTTGGGTGGTCGATCGCGGCGACGATCTTGCGCTGCAGCTCGATCGTGGAGGTGGCCAAGCCCAGCGCAATTCGCTCCCTGGAGCAGAGGAGGTTGCCGACGATGCTGATCTCGCTTCCGGCGACGCGCCCGAACCTCAGCGCCGGCCCGGCGCCGGTCAGGCACAGATACGCCGAGATCTCGTACTTCGGATCCACGCTTTCGGTGATCTTGCGCAGCTCGCCGCGCTCCTCGAGCCGCGCCAGGAATTTGCGCATGCGCCATAATCTAGCCGAAAGGGGAGGGAAATCTCATGGAACAGGCGAAGCCGAGGCTGCTGATCCCGGGATTGCGCGCGTTCTACGAATGGGCCGAGCCGGTCTCGTGGTTGCTGGTGCGCGTCACCGCTGGCCTCATGCTCATCCCGCACGGCTGGCCGAAGCTGATGATGGGCGTGACCGCGACGGCGAACATGGCGCTCGTGAAGCGCGGCATCGCGCCCGCCGAGCCGCT
>DATBSZ010000063.1:0-10063 GCA_036559525.1 Burkholderiales bacterium
GCGACACGGTCCGCGATCGCTTTTTCAGAAATCTGCTCTTTCACCGAAGCGGGAGCGAGGCGCACCAGCTCCTGATAGCTCACGCGGTTCCCCTCGCGGTCGAGGTGGTGCGCATACATCTCGTCGCGGCGCGCGTGGCCCGCCATTTCCTCGGCCGGGCTGTTGAGGGCGGGACTGTGCGAGGTGCCGAACGCGGCGACTAGATGTGCAATGCTCTCCTCCGGTCGTAGAACTCGCGCGCCAGGAGCGCTGCGCCGAGCGCGATGCCGACGACGTCGGTGAGGATCGCGCCGGGGAACATGTCGGCCGGAATGAGCGTCAGCACGCCGGCGGCGATGAACGCCGCGCGCATCCATCCGACGATCGGGCGGTAGAAGTAGCCCACCACGCCGATCGTGCCGAGCCACAGCCCGAGCGCGGCGGTGGCCACCGCCCAGGCGATGCCGAGCGGATCGCCGCGCATCAGGAGGCTGGGCGAGAGGGCGAAGAGGAACGGCACGATATACGCCGCCCAGCCGATGCGCGTCGCGGTCCAGCCGGTCTTGTCCACGTCGGCGCCGGCGATGTTGGCCGCGGCGAAGGCCGACAGCGCCACCGGCGGCGTGACCATCGACATGATGCCGAAGTAGAGCAGGAACATGTGCGCCGCCATTGGCGCGACGCCGACCTTGACCAGCGCCGGGGCGATCAGCGTCGCCATGATGATGTACACGCCGACCGTGGGCAGCCCCAGGCCGAGCACGATCGCCATCAGCGCGGTGACCACCAGCATGAGCGCCAGGCTCTCGCCGGTGATCGCGAGGAGCTGCAGCGTCATGCCGAACGCAAGGCCGCTGATGTTCAGGATGCCGATGAACATGCCGGCCACTGCGCAGATCAGGATCAGGTCGACCACCGCGCCGCCGGTGGAGACGATAGCCGTGAATACCTGCTTCGGGGAGATCCGCGAGCCCTTGTAGCCGAACGCCAGCGACAGGCCGATCAGCAACGCGGTCGCCGTCAGCGCGGCGTACTCCGCCTGCCAGTTGAGCGCGACCAGCGCGTACACCAGCACCGCGAACGGGATCGGGAAGTACCAGCCCGATTTCAGCACCGCGGCGAGCCGCGGCAGGCGCTCGGCCGGCTCGCCCGCGATGCCGCGCTTCGCCGCCTCCACGTCCACCTGCAGGAAGAGCGCGAGGTAATAGAGGAACGCGGGGATGATCGCCGCGATCATCACCTCGGCGTAGGGCACCTGCAGCACCTCCGCCATGAGGAAGGCCGCCGCGCCCATCACCGGCGGCATGAGCTGGCCGCCGGTCGAGCCAACCGCCTCGATCGCCGCGGCGATCTGCGCCGGGAAGCCCGAGCGCTTCATCAGCGGAATGGTGATCACGCCCACGGCGCTCACGTTCGCCACCGCGCTGCCCGAGATCATGCCGAAGAAGCTCGAGCCGACCACCGCGACCTTGGCCGAGCCGCCGCGATAGCGCCCCATCCAGGCGCGCGCGAGGTCGGTGAAGAACTCCGAGCCGCCGCAGCGCCCGAGCACGTTGCCGAGCAGGATGAACGGCACCACGACGATGATGGCGATTTGCAGCGAGGTGCCGAGCAGCGCGTTGGTGTCCAGGTTGAGGTAGACGAGCAGGCGCGTGAAATCCACCGGCCGCGCCTGGAACACGCCGGGCAGGTGGTGACCCACCATGGCGTACACCACGCCGCCGAGCGTGAAAGCGACCAGCGAGAATCCCGCCATGCGCCGCGTGCCCTCGAGCACGAGCGCCGCGAGGATGCCCGAGGTGATGATGCCGTCGAGCGGGCGCGAGGTGAGCTCGGTCGAGAGCTGCGGGTAGCGGGCCGCAAGGTAGCCGCAGATGCCCAGCCCGGCGAGCGCCGCCGCGGCATCCAGCATCCTGTTTTTCGAAGTCATCAAAAAACACAGGGCGATCGCAAGCCCCAAGACCACGAGCAGGAACTGCTCGGTATAGAGGTTGAGCTTGAGGACGCTGCGGTGCAGGTCCAGGACGAAGCCCACCACGACGGTGATGAGCGTGCCCTGGAGGACGGCGATGGTTCTCGAGAAAGAACCTTTCGGCTGAGGACGCTCGATGTACTCCTCAGCCATTCAACTTACTTCGCTATGCCTTTCTCTTGGTAGAACTTGACCGCCCCCGGGTGGAAGGTCGCCGGCATCGCGCGGTTCATGAGCTCGGGGTTGAAGCCGCGGAACGCGCCCAGGCTCTCGATCAGCTTGGGCTTGCCCTCGTACATCGCCTTGGCGATCGTGTAGGCCTGGTCGTCCTTGACGTGCGCGCCGACCGCCACCAGGTAGTCGTAGGCCATCAGCTTGGTCGGCGTCGCCACGCCGGCGAACGCCGGGCTCGGGTTCACGGTGGTCACGTAGGCGTAGCTCATGTGCTTCTTCATGCGCGCCACCGCCGCGGGATCGTCCGAGAGCGGCAGGTAGCGGATGCCGCCGGTCGACTTGTGCACCTCCAGCACCTTGGCCGCGCCGAGCGCGAAAAAGCCGCCGTCGATCTTGCCCTCGGCGAAGTCGTCGGCGCCGCGGATCACGTTCGGCACCAGCACCGGCACGATGTCCTTGCGCTCGACGCCGCCGTTCGCGAGCACCGCGTCGATGATGCGGTCGAGGGTCACCTGCGCCGAGAAGCCCGCGGGGATGCGCTTGCCCTTGAGGTCCGCCAGCGACTTGATGGGCGAGTCGTTGCGCACGAAGATGCTCGAAAGCAGCGGGAAGATCACCGCCAGCACGCGCAGCTTGTCCTGCCGGCGGCCGTTGTAGGGGCCTTCGCCCCGGGTCGCCTCCTCGATCTCGAGCACGTTGCACACCGCGAGGTCGAGCTCGCCCGAGTTGACGAGCGGCAGCACCGCGCTCGAGCCCGAGTAGGGCTGGACCCGGCTCTGCAGTTTTGCGTCCTCGGCCATCACCTTGGCGATCGCCGAGCTCATGTTGTAGCCGATCGAGCCCTGCGGCGCGCTGCCGAAGCCCAGGGCCTGGGCATTGAGCGCGGCAGGCAGCGCTGCCGCGCACAGCGCGACGAGCAGTCTTTTCATGGTTGCCTCCTCCTCTACTTATTGTAGACCGAGATCTCGACCAGGTTCAGGTCCGGGTCGCGCACGTACACCGAGCGGATCGGCCCGCGCGCGCCGGTCTTCGCCACCGGCCCTTCGATGATGCGAATGCTGCTTTTCTCCAGGTTCTCGATCACTTTCTCAAGCGAAATCGAGGCAATAAAGCAAAGGTCGAGCGAACCCGGAACCGCGACGTGCGCGCGCGGCGTGAACTCCCTGCCCCACTCGTGCAGGTTGATCTTCTGCTCGCCGAATTTCAGGGCGAGACGCTCCTCGGTCGGGGTCTTGAACCTCACCAGCTCCATGCCGAGCACCTGGCCATAGAAGCGGATACACGCATCCTTGTCCCGGGTAGTCAGGACGATGTGGTCGATGTGGTCGATCATATGATTTTGCTTCGCCTCAGCTCCTGGATCGCCTTGCGGCTGTAGCCCAATTCTTCCAGAACCCCATCCGTATGCTCGCCGAGCTTCGGCGCCGGCGAGCGGATGGCGCCGGGCGTGGCCGAGAGCTTCGGCACGATCCCCGGGACCTTGAGCGGCTCGCCGTCGCCGGCGATGACCTCCTCGATCATGCCGCGCGCGGCGAAATGCGGATCGGCGGCGATGTCCGCCGCGCTGTAGATGCGCCCGGCCGGGACTTCCGCTTTCTCCATGGTTTTTAGAATTTCTGTCAGTTCTCTGACCTGGGTCCAAGAAGCAATGGCTGCGTCGATGCGCTCCATCTGCGCGGCACGGCCGTCGTTGCGCGCGAGCGCCGGGTCGTCGCGCAGGTCTTCGCGGCCGATCGCGGTCATGAGGCGGTGGTACAGGCTGTCGGCGTTACCGGCGATCAGCACGTAGCTGCCGTCCTTGCAGGGATAGAGGTTGGAGGGCGCGATGCCGGGCAGCGTGCTGCCGGTGCGCTCGCGCACGTAGCCGTCGCCGTCGTAGTCGGCGACCAGGCTCTCCATGCAGTTGAACATCGCCTCATAGAGTGCGACGTCGACCACCTGCCCCTTGCCCGAGTGCAGCGCCATGAGCGCGCCGATCACGCCGTGGAGCGAGGCGATGGTGTCGCCGATCGACAGGTTGGGCCGCGCCGGTGGCCGGTCGGGAAAGCCGGTGATATAGCGAAAGCCCGCCATGCCTTCGGCGATCGCGGCGAAGCCCGGGCGCTCGCTGTACGGGCCGTCCTGCCCGTAGCCCGAGATGCGCACCAGGACGAGCTTCGGGTTCTCGCGCGACAGGACACCCCAGCCAAGGTTCCACTTTTCGAGCGCGCCCGCGCGGAAGTTCTCAACCACGATGTGCGATGCGCGCGCGAGGCGGCGCACGATCTCCTGGCCCTCGGGCCGGCGCAGGTCGCAGGTGACCGAGCGCTTGTTGCGCGACTGCACCTGCCACCACAGCGAGGTGCCGTTGCGCATGCGGCGCCACTTGCGCAGCGGATCGCCCTCGCCCGGCGGCTCGATCTTGATCACCTCGGCGCCGAAGTCGGCGAGCGTCTTGCCGCAGAACGGGCCCGCGACCAGGCTGCCGAGCTCGAGCACCCGCACGCCCGCCAGCGGGCCGCTCATTTCTTCTTCAGGAGCCGCAGCGGGTTGTACTCGAGGACAATCTCGTTCCTCTGGTTCGTGACCCGGTTCGCGAAGCGCACCAGGCCGCGGTCGCCTTTCGAGGTGAGACGGTGCTCGACGACCTCGCACTCGACGTGGATGGTGTCGCCGACGAGCGTGGGCGCCTTCACGTCGAGCGTGGCATTGAGGAACGCGAGGCCGGTGTCCTGCATCGTCGGCAGGAGCAGCCCCTCGGCGAAAGCGTACACGAGCGCGCCCGGCACCAGGCGCTGCTTGCCTTCTTCCTCGACCGCGAACAGCTCCTCGGTCAGCCACGAAAGATTGACGAACGCGGCGAGGTCGGCCTCGGTGATGGTGCGGCGGTGGGTGCGGAAGCGCATCCCCACCTTCAGCTCCTCGAAGGAGAACCCGCGGCCGACGGTCTTCATGCGGCATTCTAGCGCCGCTACTTTTTACCTCCGCGTGCGCCGCGAGGCGCGGTTGCCGGGGATTACGCCATCCCCGGCGAACCGCAACTTCTTGCTGAGTACGCTGCTACTTGCTTTTCTCGGTGCTGCTCGGGGTGCTCGGCGTGGTCGGAGCCGGCGCCGGGGTCGGGCTGCTGGTGCTGCCGCTCGACATGCCGCCCGGCGTGCTGCTGCCGGTGCTGCCGCCCATGCTGCCGCTCGTGCTGCCGCCGCTGCTCGCGCCGGCGCCCGCGCCGCTGCGCGCGTCGCGCAGGCAGGTCTCGCGCTGCGCGCCGATCAGGTCCTTGCACTTGTCGTTGGCATCGACGCTCGTGCCGAGCGAACCCGACGCGCTGCCGCCGGCGGCCGCGCCGCCGCTGACGCCCGAGCCCGACGTCGTGCCGCTCGCGCCCGTGCTGCCGGAAGTGGATCCCGACGTCTGGGCGATGGTCACGGAGGACAGAGCGAGCAGCGCAGCTGCGGTTGCGGCGGTAAGTACTTTCAACATCATGGAGGATCTCCTCAGAGTCGGTTGAGTTGCGATTGGACTGCGGATGCGTTGCACGCAAGGGTCGTGCCCGCACCGCGAGCGGAACGCGTCTTGCCTCTCCGAAGAAACTCATCCACGACAGGAGTAACCATGGAACGGATCGAGAAGTCGATCGAGGTCACCTGCCCCGTGCGCACGGTCTACAACCAGTGGACGCAGTTCGAGGAGTTCCCGCGCTTCATGGCCGGCGTCAAGGAAGTGAGGCAGCTCGACGACACCCACGTGCACTGGCACGCGGAGGTCTGGGGCAAAGACAAGGAATGGGATTCCGAGATCACCGAGCAGGTGCCCGACCAGGTGATCGCGTGGCGCAGCACCTCCGGCACGCCCAACGCCGGCATGGTCCGATTCGAGCCGGTGTCGCACGACCGCACCGTGGTTCGCCTGATCATGGAATACGAGCCGCAAGGCGCGGTCGAAAAGGCCGGCGACGCGATCGGCGTGTTCAGCGCGCGCGTGCAGAACACCGTCGAGGACTTCAAGAAGTTCATCGAGAAGCGCGGCACCGAGACCGGCGCGTGGCGCGGCGAGGTGCACGGCGGGAGGAAGCCCGCCTAGCCGCGCATTGATCCCCGCATTTATCCCCAATACCCGATGCCGTCCGCCATCAGCGCGGCGAACAGCAGGATCAGCACGATCCCGGCGAGCTCCAAGTGGATGATGCGGCGGATGGCCGGCACGCTCGAGGCGTCGATGCCCTTGCGCCAGGAGATGAACTTCACCGTCGGATAAATCGACAGCACCGCGACCAGCACGAACAGCGTGAGCTTGGCGATGAAGGTCGCGCTGTGGAAATAGTAGGCGGCGCCCTTCTCGAAATAGAACACGCGCAGCAACCCCGCCGCCAGCAGCACGCCCGCCGAGACGCCGAGAATCATGTCAGCGCTCGCCAGCCTGCGCGCCGTCGCCGCAGTGAGCTCGCCACGGATCAGGACGAATTCCACCGCCAGCGCCGCGACCAGCGCGAACGCGGCGACGTGATGCAGAAACGCCATGACCGCGGTCATTTGCGTCTTTCCTTTCTGATCACGAGCTTCAAGCCCGACCAGGTGTCGTCCACCGCGCACACCTTGATGTCGACCAGGCCCATCGGCAACGCCACCTCCCGGATCGTGTCCTCTTTGACGAACAGCTCTGTGCCCGGCCTGATCCCAGCTTCCTCGCCAGGGGCGTACCTGAATATCCGGTCATCGTTTTGCGTTGCGGCGCGTTTGAGATCCCATGGTATCGCTCGAGACTCTGCCGACCCGGATTTCACAGCGGATCGTGAGTATTCGAGGCCAGCGCGCATTGCTGGATGCGGACTTGGCCGCGCTGTACGGTGTCGAGACACGTGTGCTTCTGCAGGCGGTGCGTCGAAATCACTCACGTTTCCCGCGCGACTTCATGATTACCTTGAGGAATCAGGATGTTGCAGCTTTGAGATCACAATTCGTGATCTCAAAGCGAGCCGGCCGCGGCGGTCGCGCCTACGCTATACACGCGTTCACCGACTACGGCGCGATCATGGCGGCATCCGTTCTGAATTCGCGGCGCGCTATTGAAGTATCCATATTCGTCGTACGTGCGTTCGTTCAAGTTCGCGAGTCCCTTGCTGAACGCAAGGAACTCGGCCGGCGTCTGGATGAGCTCGAGGGCAGAGTCGAACAGCGGCTGGGTGCCCACGACCGTGCGATCTCGGAGATTCTCGAAGCCATTCGACAATTGATGGCACCGCCAGCACAGCGGCCAAAGCCTGGGATCGGATTCGTCCGCTAGTAGGACTTGGGCAGGCCGAGCACGCGCTCGGCGATGAAGCAGAGGATCAGCTCGCGGCTCACCGGCGCGATGCGCCCGACGAACGACTCGCGCAGGTAGCGCTCGACGTGGTACTCGCGCGCATAGCCGAAGCCGCCGAAGGTCATCACCGCCTGCTGGCAGGCGTCGAAGCAGGCCTCGCCCGCGAGGTACTTCGCCGCGTTCGCCTCGGCGCCGCATGGCTTGCCGTCGTCGTAAAGCGACGCGGCCTTGAACGCCATCAGGTTGGCCGCCTCGAGCGCCATCCAGTTGGCGGCGAGCGGGTGCTGGATCGCCTGGTTCTGGCCGATCGGCCGGTCGAATACCACGCGTTCCTTTGCATACTTCGCCGCGCGGCCGACCGCGCAGCGGCCGAGGCCGACGAGCTCGGCGGCGATCAGGATGCGCTCCGGGTTCATGCCGTGCAGGATGTACTCGAAGCCCTTGCCTTCCTCGCCGATGCGATCGCGCTCCGGCACCGGCAGGCCGTCGAAGAACACCTGGTTGGAGTCGACCGCGTGCCGGCCCATCTTGTCGATCTCGCGCACTTCAACGTATTTTCGATCGAGATCCGTGTAGAAGAGCGTCAATCCGGAATCTGCGGCTGCAAGCAGCAACACCTTCTCGGCGACCTGTGCCGTCGAGATCCACACCTTCTGGCCCGAAACGTAATACTTGTCGCCGCGCTTCTCCGCCTTGGTCTTGAGCTTTTTCGTATTCAAGCCGGTGTTCGGCTCGGTGACGGCGAAGCAGGCACGCTCCCTGCCGGCGACCAGCGGCGGCAGCATGCGCTTCTTCTGCTCTTCGCTGCCGTACACCACGACGGGGTTGAGGCCGAAGATGTTCATGTGCACCGCGGAGGCGCCGGAGAAACCGGCGCCCGACTCGGCGATCGCCTGCATCATCACGGCCGCCTCGCTGATGCCGAGGCCCGAGCCGCCGTAGTCCTCGGGCATCGCGATGCCGAGCCAGCCGTCGCGAGCGAACGCCTGGTGGAAATCGGCGGGAAAGCCGCCCTCGCGGTCGCGCTCGAGCCAGTACTCGTCGGGGAAGCGCTGGCACAGCTTGCCGATGGCTTCCCGGATGCGTTCCTGCTCCGGGGAAAGCGAAAAATCCACTCCTACTTGGCGTCGCCGGCCGGCGCCACCACCGCGGTCTGGTTGTGGCGCTCGAGCGCCTTGGCGACGAAGCCCGAGGCCTTCATTTCCTCGATGAACTCGCGCACGTAGCGCGCGCCGGCGGCGCCGCGCGTCTCGGTGACTCGCTGGCTCGCCATCGCCTGGTTGATCACCATGAAGCGGCCGGGCAGCAGGCGCACGCCCGGGACGCGGCGCGCGTCGTTCTCGAGCTGCTGCTTCACGCCCGCCGCGACCTCCAAGCTCTCCTTCATGAACGTGTCGACCACGGTTGCCGAGGTCGGAGTGCGCACGATCTCGGCCTGCTTGAGGTTGCGCGTGAGGTAGAGGTCGTAGGCGCTGTTGCGGGCGACCACGACGCGGTGACCTTTGCGATCCACTTCTTCGTTGCTCTTGAGCGGCGAATCAGAGCGGACGAGGTACGCCCCTTCGATCTGCACGTAGGGCGGCGACTGCGCGATCTCCGTCGCGCGCGCCGGGTCGAGCGCCACGAACGCGATGTCCCAGTCCCCGGCCTTGCCCGCCTCGACGACCCTGCCGGCGGCGTCGAACATGATGAGATGCAGCGGGACGCCCAAGCGCCGCGCGAGCTCGTGCGCGAGGTCCACCGACACGCCGGTCGGCGCGCCGCCGGCTTCCTTCGGGCGCGCTGCAAGGACCGCGTTGCCGACGTTGATCGCCGCGCGCAGCGTGCCGCTCGGCGCGAGATCGGAGACCGCGGCTGCGGGCGGTTTTTGCGGCATGGGCGAGCAAGCGGCCAGCAGGAGTGCGGAAAAGCAGACCAGTGCGAAACGCATGTTATCTCCGTACGTTGGCCGGGTTCTCGAGGTAGGGCGGCGAATAGATCACCATCACGCGCACTTTCTGCGAGGTCGCCCGGAAAAGATGCGGCTTGTCGGCCGGGAAGAAGCACGCCTCGCCCGCGCGCATCTCGAATTTCTCGTCGGCGACCTCGACGTGCGCGGTGCCTTCGAGCAGGTAGCACACCTGCTCGATGCCCGGGTGCGAGTGCGGCAGGGCGCCTTCGCCGCGTTCTATCTCGCCAATCAACACCTCGAGATTTTTTGAAGCAACCAGGCGATAGTTGCGCGTGCCCGTGTGATTGGCGGGCGAATAAGGCTCGAGATCGGACTGGCGAATCAGATATTTGATGGCGGTATCCAGTTGTGGAGCGCGATGCCGCCGTCGACCAGGATCGACGCCCCGGTCACGTAGGCGCCGAAGCGCTCGGAGAGCACCGCGAGCGCCATCGCCGCGACGTCCGCCGGAGTGCCGAAGCGGCCGAGCGGGATGGTCTTTTCCATGCCGGGCAGCCCCTTGAATCCTTCTCCGGGGATGGCGCCCGGGACGATCGCGTTGACGCGGATTCCGTGCGGCCCCAACGCCCGTGCGAGCTCTTTCACCAGCATCGTCTGCCCGGCCTTTGCGGCGCTGTAGTGCGGCAGGTTGCGCGGCGACTCGGCGTGCAGGGAAGTGCTGATCAGCATGCGCCCCCTGATCTTCTTCTCCTTCATGTGCAGGCCGA
>DATBSZ010000064.1:0-1986 GCA_036559525.1 Burkholderiales bacterium
GGCGCGCGGGGTGCTCGGCGAGGTCCGCGAGTACGGCGCGAGCCAGGTGCTGTCGTCGCGCCAGAACGAGCTCCTCGCGACCATGGCGTGCCATGCCGCGGTACGCGCCCATCGCGCGCTCAGCATCGCGGAGATGAACGCCCTGCTGCGCGAGATGGAGGAAACCGAGCGCTCGGGAAGCTGCAACCACGGCCGGCCGACGTGGTACCAGCTCACGATGAGCGACCTCGATAAGCTCTTCATGCGCGGAAAATGAAAGTCATGATCGTCACGGGCGGCGGCCGCGGGATCGGCGCTGCGACCGCGCGCCTCGCCGCCGAGCGCGGCTACGCGGTATGCATCAACTATCTGAAGAACGGCAAGGCAGCCGAGGCGCTCGCGCGCGAGATCGGAGGCATTGCGGTACAAGGCGATGTCGCCTCGGAAGCCGACGTGGTGCGGCTGTTCAAGACCACGGACGAAAAGCTCGGGCGAGTGAGCGCTCTGGTGAACAACGCCGGCATCGTGGACCGCGGCTCGCGCGTGGAAGCCATGTCGGCCGAGCGCATCCAGCGCATGCTGGCGGTCAACGTCACCGGCAGCTTCCTGTGCGCGCGCGAGGCGGTGAAGCGCATGTCGACGCGCCACGGCGGCAAGGGCGGCGCCATCGTCAACCTGTCCTCGGTGGCGGCGCGGCTCGGCGGATCGGGCGAGTACGTCGACTACGCGGCCTCCAAGGGCGCGATCGATACGTTCACGGTCGGACTCGCGAAGGAAGTTGGCGCCGAGGGCATCCGCGTGAACGCGGTGCGGCCCGGCGTGATCCGCACCGAGATCCACCTCGCGAGCGGCGACCCGGCGCGCGTCGAGCGCATCGGCGGCACGGCGCCGCTGCAGCGCGCGGGCGAGGCCGAAGAGATCGCGCGCACCATCCTCTGGCTCGCCTCGGACGAGGCCTCCTACATTACCGGCGCGCTGCTCGACGTCTCCGGCGGGCGCTAGATTGGCCGGCACCGCCTTCGCGCTCCTCGGGCCGACCGCGAGCGGCAAATCGGCGCTCGCGATCAAAGTGGCGGCCAAACTGCCCGTTGAGATCGTGTCGATGGATTCCGCGCTCGTCTACCGCGGCATGGACATCGGCACCGCCAAGCCCGGCGCCGCTCTGCGCGTGCAGGTGCCGCACCATCTCATCGACGTCATCGACCCGGACCAGAGCTTTTCCGCGGGTAGGTGGCGTGAAGATGCAATAAGTACGGTATTGAATATCTTGAAGAGAAACCAAGTTCCCCTGCTGGTCGGCGGCACGATGCTCTACTACCGCGCGCTCACCGCCGGCCTCGACGAGCTGCCGCAGGCCGACGCGAGGATCCGCGCGGCGATCGAGGCCGAAGCGACGCGCCGCGGCTGGCCCGCGCTGCACGCCGAGCTCGAGAAAGTCGACCCGAAGGCGGCGGGCCGCATCGCGCCGAACGACGCGCAGCGCATCCAGCGCGCGCTGGAAGTCTGGCGGATCGCCGGCAAGCCGCTGTCGGCGCTGCAAGGCATCGCCGGGAACGACCTGCCGTTCGATCTGAAGGGCATCGCGCTCGTCCCCGACCGCGCGGTACTGCATGAGCGCATCGGGCAGCGCTTCGGCGCCATGCTGCGCCTGGGGCTGGTCGACGAAGTGAAGCAGCTGAAGAAGAAGTACCGGCTGAACGCCGCGA
This sequence comes from Burkholderiales bacterium, assembly GCA_036559525.1. Taxonomy (GTDB): domain Bacteria; phylum Pseudomonadota; class Gammaproteobacteria; order Burkholderiales; family SG8-39; genus SCGC-AG-212-J23. Next base: position 1,686 of record DATBSZ010000064.1, read on the forward strand.
TGCCGAGCATGCGCGCGGTCGGATACCGCCAGGTGTGGGAGTACCTCGACGGCCGCTATGACAAAGAATCTCTCAGGGAAAAAGCGATCGCGGCGACCCGACAGCTGGCGAAAAGGCAGCTGACCTGGCTGCGCAGCTTCCCCGACCTACTCCGGCTCGACGCCGGCGGCGCGCAGGATCCGGCGATAGCTCTCCATCTGCTCCTTGACGAAGGCCGCCAGCCGGTCGGGCGATGAGGGGCTGAGCGAGAACGCCTGCCGCTCCATTGCCGCCTGCACGTCGGCGCGGCCCATGGCGGCGG
>DATBSZ010000065.1:0-14169 GCA_036559525.1 Burkholderiales bacterium
TGGTTCTGGTGCTCCAAGAACGTGCTGGCGCAGAATCCCTTGATTCGCAGGATCTACGGCCGGGGGCGCTTGGGGTCGAAAACCTACACAAGGATCATGCGCTGGAACAGCCGGGTCGGCGTCACCCGGAAGCTCGAGCGCCTGATCGGCCTGCACTCGGAGTCGGTGATCCAGGACGTCGACATTCCCATTTCGCGTGCCGCTGAGTTTTTGGCGTTTTATTCAAGAGAGATTCAGTTGTGGCCGCAGTGGGTTTGTCCCATCGGGCCGCAGCGCGATTCCGGCCGCTTCGTTCTCTATCCTGTGAAAAACACCTGGTATGTCAACTTCGGCTTCTGGGACGTAAAGCGTACGCGCGAGGCGCATTCGCCCGGCCACTTCAATCGCCAGATCGAGGAGAAGGTGAGTGAGCTCGGCGGCATCAAGTCGCTCTACTCGGATAGCTTTTTTGCCGAGGCGGATTTCCACCGCCGCTACGGCGGCGCGGCCTACGACGCGCTCAAGAAGAAGTACGACCCCGCCGGCGCTTTTCCCCGCCTTTACGATAAATGCGTCCTAAAGGCGTGAATTCGGGGTCAGGGTCGCAACTCGTTTTCGCGTACGCAAGAAACGAGTTGCGACCCTGACCCCGAATTCCTAAAGGCTATTTGAACCGGGCGCGCGGGTCGAAGCGCGAGGCTTCGCGCAGCTCCTGGTACAGCTTTTCCTCGCGCTCGGTGAGCGTCGCCGGCACTGCGATGGTCAGCACGGCGTAAAGGTCGCCCGCGCCGCCGCCCGGCTTCGGCAGGCCCTTGCCGGCGAGGCGCAGCTTCTGTCCGGCGTTCGAGCCCGGCGGCACTTTCATGGTGACGCGGCCTTCGAGGGTCGGGATCTCCACCTGCGCGCCGAGCGCGGCTTCCCACGGCCCGAGCGGCACCTCGATTTCCAGGTCATGGCCACTCGCGCGGTAGAGCGCGTGCGGCTCGAGCGCGATCTGCAGGTAGAGGTCGCCCGCCGGGCCGCCGTTCAGGCCCGGGCCGCCCTTGCCCCGCAGCCGCAGCCGCTGGCCGTCGGTCGCGCCGCGCGGGATGCGCGCAGTGAAGCTGCGGTTGTCGAGGTGCACCTCGCGCTCGGTGCCGCGGAATGCCTCCTCCAGGGTGAGCTTCACCGGCACTTCGTAGTCTTCGCCGGCGAAAGCCCGCTTCGAGCGGCGCTGGGCGCGCCCGAAGATCCCCATCGACTCGAACAGCTCGCCGAGGTCGACGCCGTGCAGGTCCTCGGCGCGGCTGCCGGAGCCGAAGCGGTCGAACCAGTCGGGCGGCGGGCGGAAATCCTGTCCCTGGCGGAAGCCGCTGCCGAGGCTGTCGTAGGCGGCGCGTTTTTCCTTGTCGCGCAGCGTCTCGTAGGCCTCGGACACCTCCTGGAACTTCTCCTTGGCGTTCGCTTCCTTGGAGACGTCGGGGTGGTACTTGCGCGCGAGCTTGCGGTAGGCCTTCTTGATCTCGTCGTCGCCGGCGCCGCGCGCGACGCCCAGGATCTTGTAGTAATCCTTGTATTTCATAGGCCGTTGTATATGGGGGCGGATCCTCAGCGCTGCAATGACGCGCCAACCTGCCGCCGGATCGCCTCCAGGAAGGCGGGATGGCGCGGCAGGCCGCGCTCGTGCACCGTCGGGTGCGCGGCCCCCGGCACCACTTCGAGCCGCAACCCGGGCCAGCGTTTCGCCATCGCCTGAACGCGCGGCAGCGCCGGGTCCGCGCTGCCGACGACCGCGAGGACGGGCACGCGAACCGCCGCGATCTCGGCGTCGCTCACGAGCAGCGCGCGGCGCGCGCGCATGAGCGCGGCATGCGCCCGCACGTCGGCCGACGCGGCGATCTCGCGCGAGCGCGCGCGGATCGCGTCCTCGCCCGGCGGCGGCTCGTCGGTCGGCGCAGTCGAAACGATGAGCGCGCGGTACACGCCGCTCTCGATCTCGCGCGCCGCGGCCTCGGTAGCTTCGTCCGCGCTCTCGCTGCGCGCACGCCGGTACGCCGCGCCGCCGAGCAGCGCGCTCGCGAACCGCTCGGGGTGCGTGACCAGCAGCCGGGCGGCGATGATGCCGCCGAGCGAATAGCCCACGAGGTGCGCGCGTGCGACCCCCGCATGGTCCATCAGGCGGATCACGTCGAGGGCGAGCTCGTCGTAGGCGCGCGGGTCGTGCGGCTTGTCGCTGTGGCCGTGGCCGCGCAGGTCGAAGGCGAGCACACGGTGCTCGCGCGCGAGCTCGGGTAGCACCCCGGTGCCGATCCACGAGCGCTCAATGGTGCCGGTGAAGCCGTGCACCAGCACCACCGGCGGCCCGGCGCCGCGGTCGACGTAGCGGATGCGCACGCCGCCCGAGTCGAAGAACCGGTCCTGCGCCGGAACGGGGCCGGGGAGGACCGACAGCAACGCGAGTAACAGGAAAGGGCGGAGCGCCATGGGCTATGCTTGCGCCATCCTAACCACGAAAGGGAAGCCAGATGGCACGCAAGCGAAAGGGAGCCGCGAGGAAGGCGCCGGCGGCCAACAAGGCGCAGGCCACGCGGCGCAGGCTGGAAGCCGAGGCGCGCGCGCTGAAAAAGCGTCTGGACGCCCTGATGGCGAGCGCCCGCAAGGCCGAGGTGGCTGCGCGCGCGAGCACGATGCAGCAGATCCGGGTGCTGCAGAAGCGGCAGGCGGCGGCGCGGGTCGTGCTGGCCAAGCTCGGCCGGCAGGGCGCCGCGGCGAGCGGGCCGATCCTCGTCGGTCTGCAGAAAGCCTGGCGCGACATCGACGTCGCCGTGCGCGAGGGCGCCAAGCGCTTCCGCGAGACCTCGTGATCGCGTGATCCGCCGGATCGTCGGCCTGTGCGCCACGATGCTGCTCGCCTCGTGCTGGTCGGTGAGCAGCAACTGGTACCTGATGGACTCCGGGTACAGCATCGTTCCGCTCCAGGGCGAGCAGTTCGCGGTCGAGGTCCACCTCAACCAGCTCAAGCAGCTCGGCGGCGAAACCGGCAGCGCCGAGTTTCACCGCTTCGTCCTCGAGCGCCTGAAATGGCATGGGATCTGCCCGGCCGGCTGGGAACCTTTGCCGTGCGTGAAAGACGGCTCCTGCGTGCAGCGCACCTCTCGTTCGATCACCGTCGCGGGGCGCTGCACGAGCTAGCCAGCCGCTCGCATTGCGGAGTACGATGCAGGCGGCGGCAGAAACAGCATGGGCGCAGGCGAAGCACTATCCCGCACGATCAGCGAGCAGGCCGGGCGCTGGCGCGGGGGAGGGCTGGCGCGCAGCACCTACGCGGTGATTCTCGCCGGCGGCCGCGGCAGCCGCCTCAAGGAGCTGACCGACTGGCGCTGCAAGCCCGCGGTCCCGTTCGGCGGCAAATACCGGATCATCGATTTCACGCTCTCCAACTGCGTCAACTCGGGCGTGCGCCGCATCGGGGTCGCCACCCAGTACAAGTCGCACAGCCTGATCCGCCACCTGCAGCGCGGCTGGAGCTTCCTCGACGGTCGCATCGGCGAGCACGTCGATATCCTGCCCGCGGGGCAGCAGGTTGCGGAAAGCTGGTACCGCGGGACGGCCGACGCGGTGTTCCAGAACCTGAACATCCTGCGCCGCGACGGCTGCAAGTACGTGCTGGTGCTCTCGGGCGATCACATCTACAAGATGGACTACGCGCGGCTGCTCGAGGAGCACGTCGCGGGCGGCGCCGACGCCACCGTGGTGTGCGTCGAAGTGCCGCTGGCCGATGCGCGAGGCTTCGGCGTGGTCGAGGTCGACGCGGCGGCGCGCATCGTCGGCTTCGAGGAGAAGCCGGCCGCGCCGCGTGCGCTGCCCGGCGCCCCCGGCCGCGCCCTCGCCAGCATGGGCGTCTATGTATTCAACGCGCCTTTCCTTTACGAGCAGCTGGTCCGCGACGCCGACGACCCGCGCTCGAGCCACGATTTCGGCAAAGACCTGATCCCGCACGTCATCGGCCGCTACCGGGTGCATGCGCACCGCTTCGCCGAGAGCTGCGTCGAAATGCCGAATGGCGAGCCCTACTGGCGCGACGTCGGCACGATCGACGCGTACTGGGAAGCGAACCTGGAGCTCGCCAAGATCACGCCGCAGCTCAATCTCTACGACCGCGACTGGCCGGTGTGGACCTTCCAGGAGCAGCTGCCCCCGGCCAAGTTCGTGTTCGACGACGAGGGCCGCCGCGGCATGGCGGTCGACTCGATGATCTCGGGCGGCTGCATCGTGAGCGGCGCGACCGTGCGCCGCTCGGTGCTGTTCTCCAACGTGCGCGTGGACGACGGCGCGCTGATCGAAGATTGCGTGCTGCTGCCCGACGTCGTCGTGGGGGAGGGCGTGCACCTGCGCCGCGCGGTTGTCGACCGGCACTGCCGGCTGCAGCGGGAACTGCTCGATGACCCAAGGCGCTTCCGGGTCACGGAGAAGGGGCTGACGCTGATCACCCCCGAGATGCTCGGCCAGGCGGTGCACCAGCTGCGCTAGCGAAGCCGCCGGACCAGCGTCACCTCCCTGCCCGAGCGTTCCTTCTCGACGAAGCCGAGATGGGCGGCGAGCTCGAGCATGCCGCGATTGGCTTCGAGAATATGGCCCACCAGCGCCTCGTAGCCGGCGGCGCGCGCGGCGTCGCACAGCCGCTCGAGCAGCGCGTGCCCCAGCCCTTTTTCCTGCCAGTCGTCCGCGACCGCGAGCGCGAACTCGGCGCTGACGCCGTCCGGGTTCGGCGCGTACCGGCCGACGGCGACGAACTCGTCCTGCCAGAGCGCGACCAGGGCGAGCTCGCGGTCGTAGTCGAGCTGGGTGAAGCGCGCGAGCATGCGCGGGGGCAGCTCCTTCAGGTGGTTCATGAAGCGCTGGTAGCGCGAGCGCTCGGAAAGCCGGTCGAAGAAGCGCTTCTCGCGCTGCGCGTCTTCCGGCCGGATCGGCCGCACGCGTACCTCGCGAGCGTCGCGCAGGCGAATCGCGCCCTCGAGATCGACCGGATAGGGATGGATCGCCATGTGCCCGTACCGCGGCCTTGCGCTCCGGTCAGCGATGACGACGCGCGCATCCGCGATCACCGCGCCGCCCGGATGCGTCAGCACCGGGTTGAGGTCCATTTCGCTGAGCCAGGGCAGAGCGCACACCATGCGCGACACGCCGGTCAGCACCGCCGCAAGCGCGTCGAGGTCGGCGGGCGGGACGTTGCGATAGCCGGCGAGCAGCCGGTACAGCACGGTGCGCTGCATGAGATCCCGCGCCAGCATGGCGTTGAGCGGCGGCAGGGCGACCGCGGTATCGCGCACCGCTTCGACCGAGATGCCGCCGGCGCCGAACGAGATCACCGGGCCGAACACCGGATCGGTGGCGACGCCGACCAGCGCTTCGCGCGCGTGCGCGAAGCGCAGCATCGGCTGCACCACGACCCCTTCGATGCGCGCGCCCGGGCGCAGCGCGCGCACGTGCCGCAGCATGTCGTCGAACGCCGAGGCGACCATTTCCTCGCTTTGCAGATTCAGGCGCACGCCGCCGACGTCCGATTTGTGAGTGATGTCCGGCGAGTGCAGCTTGATCACCGCCGGGAAGCCGATGTCGCGCGCCGCCGCTACCGCTGCGTCCCGATCTCTCGCAATGACGGATTTGGGGACGGGAAGATGAAACGCCGCGAGCAGCGCTTTCGCCTCGTGCTCGGTAAGCAGCTCGCGGCGCTGCGCCAGCGCGAGGTCGTGGATCGCCGCGGCCGCCGCCAGGTCCGGGAGCGGCGCGTCGGGATCGCGCTGCGCCGCCGGCACCTGCATCAGCTGCGCCTGGTTGCGGCGGTGGGCGCAAAGGAACGAGAACGCTTCCACCGCGTTCTCCGGCGTGTAGAAGTTGGCGATGCCCTGCGCCTCGAGCCACGCGCGGCTCGCGTTCGGATTGATGTCGCCGAGCCACGCCGCGAGCACCGGCTTGCGGCTGCCGCGCGCTGCATCAGCCACGGCGTGCGCTGCGTCCTCCGGTGCGGTCACGGCGACCGGCGCGTACATCGCGAGCAGCGCGTCGACGCCCGGATCGGCAAGCGCCGCCGCCGTCGCCGCGGCGAAGCGCTCGGGCGGCGCATCGCCGATGATGTCGATCGGATTTCCGTGCGACCACTGGGCGGGAAGCTTCTTATCAAGCGCTGAAATCGTCGTTTCTGAAAGAACGGCTAAAGGCACTGCGTTGTCGGCCGCGCTGTCGGCGGCGATCACGCCCGGGCCGCCGCCGTTGGTCAGTATCGCGAGCCGCTCGCCTTCGGCGCGCCGCTCGCCCGCGAGCACACGCGCCGCGGCGAAGAGCTGGGTATAGGTCTTCACCCGCACCGCCCCGGCGCGGCGCAGCGCGGCGTCGAACACCGCATCGCTTCCGACCAGCGCGCCGGTGTGGCTGGACGCGGCGCGCGATCCGCTCGCGTGGCGCCCGACCTTGAGCGCGATCACCGGCTTCACGCGCGAGGCGGCGCGCAGCGCCGATACAAAGCGGCGCGCGTCGCGGATGCCTTCGACGTAGAGCAGGATCGCCTCGCTCGCCGCGTCGGCGGCGAGAAACTCGAGCACCTCGCCGAAATCGACGTCGATCGCGCCGCCGAGCGAGATCACGCTCGAGAAGCCGAGCTGCGCGCTGTGCGCCCAGTCGAGGATCGCGCCGCAGATCGCGCCCGACTGCGAGACCAGCGCGAGGTTTCCGGAGAGCGCCGGCGTGCGCGCGAAGGTGGCGTTCAGGCCGCAGTCGGTGCGCATGACGCCGAGGCAATTGGGCCCGAGGATCCGCACCCCGCCCCGGGTTGCGGCCTTGAGGACTTCCTCCTGAAGGGCCAGGCCTTCGCGGCCCGCTTCGCCGAAGCCGCTCGTCAGCACCACCGCCGCCCTTACCCGCGCCGCGCCCGCGTCCTCGATGATTCCCGCCACGGTGCGCGCCGGGGTGACGATGACGGCGAGGTCCGGCGGCTGCGGCAGCTCGGACAGGCGTCCATACGCACGCCGCCCGAAAATCTCGCGGTGCTTCGGATTGACGGGGTAGAGCGCGCCGCCTAGCCCGCCGGCGGCCAGGTTGCGATAGACGATTCTGCCAAGCGTGCCTTCGCGCTCGGTGGCGCCGACCAGCGCGACGCTGCGCGGCGCGAGCAGCGGCCGCAGGTAGTGCTCGACCATGGGTTCATCCATCTTACGAAAAAACGCAGGTTTGACCTGCGTCAAATGGCAACGAGTTTCGTTCCGGACAATCCCCGGCAGTAGGCTAGCGTGCATTCCATAGCCGCACCAAGGGAGGGCTGGCGATGAGGAGCGAAGCGATCCGGGTGCCGGGATACCTGACCGAGACCTATTGGTGGGCCTACGTTCATCCGCGCGCGGTGCGTGTGTTCGAGCGGCAATGGCTGGTCAACCTGATCCTGTGGGGCAATTTCGGAAAGCTGCGCGACGCTGCGCTCGATGCGCTCGGCGAGCGGCTCGAGGGGCGCACGCTGCAGATCGCGTGCGTCTACGGCGATCTCACCGACCGGCTGCGCTCGAGGCTCGCCACCGGAGGCAGCCTGGACGTGGTCGACGTGCTGCAGGTGCAGCTCGACAACCTCGCGCGCAAGCTTCCCGGCGATCCGCGGGTAGGCCTGCTCCAGGGCGACAGCTCGGCGCTCGACATCGCCTCGGCGACCTACGACCGGGCGCTGCTCTTCTTCCTCCTCCACGAACAGCCGGAAGACGTGCGCCGGCGCACGATCGCCGAAGCGCTCCGGGTGGTGAAGCCCGGCGGCCGTGTCGTGATCGTCGACTACCATCGCCCGAGCCTGCGCAATCCGCTGTACCTCCCGATGGTCGGCATCCTCAAGACCCTCGAGCCCTTCGCCATGGACCTGTGGCGCAATGAAATCCCCGATTGGTTCCCCGACGCGGTTCCGATCGCGCAGCTCGACAAGAAAACCTGCTTCGGCGGCCTGTACCAGCTCCTCACGCTGACCAAGGGCTAGATGCAGGTCGTGCAGGCCGACGTCGTCGTCATCGGGGCGGGCGGCGCTGGCCTGCGCGCTGCCATCGCCGCCGCCGAGCGCGAGCCGCGCCTGCGGGTGGCGCTGGTTTCGAAGGTGCTGCCCATGCGCAGCCATACCGTGGCCGCCGAAGGCGGCGCGGCGGGCGTGACGCGCGCCGAGGACAGCCTGGAGCAGCACTTCAACGACACCGTCTCGGGCGGCGACTGGCTGTGCGACCAGGACGTGGTCGAGTTCTTCGTCGCGCATTGCACCGCGGAGCTCGTGCGGCTCGAGCACTGGGGCTGTCCCTGGAGCCGCAATCCCGACGGACACGTCAATACCCGCTTCTTCGGCGGCATGAGCGTGCAGCGCACCTGGTTTGCCGCCGACCGCAGCGGCTTTCACATGCTGCACACGCTGTTCCAGACTTCGCTCAAATACCCGTCCATCCGGCGCTACGACGAGTTCTTCTGCGCCGAGCTGATCGTCGAAGACGGCCGGGTGCAAGGCGTCGTGGCGATCGAGATCGCCACCGGCGAAATCGTGGTGTTCGAATGCAAGGCCGTGGTTCTCGCCACCGGCGGCGCCGGCCGGGTGTTTCGCCAGAACACCAATGCCGGCACCGTGACCGGCGACGGCATGGGCCTCGCTTTCCGCGCCGGCGCGCCGCTGCGCGACATGGAATTCGTGCAGTGGCATCCGACCTGCCTTCCGGGAACCGGCATCCTGATGACGGAAGCGTGCCGCGGCGAAGGCGCGATCCTCGTCAACAAGGACGGCTACCGCTATCTGCAGGACTACGGCCTCGGACCGGTGGATCCCTGGCCGCGCGCCAAGGCGATGGAGCTCGGCCCGCGCGACCGCCTTTCGCAGGCTTTCTGGCACGAGCTGCGCAAGGGCCGGACCGTGGCCGCGCCCGGCGGTCCGGCGGTGCATCTCGATCTGCGCCACCTCGGCGCGCGCAAGATTCACGAGCGGCTGCCGCTGATTACGGAGGCGGCGCGCACTTTTGCCGGCATCGATGCGGTGAAGCAGCCCATCCCGGTCTGCCCGGCGGTGCACTACACGATGGGCGGCATCCTGACCAATGTGCGCACCGAGACGCCGCTGCGCGGCCTGTACGCCGCCGGCGAGTGCGCGAGCGTCGGCATCCACGGCGCCAACCGGCTCGGCTCCAACTCGCTGGTGGAGATCGTGGTGTTCGGACGGGTCGCGGGCGAGTCCGCGGCGGAGCATGCGCTTTCTCCCTTCCCGGTGAGCTCGGACATTCAGGGGAGGGCCGCGGACGCCGCGGCGCGACTGGCTTCGATGCTGAACACCGAGACCGGCGAAAGGCTCGCGGTGCTGCGCGACGAGATGCGCGAGAGCATGGAGGAGGGCGTCGGGATCTACCGCGAGGCCGGTTCGCTCGGCGCGACCTGCGCGAAGCTCGCCGAGCTGCGCGGGCGCTATCGCCGCGGCGTGAAGCTGGACGACCGCAGCCGCGCCTTCAACACCGAGTGGCTGACCGCGATCGAGCTCGGCTTCATGCTCGAAGTGGCCGAGGCGATGGCGCAGGCCGCGGCTGCCCGGCGGGAGTCGCGCGGCGCGCACATGCGCCTGGACTTCGAGGCGCGCGACGACGCGAATTTCCTCAAGCATTCGCTCGCGCACCACGGCGGCGAGGGCGCACCCCGCGTGGAGCATCGGCCGGTGACGATCACCAAGTCGGCGCCGAAGGCGCGCCACTACGGCGGCGAGGGCAAGAAGGCCGTTCTCTCATGAGCAAGACGATCCAGATCGAGTGCCTGCGCTATCACCCGGAGCGCGACGCCGCGCCGCGCTACCAGACCTACGAGGTGCCGTTCACCGACGACATGTCGGTGCTGCAGGGGCTGCAGTACATCAAGGACCGCCTCGACGGCAGCCTGACCTTCCGCTGGTCCTGCCGCATGGCGATCTGCGGGAGCTGCGGCCAGATGGTGAACGGCGTGCCGGTGCTCGGCTGCGAGACGTTCCTGCGCGACTACTATCCCGGAAAGGTCCGCGTCGAGCCCCTCAACCACTTTCCCATCGTGCGCGATCTCGCGATCGATCAGACCGACTTCGTCAAGAAGCTGGAGTCGGTGAAGCCATATTTGATTTCGAAGAACGTCCCGGAAAAAGCCGCCTTCCTGCAGACGCCGCGGCAGATGGAGGACTATTACCAGTACTCGCAGTGCATCAACTGCCTGCTCTGCTACGCCGCCTGCCCGCAGTACGGCCTCAACTCGGCGTTCACCGGGCCGGCGGCGCTCGCGCTCCTGCACCGCTACAACGCCGACTCGCGCGACGAAGGCAAGAGCGAGCGCATGAAAGTCGTCAATGCCGAGGACGGCGTCTGGGGCTGCACGCTGGTGGGCTACTGCTCCGAGGTCTGCCCCAAGGGAGTGGACCCGGCGCGCGCCGTCAACCAGAACAAGATCGAGAGCACCAAGGACTACTTCTTCAGGTTTTTCCGCAAATGAAAACCTATACGCGCCCGATGTCGGGGTGGTGGCGCCGCAACCCCTTCTACCTCTGGTACATGCTGCGCGAAGCGAGCTGCGTGTTCATCACGGCTTATGCGCTGGTTCTGCTTTGGGGTCTCGCAAGACTCTCTCAAGGTAAACCGCAGTTCGAGGCGTGGCTTGCGAGCCTGGCAAGCCCGGTTTCGATCGCCTTTCACGCAATCGCGCTGCTCCTCGTGCTGTATCACGCCTGGACCTGGTTCAAGGTGATGCCGAGAACCATGCCGTTCGTGCGCATCGGCACCTGGCGCGTGCCGGACGGGTTGATCGTCGCGTTCGCCTTTGCCAGCTCGATCGTGCTGTCGGGCGCACTCTTCATCGGCGTATGGCGGCTCTGAAGCGTTCCAACAAGCCCGTCTTCTGGTCCCTGTTCGGCGCCGGCGGGATGCTGTCCGCGCTGATCGGCCCGATGCTCATCTACATCACCGGCATCGCCATGCCGCTCGGTATCGTCAACTTCAGCTATGAGCAGGCGGCCGCGTTCGCGCAGAACGGCTTCGGCAAGGCTGCGATCCTCCTGGTCATCTCGCTGTTCCTGTTCCATGGGGTGCACCGCATGTACCACTGCGTGCACGACTTCGGCATCCACGTCGGCCCCGGCCTGAAGGCGGCCTTCCACGGCTTCGCTGCCCTCGGCACGCTTGCCGCAGGTTGGCTGCTGCTCTCCGTCGGCGGGTAAACGGCGGAATTAGCCGCGTCCGGTGCGGGCATCAATTCCTGGCCGCGAGCAAGAGCTCGAGGCCGGCGATGTTGACGATGCGCACGAGCTTCTGCGCGATCTTGATGTAGCCGTCCTTCTGGAACTGGGAGAACAGGCGGCTCACGGTCTCGAGCTTGAGGCCGAGATAGCTACCGATCTCCTCGCGTGTCATGCGCAGGTGGAACTCCGCCTCGGAGTAGCCGCGCCGCCGGAAGCGCTTCGAGAGATTGAGGAGGAAGGTGGCGAGGCGCTCCTCCGCGCACATCGAGCCCAGCAGCAGCATGACGCCATGGTCGCGCACGATCTCGCGCGCCAGCACCGAATGCAGGCGGCGCTGCAGCGACGGGACTTCCCGGCCGATATACTCGATCAGCGAGTACGGCATCGCGCAGACGTCGCTGTCTTCGAGCGCGATTGCGCTTGCCGGGCAGCGGCCGTCGCCCAGGCCGTCCATGCCGAGCAGCTCCCCGCTCATGAAGAACCCGGTGACCTGCTCGCGGCCTTCGCGGTCGACGAGGCTGGTCTTGAAGAAGCCGGTGCGGATGGCATAGAGGCATCTGAACGGGTCGCCCGCGCTGAACAGGGCTTCACCGCGCCTGATCCGGCGGCGCGCGTAGACGATGTTCTCGACGCGCTCGAGATCTTCGGCGGGCACGTCCCCGGAGAGGCACGTTTCCCGGAGCCTGCATTTTGCGCAGGTGACTTCGCGCTTGAGCTGTGCGGCTGTGGACATGCCCGGCCGCATGATCCGGGCGCGTCGCCGGGCCATCTGTTCGGTAACGCACACAAGGTCAAGGGTGCGCTTGCCGCGGCGAAACGCTGCCCCGGGTCACGTCGCGAGCAGCACCGGCGCCGGGCTGCGTGGCGGGGACCAGCAGGACCGGCACCGAGCTGCGCTCGGCCACGCCGTGGGCGACCGAGCCGAGCGCCGAGCCGGTGTAGGACCCGAGCCCGCGCGTGCCCATGACGACGAGGTCGAAGCCGTGTTTCGCGGCGTAGTCGCTGATCGCCTCCCACGGCTGGCCGACCAGCAGGTGGACGGCGTACTTGACGCCCGCCTCGTCGAGCATCCGGCGCGCGCGCTCGAGCGCCTTCTCGCTGCGCTCGCGGTGATAGTCCTGCAGCGACTCCTTCGGGACGAAGCGGCTCGCCGTGCCGGGCAGCTCGCGTTGCACGTTCATGAGGTGGATGTCCATGGTTGCGGGCGCGGGATGGTTGCGCCACAACGCGATCACGTACTCCACCGCGTGCGCGGCGTGGTCCGAACCGTCCACCGGCAGCAGGATGCGATTGAAGAGGCGATGCGCCGGGGCCACGGCGGGAGCCGGAGCGGCCGCTGCCGCTGCCGCGCGCCGTGTACGCGTCCGGCGGGCGAGCCAGGTGCCGGCCAGGACGACCGACACGGCGCCCGCGGCCGAGGCGGCCCAGTGCAGCAGCGCGGCGTTCGCATCGATCCATTCCTTGACCAGCGGGTCGGTGACGAACATCTCTCCCGCGACCCACCCGAGCAGCGCGGCGCCGATGGTGATGATGACCGGGAAGCGCTCCATCAGCCTGAGGAGAAGCGTGCTGCCGAAGACCACCAGCGGGATGCTGATCGCGAGGCCGAGAATGAGCAGCAGGAGGCTGCCCTTCGCCGCGGCGGCCACGGCGATGACGTTGTCGAGGCTCATCACCAGGTCTGCGATGAGGATCGTCCTCATCGCGCCCCAGATGCCGATGACGCTGCCAGATTGCGCGCCGTGCCCGCCCTCGGGCTGAAGCAGCTTCACCGCGATCCCCAGGAGAAGCACACCGCCGGCAATCTTCAGCAGAGGCAACCGGAGCAGCTCGACCGCGACTATGGTCAGCACGATCCGCATCAGCACCGCGGCGCCGCTGCCCCAGACGATCGCCTGGCGCTGCTGCTTCGCCGGCAGGGAGCGCGCGGCGAGCGCGATGACCACGGCATTGTCGCCCGACAGGACGAGGTTGATCAGGATGATCTGTCCGAGCCCGGTCCAGAACCGGGGGTCGCCGAGCATTTCGGGCATGCGGGGCAGCATGGCGGCGCATGCAACGCGAGATTTGACACAGATCAACCTCGCCGCCCGAAACGACAGAAGAATGGCCCGCAGTGGATATCAAGACCCCTCTGCTGCTCAGGCAGGACTTCATGGGCGGGCTCGCGGTGATTGCGGTCGCGGCGGCTGCCTTCTGGCTGGCGCGCGATCTGCCCGGCGGCAACGGCGGCGGCATGGGCCCGGGAACGCTGCCGAAGGGCTTGGCGCTGCTGCTCGGCCTATTGGGCCTTGCCTTGGCAATCGGTTCCTTGCTCGAAAGGGGATTGCCGCTCGAGCGCTGGTCGGTGCGCGGCCCGCTGCTGATCCTGGGCGCGCTGGTGGTGTTCGGCCTCGCGGTGCGCCCGCTCGGCCTCGTGGTCGCGGGCCCGCTCGCGATCGTCGTGGGCGCATTCGCCAGCAGCGAAGTGCGCTGGGGCGAAACGCTGGTGTTCGGAGCGCTGATGACGGCGTTCTGCATCGGGCTTTTCAAGTTCGCCCTCGGGCTCCCCATTCCGCTGGCGCCCTGGCTGCTCGGCTACTGAGATGGAGTTCCTCGGCCACCTCGCCCTCGGCTTCGCCACCGCGCTCTCGCCGATGAATCTGCTGCTCGCCTTCATCGGCTGCCTGGTCGGGACGCTGATCGGCGTGCTGCCCGGCGTCGGGCCGATCGCGACCATCGCCATGCTGATGCCGCTCACGCTGAAGGTGGACCCGACGGGCGCGCTGATCATGCTCGCGGGCATCTATTACGGCGCGCAATACGGCGGCTCGACCACCGCAATCCTGCTCAACATCCCCGGCGAGGTGACCGCGGTGGTCACGGCCATCGACGGCCACGAAATGGCGAAGAAGGGCCAGGCGGGCACCGCGCTCGGCATCGCCGCGCTCGGCTCGTTCGTCGCCGGCACGGTGGCCACGCTCGTCATCGCCGCGATC
>DATBSZ010000066.1:0-10279 GCA_036559525.1 Burkholderiales bacterium
GCATCGGCGTCGGCCAGGGCCTCGCCGTCATCCTGGAGCGCATGCAATGAAAAGAGAGAACGTGAAAGCGGGCTTCGTGTGGGACGACCCGCTGCTGCTCGAGCAGCAGCTCACCCAGGACGAGCGCATGGTGCGCGACGCGGCGAACGCGTACTGCCAGAAAAAGCTCGCACCCCGGGTGCTGGAAGCCTTCAGGCAGGAAAAGACCGACCCGGCGATCTTTCGCGAGATGGGCGAGCTCGGGCTGCTCGGGCCGACGATCCCCGCGGAATACGGCGGGCCGGGGCTCAACTACGTCTCCTACGGCCTGATCGCGCGCGAGGTGGAGCGCGTCGACTCGGGATACCGCTCGATGATGAGCGTGCAGTCTTCGCTCGTGATGGTGCCGATCTTTGAATTCGGCAGCGCGGCCACGAAGAAAAAATACCTGCCAAAACTCGCCACCGGCGAGTGGATCGGCTGCTTCGGCCTCACCGAGCCGAACCACGGCTCGGATCCCGGCTCGATGCAATCGCGCGCGAAACAGGTCGCCGGCGGCTACAGCCTCACCGGAAGCAAGACCTGGATCTCGAATTCGCCCATCGCCGACGTGTTCGTGGTGTGGGCGAAAGACGAGGCGGGCGACATCCGTGGATTTGTTCTGGAGAAAAGCTTCAAGAATCTCTCGGCACCGGCGATTCACGGCAAGGTCGGCCTGCGCGCCTCGATCACCGGCGAGATCGTGATGGACGGCGTGTTCTGCCCGGAGGAGAACGCGTTTCCCGAGGTGCGCGGCCTGAAGGGGCCGTTCACCTGCCTCAACTCGGCGCGCTACGGCATCGCCTGGGGCGCGCTCGGCGCGGCCGAGGATTGCTGGCACCGCGCGAGAACCTATGTCATGGACCGGAAGCAGTTCGGCCGGCCGCTCGCCGCCAACCAGCTGATCCAGAAGAAGCTCGCCGACATGCAGACCGAGATCGCGCTCGGCCTGCAGGGCTGCCTGCGCCTGGGACGCATGAAGGACGAAGGCAGCGCTTCGCCGGAAATCACGTCCATCCTGAAAAGAAACTCCTGCGGCAAGGCGCTCGACATCGCGCGCCTCGCGCGCGACATGCTCGGCGGCAACGGAATTTCGGACGAGTTCGGCGTCATCCGGCACCTGGTCAATCTCGAGGTGGTGAACACCTACGAGGGCACGCACGACATCCACGCGCTGATCCTGGGGCGCGCCATGACCGGAATCCAGGCATTCAACTGAAGCCCTGGCTCTCGGCGCTGCTGGTCGCGGCGGCGCCGGTCCTCGCGCAACCGCTGGCCGAGCCGCCGAACGGGCTCTTGCTGATCGCGAAGCCCAGCCTCACCGATCCGAATTTCCGCGAGACCGTGGTGCTCGTGACCCAGACCACGGACTCGAGCACCGTCGGCGTGATCCTCAACCGGCCGACGCCGAACAAGCACGAGCCGACGGATGCGCCGCTTTTCTTCGGCGGCCCGGTGATGCGCGAAGTGCTGGTCGCGCTCTATCGCTCGGAAGGCGCGCCCGAGGCCGCAGCGTTTCATGTCCTCAAGGGCGTCTATCTCACCATGCACCCGCGCAACCTGGAGAAATTGTGGGGAAATGACAGGGAACGCTATCGCTTGTTCATGGGCTTCGCCGGCTGGGCGCCGGGCCAGCTCGAGAGCGAGCTCGCGCGCGACGACTGGTTCGTGCTGCCGGCGAGCGCGGACATCGTGTTTCGCAGGGACACGCGCGGGCTGTGGGAAGAGCTCGTGAGAAAAGCCCGCGGCCGTGTAGCGATGCGCTGAAAGGAAAAGTATACTGGCGCATGAACCCCGTTTTCCGCGTGCTGGCGTTCCTCGGGCTGCTCGTGAGCTCCGCCTCGGCGCACGCCGATGGCGACGAAGCGATGATCCTCATCGCCCATCCGGCATTCCGCGACCTCGAGTACCGGCAGACGGTCCTGATCGCCGCCCCGGCGCCGAACGGCGGCCACGTCGGCGTGATCTTGAACCGCCCGACGCGGCGCTCGCTCGGGAGCCTGTTCCCCGAGCATGAGCCCTCCAAGAAGGTAATGGACCCGGTCTATTACGGCGGCCCGTTCTCGCGCGGCGCGCTGGTGGCGCTGGTCAGGGCGGACCGGGCGCCGGGCGCCGGGTCCGTGCTGCTGATGAGCAACCTCTACCTGGCGTTCCGCGCCAACACCATCGACCACGTGATCGAGACCACGCCGAACGAGGCGCGTTATTTCGTGGGCTACGTCGGCTGGCGTCCGGGCGAGCTGAAGAGCGAGATCGACCGGGGGCTGTGGTCAGTGACCGGCGCCGAGCTCGACACTGTCTTCCGCAAGGACACCGAAGGCCTCTGGGAGGAGCTGCTGCAGCAGTCCAAGCGCATCCGCGCCACCCTGCCGCTCGACGAGGGCTTCGCCCTCCTGCGCTGACCGGCTCACGCCCGGTCTTTTTCCCGATGTAAGTAGTTGAAGCTTCGCGGGCTATTCTGGCCGCATGTTCAGGCTGTCGAAGATCGAATGGCTGGTCCTTGCCGGAGCGCTTCTCCTGTGCCCGGGGTTTTCATTCGGCCAAGCGGGCGCCGGCGCCACGGCGCCCGCGGCGTCGCTCTTCGATCGCCTCGACCGTAACAAGGACGGCTACCTCAGCCGCGGGGAGCTGGGAAGCGACGAGGCGAAGACCCGCAACTGGATCGCCGTCGACCGCGACCGCGACGGCCGCATCAGCCGGGCCGAATTCGGCCTCGTCAACATCCCGTCGGCCGCACCGCAGCCGAGCGCCGCCGCCGGCGGCACCGCCCCCCCGAAACAGGAATAGTGAAGCAGGAATAGTTGTAGTCGCGGTCCTGTTCGCCTAGGCTGGTCGACCCATCCTGGGAGGAGCATTCATGAAACAGGCCCTCATCGCGCTGTGCAGCGCCGTCCTTCTTGTTTCCTGCGCCACCCCGACTCGAGAACAGAGCCTCGTCAGCCGCGCCGTCGACGCCATGGGCGGCGCCGACCGCATCGCCGGGGTCAAAACCATTACCTTCAAGGGAACTTCCAAGTACTGGGAGCCGGAGCAGTCCGACGCCCCGGGCGGCGAGTCGCGCTTCGCCAACGAATCCAGCTTCGAGGGGTTCATCGACGCGGCGAGCCGCTCCAGCCGCACCGACATCGTCAGGAACTTCGCCTATCCCGCGCCGCGGACGTTCACCTTCAGCGAGGTCGTCACGCCCGAGGCCGGTTATGTGCTTGGCGTGGACAGCAACGGCCGCAATGCGCAGAACCTGAAATCCACCCCGCCCGGGCATTCGATGTCGGGCTTCAGGCTCGCGACGACGCAGCGCGAAGCGCGCCGCGCCGGCACCGGCCAGTTGATGCTCGCGATGCAGCGCAGCCCGGACAAGGTGCAGCCCGCGGCCGACATCAACGGCCAACCCGCGGTTTCCTTCGACGGCTTCATTGTCGCGTTCGACCCTGCCACCGGCCTGCCTTCGCGCGTGCGCACGCTCGACTACGACAACATCTGGGGCGACGTGAACTACGACATGATCCTGTCGGACTGGCGCGACCTTGGCGGGTACAAGGTCCCGATGAACCGCAAGTATGAGCTCGCCGGCAGGCCGGTCGTCGAAACGAACCTGACGGATGTCCGCTTCAACCAGTCGGTCGACACCGCGCGCTTGCAGGTCCCGGCGGACTTGCGAACCGGCGCGGCCAAGCCCGCCGGGCGCAACGTGCCTTACCAGTGGGTGATGCGGCGCCAGTTCATCGGCACCTACCTGGATTCGGACAACGTGAGCTACGACACGCGCGGCTCGCAGGGGCTGCGGCTGCAGGAAATCGCGCCGGGCGTCCACCAGATCCAGGGCGGGTCGCACAACAGCCTGGTCGTCGAGATGAGCGATCACCTGATCGTGCTCGATGCGCCGGTGACCGACGCGCAGTCGATGTGGCTGGTCGGCGCGACGCGCGCGCAATTTCCCGGCAAGCCGATCCGCTGGGTCGTGCTCACGCACCATCACATGGACCACGCCGGCGGCGTGCGCGGCCTCCTCGCCGAAGGCGGCACGCTGGTCGTCGGCCAGGGCGCGGGGGCGCATTTCCGCCGCGTGCTCTCGGCGCCGATGACGCGCAATCCCGACCTGCCGTCGCGCTCGTTCCACATGAACCCGATCCTGGAAGTGCCGGAGAGCCACGTCATGTCCGACGCGAGCGGCCGTCAGGTCATCGTGTATGTCATGGACAACCCGCATGCCAAGGGCATGCTCATGGGCTGGGTGCCACACGCGAGGCTCGGGTACGTAACGGACATCTGGACGCCCGGGCCGCCGCTCCCCCCGAAGCCGAATCCCGGGCTCATCTCGGTGGTCAACACCGTGAAGCGCGCCGGGCTGCAGCCCGAGCGCTTCGCCGGCGGCCACGGCTCGACCGCGGACTACCAGTCGCTTACGCGGCTAGTAGGCCCGTAAAAGTTCGGGGACGGAGCCCTAACTCCGTGGGGGACGGAGCCCTAACTCCGAAAGCTGCGCAGCCGTGGAGTTAGGGCTCCGTCCCCGAATTGTTTAGGGCTCCGTCCCCGAACTCTACGCGGCTCGTCGGGCCGTAGCCTTCTTCTTCTCGAACACCATCTTGCCGCCGCGCCAGTCGGCGGCGATGGTGTCCTTGGGCGCGAAGCGCCCCTCGAGGATCGCCTTCGCCAGCGGGTTTTCGAGCTCGGACTGGATCGCGCGCTTGAGCGGGCGCGCGCCATACACCGGGTCGAAGCCGACCTTCGCCAGCTCGGCCACCGCGGCCTCCGAGATTTCCAGGCCGTAGTCCATCTTCGCGAGGCGGGTCTCGAGAATCTTCAGCTGGATCCGCGCGATCGCCTTGATGTGCTCCTCGCCGAGCGCGTGGAACACCACGATCTCGTCGATGCGGTTCACGAACTCCGGCCGGAACTGCGTCTTGACCTCGCCCATCACCGCGAGCTTCACCACCTGATAGTCGCTGCCGGCCATGCTCTGGATCATCTGCGAGCCGAGGTTCGAGGTCATCACCACCACGGTGTTCCTGAAATCCACGGTGCGGCCCTGGCCGTCGGTGAGGCGCCCCTCGTCGAGCACCTGGAGGAGCGCGTTGAACACGTCGGGGTGCGCCTTCTCGATCTCGTCGAACAGGATCACCGAATAGGGCTTGCGCCGCACCTGCTCGGTGAGCTGCCCGCCCTCGTCGTAGCCGACATAGCCCGGCGGCGCGCCGATCAGCCGGCTCACCGAGTGCTTCTCCATGTACTCGGACATGTCGATGCGGATGAGATGGTCCTCGGCGTCGAACAGGAACATGGCGAGCGCCTTGCAGAGCTCGGTCTTGCCCACGCCCGTCGGGCCGAGGAACAGGAAGCTCCCATACGGACGGTTGGGATCCGAAAGACCTGAGCGCGAGCGCCGGATCGCGTCGGCCACGAGGCGCACCGCCTCGTCCTGGCCGACCACGCGCTCGTGCAGCCGCTCTTCCATCTTGATTAGCTTCTCGCGCTCGCCCTGCATCATCTTCGACACCGGGATGCCGGTCGCGCGCGACACCACCTCGGCGATCTCCTCGGCGCCGACCTGGGTGCGCAGCAGCCTCGTTTTTGCAGGAAGAGAAGAATTCTTGAGCTGCGCTTCGAGCGGCGGAATCTTGCCGTACTGGATCTCCGACATCTTCTGCCAGTCGCCCTTGCGCTTCGCCTCTTCCATCTGGAGCTTGAGCTTCTCCAGCTCTTCCTTGACGTGCTGGCTGCCCGCGACCGTCGCCTTCTCGGCCTTCCACTCTTCCTCGAGGTCGGCGGCTTCCTTCTCCAGCCGGCCGATTTCCTCTTCGATCAGCTTCAACCTTTTTTGCGAAGCCTCGTCCTTCTCCTTCTTGACCGCCTCCCGCTCGATGCGCAGCTGGATCAGGCGGCGATCGAGGCGGTCGAGCGCCTCGGGCTTGGAGTCGATCTCCATCTTGATGCGCGCCGCCGCTTCGTCGATCAGGTCGATCGCCTTGTCGGGCAGGAAGCGGTCGGTGATGTAGCGGTTGGAAAGCTCCGCCGCGGCGACGATCGCCGGGTCGGTGATCTCGACGCCGTGGTGCACTTCGTACTTCTCCTGCAGGCCGCGCAGGATGGCGATGGTCGCCTCGACGCTCGGCTCGCCGACCAGCACTTTCTGGAAGCGGCGCTCGAGCGCCGCATCCTTCTCGACATACTTGCGGTACTCGTTGAGCGTGGTCGCGCCGATGCAGTGCAGCTCGCCCCGCGCCAGCGCGGGCTTGAGCATGTTGCCGGCGTCGATCGCGCCTTCGGCCTTGCCCGCGCCCACCATCGTGTGCAGCTCGTCGATGAAGACGATGGTATTTCCCTCGTCCTTCGCCAGCTCCTTCAGCACCGACTTCAGCCGCTCCTCGAACTCGCCGCGGTACTTCGCGCCGGCGAGCAGCGACGCCATGTCGAGCACCAGCACGCGCTTGTTCTTCAGCGACTCGGGCACCTCGCCGTTCACGATCCTTTGCGCGAGGCCTTCCACGATCGCGGTCTTGCCCACCCCCGGCTCGCCGATCAGCACCGGGTTGTTCTTGGTGCGCCGCTGCAGGATCTGGATGCAGCGGCGGATCTCGTCGTCGCGCCCGATGACCGGGTCGAGCTTGCCGGCTTTCGCGCGCTCGGTGAGGTCGAGGGTGTATTTGGCGAGGGCCTGCCTTTGCTCTTCCCCGGCCGGGGAAGAAACGCTTTCGCCGCCGCGCACTTCCTGGATCGCTTTCTCCAGGGCGGGCTTCGGCACGCCGAGAAGCTTCACCGCGGCGAGCAGGAACAGCTCCGAGGCGATGTACTGGTCGCCGCGCTTCTGCGCCTCCTTGTCGGCGACGTTGAGGAGCTGCGCGAGCTCGCGCGAGAGATGCACCTCGCCCGGCGTGCCTTCCACCTTCGGCAGCCGTGCCACCGACTCCGATAGGCTCTTTTTCAGGACACCAGGATTTCCGCCGGCCTTGGCAATGAGGCCCGAAATGCCCTGGTCCTCGAGCAGCGCCAGCAGCAGGTGCTGGGGCTCGATGTACTGGTGGTCCTGCCCGAGCGCGTTGCTCTGCGCCGTGGCCAGGGCCTCCTGCAGCTTGGTGGTGAATTTCTCGAATCTCATATAACCCCTTGGGAGCAGATGGGGATTGGACCGCGCCTTTCAAGTCTGATTCTTGCTTTGAAAATGGGGTTTTAGCCCCCAAATTCCGGAGATGGAACGCCGCACGCAGTTCAACATAGGCTACCTGCTGTTCGCCCTGGTCGCGATCCTCGTCGTGCAGCAGTGGTGGCAGCAGGCGCAGACCATCGAGGTCGTTCCGTACAGCGAGTTCGAGAAGCTGCTGGCCGAGGACCGCATCGACGAGGTGATGGTCTCCGACCAGCGCATCACCGGCAAGCTCAAGTCCCCGGAAAAGAACGGCAAGACGGTCGCGGTGGCGAACCTGGTGCAGCCCGACCTCGCCGAGCGCCTCTCCAAATTCGGGGTCAAGTACACGCGCGTGCACGAGAGCACCTTCCTGCGCGACCTCCTTTCGTGGGTGCTGCCGGCGCTGGTGTTCTTCGGCGTCTGGTTCCTGCTGGCTCGCCGCATGGCCAACCAGGCCGGCGGGCTGGGCGGCTTCATGAGCATCGGCAAGAGCCGCGCCAAGGTCTATGTCGAGAACAAGACCGGTGTCACCTTCGACGACGTGGCGGGCGTCGACGAGGCCAAGGACGAGCTGCGCGAGGTGGTCGAGTTCCTGAAGGAGCCGAAGAAATACGGGCGCCTCGGCGCCCGCGTTCCCAAGGGCGTGCTGCTGGTCGGGCCGCCGGGCACCGGCAAAACGCTGCTCGCGCGTGCGGTCGCCGGCGAAGCGGGCGTGCCGTTCTTCTCGATCTCGGGCTCCGAGTTCGTCGAGATGTTCGTCGGCGTCGGCGCCGCGAGAGTCAGGGACCTGTTCGAGCAGGCGCGGCAGAAAGCCCCGGCGATCATCTTCATCGACGAGCTCGACGCGCTCGGCCGCGCGCGCGGCGCCGGCGGCTTCGGCGGGCACGACGAGAAGGAGCAAACCCTCAACCAGTTGCTGGTCGAGCTCGACGGCTTCGACCCGAGCACCGGCCTGGTGCTGCTGGCGGCGACCAACCGGCCGGAAATCCTCGATCCGGCGCTGCTGCGCGCCGGGCGCTTCGACCGCCAGGTGCTGGTCGACCGGCCGGACAAGCCTGGGCGCATCCAGATCCTTCGGGTTCATTCCAAGAAGATAAAGCTCCAGCACGGCGTCGACCTCGAACAGGTCGCGGCACTGACGCCGGGCTTCACCGGCGCCGACCTCGCCAACCTGGTCAACGAGGCGGCACTGCTCGCCACGCGGCGCGGCGCCGAGTCGGTGTCGCTCGCCGACTTCACGCAGGCGATCGAGCGCATCGTCGCCGGCCTCGAGAAGAAGAACCGCCTGCTCAACCCGAAGGAGCGCCGGATCGTCGCTCATCACGAGCTCGGCCACGCCATGGTGGCGATGGCGCTGCCGGGAACGGATCCGGTGCACAAGGTGTCGATCATCCCGCGCGGCGTGGGCGCGCTGGGCTACACCATCCAGCGCCCGATCGAGGACCGCTTCCTCATGACGCGCGGCGAGCTCGAGAACAAGATGGCGGTGCTGCTCGGCGGCCGCGCCGCCGAGGACGTGGTGTTCGGCCACCTGTCGACCGGCGCCGCCGACGACCTCGCGAAAGTGACCGATATCGCGCGCAGCATGGTGATGCGCTACGGCATGGTGAAGAGCCTGGGCCACGTCGCGTACGACGAGGAGCGCTCGCCGTTCCTGGCGGGGCAGATCATCCCGAAGAGCCGCGAATACAGCGAGGAAACCGCGCGCGAGATCGACGTCGCGGTGCGCGACATCGTCAAGGCCTGCTACGAGAAGGCGCGCGGCATCCTTTCCCGGGAAAAAGCGCTGCTCGAGAGCTGGGCGCTGAAGCTGCTCGAGAAAGAGACGCTCGCCGAGGCCGAGCTCGCCGAGCTCAGGGCTTCAATCAGCCCAGCGTGAGCTAGCCGCCGGGACGCCCCCGCACTAATGCGGCGCGCTGCTCGGGCGGCGTCTGCTCCTCGTCGCGATAGAGGCCGTTGCGGAATACGAAAGAGGCCGTCGAGTAGAACGCGATGGCTTCGCGCACCAGCTGCGGATCGTCGATCTGCTGGAGGATGTTCTTCTCGGCGTCGACGCGAAACGCCTCGGTCTTGCGCCGGGGATGCAGCAGTGCCATGCGGTCGCGCGCCAGGTAGCCGAGGGTCTGGTAGTTGGCGACGAACGCGCGATCGGACTCGACCGGCGATCTGAGGACGTCGCGGCCGAAGAACTTGCTGTAGTAGTCGAAGTCAAGCAGGCCGAGCACCGTCGGCGGGATATCGATCTGCGACATCAACCGGTCGATGCGGCGCGGCGCGACATGCTTGGGCGCGTAGACGAACACCGGGATCAGGTACTTGTCGACCGGAATTCGCGTGGTGCCGCGCGCATTGGCGCCGTGGTCCGCGGTGATGACGAACAGCGTATCGTCAAACCACGGCTTGGCGCGCGCCGCGGCGAGAAACCGGCCGATGGCGTAGTCGGTGTACTTCACGGCGCCACCGCGACCGCTTCCCGAAGGGATGTCGATGCGCCCGGCCGGATACGTATACGGCCGGTGGTTGCTGGTCGTCATCACGTGGACGAAGAACGGACGCTCCGGCCTGGTCTTGTGCTCGCGGTCGATCTCGTCGAGCACCTGGTCGAACAGGTGCTCGTCGGCCACGCCCCAGACCGTTTCATGCTGCACGCGAGCCGAAGGAATGGCGCGCCGGTCGACCGAGCGGTAGTCGTTCGCGTCGAAGAATGCATTCATGTTGTCGAAATAGCCGTAGCCACCGTACGCGAAAACCACGGCGTAACCCTTATCCTCGAACACGCTGCCGAGCGAGAACAGCGTGTCGTTGTTCGGCCGGCGCACGATCGACTGGCCCGGCGTCGGCGGCAGGGCGAGCGACAGCGCCTCCATGCCACGCACGGTGCGGTTGCCGGTGGCGTACACGCGCGAGAACCACAGGCTCTCGCTCGCCAGGCGGTCCAAATGCGGCGTCAGCCCGTCCGGGTTGCCGTAGCGGCCGAGAAATTCCGCGCCCAGGCTCTCCACGCTCACCAGGACGACGTTCAGCCGCTGCTCGGGCCCGGGCGAGTGCACGTGCCGCTCGGTGCCCTCGCCTTGCGCTCCCAGTGCGCCGCGCACCAGGTCCATCGCCTCCGGCAGCGGGATCGTCGCGTAATGGCGGTCG
>DATBSZ010000067.1:0-15776 GCA_036559525.1 Burkholderiales bacterium
GCGTCACCTACTACACAACGGTGGCCGGTGCCAAGGCGGCGGTCGCCGGCATGAAGCATCTGGCGCAGCTCGAGCCATACCGCCTGCAGGACCTGCACGCCAGGCTTCGCCAGGCGTCCCCGGAGGCCGTTGCCCCATGAAGACCCCCATGACAAAGCGCGGCGCCGAGCTGCTGCGCGAAGAGCTGCACCGCCTGAAGACCATCGAGCGGCCCGCCAACTCGGCGGCGATCGGCGAAGCGCGCGCGCACGGCGACCTGTCGGAGAACGCCGAGTACCACGCGGCGCGCGAGCGTGCCGGCTTCATCGAGGGCCGCATCTCGGAGCTCGAGGCCAAGCTTGGCAACGCTCAGGTGATCGATCCCAAGCTGGTCGACGCCGACGGACGCTGCGTGTTCGGCTCGACCGTCGATCTCGAGGACGAGTCGGGCGAGAAGGCGACCTGGCAGATCGTCGGCGAGGATGAGGCCGACATCAAGAAGGGACGCATCTCGGTCGTCTCGCCGATGGCGCGCGCCCTGATCGGCAAGGAGTCCGGCGAGACCGCCACCGTGCAGACCCCGGGCGGCGTGAAGAAATACGAGATCCTCGACGTCCGGTACGAGTAGCGGCGCGCGTCAGCCGGGCACTTCCACCCACTCGAAGGTCGCGCGCACGTAGTCGTCCCAGCGGCGCACGATCTGCAGGCCGCGCAGGTGGCGCGATCCGGCGTCGCTCTGCAGCTCGAATACGCATTGCTCCGCCCAGCTCCCCGGCGGCAGCATGAAATTCGCCGGGCGCCCGGGCTCGGCGCCGTCGGCGAGGATCAGGGCGCGCACCAGGCTCACGCCGAACTGCTTGGCCGAGGCCTCGGTGAACACGCGATCCTCGCCTTTCCCGAGCACTTTGCGCAGCGTGTGCGCCTTGGGCGCGCGGCTCATCAGGGAGATGTCCGCCTGCAGGCGCCCATCGGGCTGGGCATGGATGCGGCGGACCATCCCCATCCAGTGCTCGGCGCCGTCGTGCACCGACAGGCCGATCACCTCGCCGCACTTCAGCCAGGAGCGGCTCTCCGGCGGTACTTCCGCGGCAAGCTCGCCGCCGCCGACGCCCCGCAGCTGCCAGGTTTCCGCGAGCTGTGCCACGCCGGGCGACGTGGCGGCGAGCGACAGTTCATGCTTGCCGCCCGGGGCCCTGGAGATCTCTTGCCAGATCCGGTCGTAGCCATGGACGACGTGCATGGTCCCCGACGCCGGCTCGTGCGCGGGCGGTGCGTAGGGGCAATCGACGCGCCAGAAGATGAGCAGGTGCTGCACGGTGCTCAGCTGCACTCTCGGCGCGATGTCCTTGCCGAAGGGCCTGAAGTCTTCGGGCTTCGCCGCGCCCGGCTGCTTGGCGATGCGCTCGAGCGACTCGTACCCGATCCCGGGGCCGAAGTGACGCGTAGTCGCAGCCGGCTGCCGCCCCTTGGCACGCCGTGGGCCGAACTCGCCTGCGGGCTCGTAGCAGAACGGGTTGTCGGCGACGCCGGGCTGGCGCAGCGTGAACTCGGCGCCCACGCGCTCGACGGCGCGGTCGGCGCACTCGATCTCCTGCGGCGTCAGCATGTCGGGTGCGCTCACGTGCAGCATGAGCAGGCGCAGGAGCTCCTGCTCCACGGTGGTCATGGTCCGGGGGTCGGCCTGCGCGTGCACCGGCGTGCCCGCGACGCCGGCCTTCTCGGCGGCCGCATGCAGTGCGTACGCCACGTGCCACAGCCGTCCCGGCACGCTCGCGTAATGCATGAGATGCAGCTTGGCGAGGACGCGGCAGGCTGCCAGCGCGTGCACCGCGCTTGCGGCGGTGAGCTCGGCGCCCGCCGCCGCGCACATTGCCTGCGCCAGGCGCAACTGGAAACCGACCAGCGACTTCCAGGTGGCTTCGCGCGCAGCCTGCGAGGCGCTGCCGAGGCCGAGATACCGCGTGAGCAGCGCGCCTACCGGGACAGCGGCCGTGTCCTGGATCGACGCGAGAGCGGCGCTGCGCGCCCTGGGATCGTTACCGGCGTCGCCCGCCGCCTTCAGCCGCACGGTCAGATCCGCGAGCGTGGTGAGCGGCTCGGCGGCGCGAGGAATCGAAGGCGCATCGGTTCTCGCCGACCTGGCCTTCTGCAGCGCGGCCGTGTCGTCTATGCGCTTCTTGACCCAATCCAGAACGTCCAGCATCGACGCCCTCCCGGGTGCGCTCCCCAGAAGATTGTAGGCCTCGGGGGAGGCGGCATCCGTGACAATAGTCACCGGCCGCGCCCCATTCTTCTCTTCAACCTACTTCTTGTAGCGCTTCGGCACGAAGGGGAGCTTGGCGATGCGCACCGGGCGGCGCGCATCGCGCACCAGGGCCGAAAGGGGCTGGTCGAGAAATTTCGCCCCTACGTAGCCCAGCATGATGGCGCGCTGGGTCGACGGCGATACGGTGCCGCTCGTCACGACACCGGCTTCCTCTTCGGAAGCAAAGAGCGCAGCGCCGTGGCGGATCGGCGCCGGCTCTTCGCCGGCCAGGCCGACCAGCCGGCGCGCGGTGCCTTCGCGCGCTTCACGCAGGGTGCGCTCGGCGCCGGGAAAGCCGCCCTGGCTGGCGCCGCCGGCGCGGCGCGAGCGCGCGATCGCCCAGCCCAGGCTGGCCTCGTGGACGCTCGTGTCCGCATCCATGTCCTGGCCGTAGAGGTGCAGCCCGGCCTCCAGGCGCAAGGTGTCACGGGCGCCGAGCCCGATGGGTTTCACTCTGGGGTCTTTCAGGAGCTGCCGGACGATTGGCTCGGCGTTTTCCGTTGGCACGGAAATCTCGAAGCCGTCTTCCCCCGTGTAGCCCGAGCGGGAGACGAGCCAGCCGTCGAAAGCGTTGGCTTGCATGAACCCGAGCTTGCGAGCTTGCGGCTTGAGTGACGCAAAGGCGTCTTCAGCTGCAGGGCCCTGGAGAGCGATCAGCGCGCGGTCGAGGAGCTCGAACGACAGGGTGGGGCAGAGCGTGCGCAGCAGCGCGACGTCCTTCTCGCGGCCGCTCGCGTTGACCACGATGCGCACTTCGTCGCGCAGGCGCGTGACCATGAGATCGTCCTCGATCCCGCCGCGCTCGTTGAGGAGCAGCGAGTAGCGCTGCACGCCCTCGGGCCAGCCGTCGAAATCGAGCGGCAGCGCGCGCTCGAGCGATTCGTGCAGCCCGGGGCCGGTGACGCGCACCTGCCCCATGTGGGAGACGTCGAAAAGTCCCGCCGCGCTGCGCGTGTGCAGATGCTCCGCGCGCAGGCCCTCGCGGTACTGGATCGGCATGTCGAACCCGGCGAAGGGCACGAAGCGCGCGCCGAGCTCCGCATGCAGTGCATGCAGTACGGTCTTTTCATTCGGCATACGCTTCGATCGGCGGGCACGTACAGACAAGGTTGCGGTCGCCCGCGACGTTGTCGATGCGCTTCACCGGCGGCCAGTACTTCGCGGCGCGCAGCCACGGCTTGGGGAACGCGGCTTCCTCGCGGCTGTACCGATGCGGCCATTCGCCCGCGAGCTCGAGCGCGGTGTGCGGCGCGTTCTTGACCGGGTTGCCGGCGCGGTCCCACGCGCCGGAGCGGATCTTCTCCAGCTCGCCGTGGATCGAGATCATCGCGTCGCAGAAGCGGTCGAGCTCGTCCTTCGATTCGCTCTCGGTCGGCTCGACCATCAGCGTGTCGGCCACCGGAAACGAGAGCGTCGGGGCGTGGAAGCCGTAGTCCATCAGCCGCTTCGCGACGTCCTCGGCGCTAACGCCGCAGCTTTCCTTCAGCTTGCGCAGATCCAGGATGCACTCGTGCGCGACGCGCCCGCGCGCGCCGGCATAGAGCACCGGGAAGTAGCGCTTGAGCCGTGCGGCGATGTAGTTCGCGTTCAGGATCGCGACCTCGGTCGCCTCGCGTATTCCCCGCGCGCCCATCATGCGGATGTACATCCACGAGATCGGCAGGATGAGGGCGCTGCCGTAGGGAGCGGCCGACACCGGCCCGGTCGTGTCGGGCAAGAAAGCTTTCAGGTGCGAGGCAACGGCAATCGGCCCCATCCCGGGCCCTCCGCCGCCGTGCGGGATGCAGAAGGTCTTGTGCAGGTTGATGTGGCAGACGTCGGCGCCGATCAGGGCGGGCTTGGCGAGCCCGGCGAGCGCGTTCATGTTGGCGCCGTCCATGTACACCTGGCCGCCGGCATCGTGCACCAGCCTGCAGATGCGCACGATCGCCTCCTCGAACACGCCGTGCGTCGAGGGGTACGTGATCATCAGGGCGGCGATGCGGCTCGCGTGCCCGGCGATCTTGCGCTCGAGGTCGGCGATGTCGACGTTGCCGTTCTCGTCGCAGCCGACGACGACGATGCGCAGCCCCATCATCTGGGCGGTGGCGGGGTTGGTGCCATGCGCCGAGGCGGGGATGAGGCAGACGTCGCGCGCGCCTTGTCCCTGCGCGGCGAGATAGCTGCGGATGGCGAGGAGTCCCGCGTACTCGCCTTGCGCGCCGGAATTGGGTTGCAGCGAAACCGCGGCGAAGCCGGTGATCTCGGCGAGCATCGCTTCCAGCTCGCGCAGCATGCCGGCGTAGCCCCGCGCCTGCTCGGGCGGCGCGAACGGGTGCATCGCCGCAAAGCGCGGCCACGAGATCGGCGTGAGCTCGGCCGCGGCGTTGAGCTTCATCGTGCACGAGCCGAGCGGAATCATCGCGTGCACCAGCGACAGGTCGCGGTTCTCCAGCCGCTTGAGGTAGCGCATCATCTCGGTCTCGGTGTGGTAGCGGTTGAAGACCGGATGCGAGAGCACGGCGTCGGTGCGGCGCAAAGCCCCCGGGATGGAACCGGGTTCTGCAGCCAATTCCTTCGCGATGGCTTGAATATTGTGTCTTGTCCCTGAAAGCGCCTCCGCGACGTCCGCCACGTCGTCCAACGAGGTGAGCTCGTCGAAGCTCACTCCCACGCGAGCGCCGTCCAGGTAGCGCAGGTTGATTCGCCTTGCGCCCGCGCGGCCCTTTACTTCCTCGACGGAGCGCACGGCGAAAACCAGGGTGTCGAAAAATTCGCTGCTCTCGGGCTTGACGCACGCGGCGAGCAGACGAGCCATGGTGTTCGTGCGCAGCGCGATGCGCGCCAGCCCCCGCGGTCCGTGGTACACGGCGTAGAACCCGGCCATGTTGGCGAGCAGGGCCTGGGCGGTGCAGATGTTGCTCGTGGCCTTGTCGCGGCGGATGTGCTGCTCGCGCGTCTGCAGCGCCATGCGCAGCGCCGGCCTGCCCGCGGCATCGACCGAGACGCCGATGATCCTGCCGGGCATCGAGCGCTTGTGCTCGTCGCGGCACGCCATGAACGCGGCGTGCGGGCCGCCGTAGCCCATCGGCACGCCGAAGCGCTGCGCCGAGCCGATCGCGATGTCCGCGCCGAGCGCGCCCGGCGGGCGCAGCAGCACGAGCGCAAGCAGGTCGGTGCCCATGGCGACGAGGCCGTGGGCGGCATGGACTTTCACGATGACTGCGGAGAAATCGCGGATGCGGCCGCAGGTATCGGGATATTGCAGGTACGCGCCGAAGACTTTCTCCGGCTGAGGTTCATCGCCGACGACGAGCTCGATGCCGAGCCACTTTGCGCGCGTGCGCATGACCCCGAGGACCTGCGGATGCACCGCCGCGTCGACGAAGAACGCGCTCGCCTTGCTCTTCGCGCTGCGCCGGATCATCGCCATTGCCTCCGCCGCGGCGGTCGCTTCGTCGAGCAGCGAAGCGTTCGCTACCGGCAGCCCGGTGAGGTCGATCACCATCTGCTGGAAATTGAGGAGCGCCTCGAGCCGGCCTTGCGAGATCTCCGCCTGGTAGGGCGTGTACGCGGTGTACCAGCCGGGGTTCTCGAGCACGTTGCGCTGGATCACGGCCGGCGTGTGCGTGCCGTAGTACCCCATGCCGATGAAGTTGCGCCAGAGCTCGTTTCGCCCCGCGTGCGCGCTGATCTCCGCGAGCGCCTCGTTCTCGGTCTTCGCTTCTCCGAGCGCGAGCGGCTGCTCGAGCAGGATGTCCTTCGGCACGACCTCGCGCACCAGCGCGTCGAGCGAGGACACGCCGAGGGCCGCGAGCATCTCGCGCTGCGCCGCCGGGGGCGGACCGATGTGGCGGGCGGCGAAACCGTCCTTGTCGAGCAGCTCGTCCAGCGTCATCAGACGCCCGCGGACTTCGCGTAGGCGTCGCGTACGAGCAGCCGGTCGAGCTCCGCGCGATCGCTGACCTTGAGCTTGAACAGCCACCCGTCCTGATAGGGCGACTGGTTCACCCGCTCGGGATGCTTGGCGAGGTCTGTATTCGCGGCGAGCACCTCGCCGGCGACCGGCGCATAGACTTCCGAGGCGGCCTTGGTGGACTCCACGATCGCGCAGTTCGCGCCGCGCGCGACGCTCGAGCCCACCGGGGGCAGCTCGACGTAGACGAGGTCGCCGAGCTGCTCGGTCGCC
The DNA here is from genome assembly GCA_036559525.1 of Burkholderiales bacterium. Lineage (GTDB taxonomy): Bacteria > Pseudomonadota > Gammaproteobacteria > Burkholderiales > SG8-39 > SCGC-AG-212-J23. The sequence goes on from DATBSZ010000067.1 coordinate 6,453, forward strand.
ACCGCGGTGATGCCGACGGTGACGGTGCCGTCGCCGTTGTCGGCGATCCATTCGTGCGATTCGGTGTACTTGAGCTTGTCGGGCAGCTCCAAGGCGTCCTCCTCAGGTTAGCCGCAAGTGAAACGACTTCGGGCGCGTGAACGTCTCCAGCCCGAGCCTCGAAAGCGAGCAGCCGCGCCCGGAGTCCTTCAACCCGGTCCAGGCGAGCGCCGGATCGAGGTAGTCGCAGCGGTTCATGAACCAGGTGCCGGTCTCGACGCGCTCGCCGATGCGCAGCGCCGCGTCGACGTCCGGCGTCCAGACCGAGGCGGTGAGGCCGTAGCGGCTGTCGTTCATCAGCTTTACCGCCTCGTCGTCGTCTTTCACCGCCTGGATACCGACCACCGGCCCGAAGCTCTCCTCGACCATCACGTCCATGCCGTGGTCGACGTTGATCAGCACCTCGGGGGGCAGATAGGGCGTGCGCGGCCGGTCTTTGAGCTGCAGCAGGGCTTTCGCCCCTTTCTTCAACGCCTGGCGGATCTGGGCGCGCACCGCGTCCGCCGCCTGGGTGCGCACCAACGGCCCGAGGTTGGTCTCCTTTTCCAGCGGATTGCCGAGCCGGTACTGACGCGCGAGCTCGACGAAGGCCTCCACGAATCCTTTGTGGATTTTCTGATGCACGTAGATGCGCTCGATCCCGCAGCAGGATTGCCCGGAATTGAAGTACGCGCCGTCGACGAGGTTCTCCACCGCGAACGGCAGGTCCGCGTCGGCGCGCACATACGCGGGGTCCTTGCCGCCGAGCTCGAGGCCGGTGCCGATGAAGCGCGCGGCGGCGGCTTGCTGCACCGCCTGCCCGCCGGGCACCGAGCCGGTGAACGCCACGTAGGCGATGCGCGGATCCGCGATCACCTTGGCGACCTGCGCGTGGTCGAGGTGCAGGAACTGGAACACGCCCTGCGGCAGGCCGGCGGCCTTAAACGCCTCGGCATAGCGCTCGGCGACGAGCGGCGTCTGCGCCGCCATCTTCAGGATCACGCTGTTGCCCGCGAGCAGCGCCGGCACCACCGCGTTCACCGAGGTGAGCCAGGGATAGTTCCACGGCGCCACCACGAACACCACGCCGAGCGGCTCGCGCCGGATGAAGCGCTGAAAGCCCGGCTTTGGCTCCACCTTGAGATCCTCGAGGGTCTTTTCTGCGACGCTGCACATGTAAAGCGCGCGCTCGCGGAACCCGCGATGCAGCTCGCCCGGGCTCTGCGCGACCGGCCGCCCCATCTGCCAGCTTAGCTCGGTGGCGAGCTCGTTGGCCCGGGACACGCACCATTCGGCCATGCTGCGGCAGATCGCGGCGCGCTCGCCGACCGGCACCTGCTTCCAGGCCTTCTGCGCCTTCTCCGCCATGAAGAGGGCGCGCTCGATCGCAGAGTTCGACGCCAGGTCCCGCTCTACGTAAACCGAGCCGTCGACCGGCGTGATGGTTTTTTGCCGCTTCATGGACGCACCGCCGGGGATTCTAGTTTCATGCCGCGCGCGCGCCACATGAGGTAAAGCTCGAGCTCGACGAATTCCGGCGCGCCGGGCGCGTAGAGCTCGGCGCGCATGCCGGTGAGGCAGTTGCGGAATCGCCGCGCGAGCGAGCCCACGGTCTGCCATTCCAGCCGGTAAATTGGATAGCCGGTCGGATGCGCCTGCGGGATGGTGTTGCCGGCGAGCTTCTTGCCCCAGTTGTCGTCGTGGCACTGGGCGCACGCGAGATTGAGCTGGCCCTGGCGACGATGGAAGAAATCCTTTCCTCGGTCCATTAGAGGCTTCGTCTTTTCATTTACTTGAATAGGCATGCCGCGAGACTGCCGCGCCACGTAAGCCGTCAGCGCGAGCAGCTCGCGGCTCTCGTAGGCGAGCGCGGGCGCTTTGTGACGAACCTGCTGCTCCAGGTTGACGAGCTTCCCGTCCACCAGCGCCGGGTAGCGCGCGGCCACGCCTTTCATGCCGGCCTTCGCGTCGCCGTGGCAGCCGGTGCAGCCGAGCTTGCCCCACAGCGCCTCGCCGTCGAGCAGCCACAGCACCGCCGGCCCGGTGACCTCGTCGTCCTGCATGGCGCGCGTGTCGCGGCTCATGAATTCGTAGCCGCTGCGGCGCTCGGCCGAGGGGATTTCACCCGCGTGGGAAACGGCGGCAACCAGCGCCGAAAGGATGACGGTGCAAAACTTCAAAGTACCTTGATCGCCGCCGTCTGGGTCGCGGAGAAGCCGTTGTCGCCGGTCCAGCGGAATTCCAGGGTGCCGCTCTCCGTTGCGACGGTGGTGAAGGTGAGAAGCGGATTGGCCGCCATCGCGGGATGGAAATCGGCGCGGAACACCTCGACGCCATTGTAGGTGCACACCAGGCTGCGGATGATGTCGCGCGGGATCAGCTCGCCGAGCTGGGTGCGGCGGAAGCCGGTCTCCATCGGGTGGCCGGCGAGGGTGCGGATCTCGATCACCTCGCCGCGCTTCGCCTCTGCCGGGACGTTGACCACGACGCGCGCCATCAGATCAGTCCTTCCTCGAGGCATGCCGAAAGCGTAACGATCACCTTCACGCTATCGGACCAGAACGAGCCATCGCTCATCTGCGCAATGGCGGTGACGACGCCGGTATCGGCGATGCGCGCGCGCGTCGTGATGCGCGCGCGGCCGGAGCGCGGGCCAAGGTGCGCGCTGAGCACGTAGGGCTGCGGGTTCTTCTCGGTAAAGACGTGAATCGCTTTCACATGGTCGGCCGCGGTCATCGGGCTGTCGACCTCGACCGAGAGCGGCACCGTGTTGCCGTTGTCGATGAGCGGCGGCAGGTCGAGCTTGACCTTGCCGGTGCGCACCTGGGCGTTGCCGACGACCTTGCGGATCGCTTCGTCGAGCGCCTGCCTGCGCAGCTCGGCGATGTTGGGGGGAAGCTGCGCGTGGGCGGTCCCCGCGGCAGCACCCAACAGCAAGAAGGCGCGGCGAGTGATCCTCATTTTCCTATTTCAGCGTGACGAGGAAGGCGACGATGTCTTCGATCTGCTGCGCATTGAGCACGGTCTTGCCGCGATAGGCGGGCGCCACGCGCGCCTGGTTTTCGGTCCTGAAGTACGCCGGCATGATGGTGTCCGGATTGACGCGGCTCGAGTCGACGATTCTGAGCCGGATCTGGCCCGCCGACAATCTCGCCCCCACGCCGGCGAGGCTCGGCGCGAGATTGCCCTGGAACTGCTCCTCGGGGAACGGGCCGCTGTGGCACAGCAGGCACAGGCCGACGTGCCTGTCCAACACAATGGCGCGGCCGCGCGAGGCGTCTCCCGCCGTCCCGGTGAGGGACGACGGGATCGCATCATCTGCGGCAGCCGTGCTGGTGAGGAAGGCGAGGGCGGCGGCCAACACCCTCACACGAACCTCATCTACACCAATTCGATGCCCTGGTTCTTGAGCGGGACGTCGCGCAGGCGCTTGCCCGTGGCCTTGAAGAAGGCGTTCATCACGGCCGGCGCGGCGACGCAGATCGTGGGCTCGCCGATGCCGCCCCAGATCCCGCCGCCGTTGGCGATGATGATCGTCTCCACCTTCGGCATCTGCGAGATGCGCATCGACGGGAAGGTGTGGAAGTTGTCCTCCACGATGCGTCCGTCCTTGACCGTGTTCTCCTGCATGAACAGCGCCGAGAGGCCGTAGACGAACGAGCCCGAGACCTGGCGCTCGATCTGCGCCGGGTTCACGGCGTAGCCCGGGTCGGTCGCCGCGACGATGCGGTGCACCTTCACCTTGTTTCCGTCCTGGACCGAGATCTCGCACGCCGCCGCGACGAAGCTGTTGAAGGCCTTCATCTGCGCCAGGCCGCGGTAGATCCCCGGTTTCGCGGGCTTGCTCCAGCCGATGCGCTCGGCCACCGCGTTCAGCACGCCGAGGTTGCGCGGCAAACCCTGCATGTTCTTGCGCCGGAATTCGAGCTCGTCCTGGCCCGCGGCCTGCGCCAGCTCGTCCATGAAGCATTCCATGAACACCGCGTTCTGGTTGATGTTGACGCCGCGCCAGAAGCCCGGCGGCACGTGCGTGTTGCGCATCGCGTGGTCGATGAGCAGGTTCGGGATGCTGTAGCCGAACGAGTGCTCGCCGGTGTCGGCGAGGCCCTGGAAGGTGAGCGGATCGCGCCCCTTCTGCTGCTCGACGATGTGCGGTCGCACCGCCGCGAGGATCGACTGGCCCGACAGGCGCACGTGCAGACCGACCAGGTTGCCGCTCGCGTCGAGCCCGCCGGTCAGCTTCGCCATCATGATCGGATGGTAGTGCCCGTGCAGCATGTCCTCTTCACGCGTCCACAGCAGCTTCACCGGCACGCCGGGCATCTGCTTCGCAATAATGACCGCTTGCGTGACGTAGTCCTGGAACGCGCCGCGCCGGCCGAAGCCGCCGCCGAGGTTGATCTTGTAGACCTCGCACTTGTCCGCCGGCAGGCCGGAGGCCGCGAGCAGCGCGGCGAACGAGGCTTCGCCGTCCTGCGTCGGCACCCAGACCTCGCAGCGGTCGGGCGTGTAGCGCGCGGTGGCATTCATCGGCTCCATCGGCGCGTGGTTCAAGAAGGGGTAGAAGTACGTCGCTTCGACGGTCTTCGTAGCTTTGCCGAGGCCCGCCTTGACGTCGCCGTTCTGGTTGCCGACGAAAGCCTGCGACGCGCCGAGGCCTTCCTTCAGCGTGGCGAGGATGCCTTCCTGCGACACCTTGGCGTTCGGGCCTTCGTCCCACTGGATCGGCAGCGCATCGAGCGCGGTCTTCGCCTGCCACCAGGTTTCGGCGACCACGGCGACGGCGGAGTCGCCGACCGGCACGACCTTTTTCACGCCTTTCATGCTGGTGACGCGGCCGGCGTCGAAGCTCTTCACCTTGCCGCCGAACACCGGGCAGTCCTTGATCGCGGCGTTCAGCATGCCCGGCAGCTTGAGGTCGAAGCCGTACACCTGCTTGCCGTTCACCTTGTCCACGGTGTCGAGCCGCTTCACCGGCTTGCCGATGAGCTTCCACTCCTTCGGGTCCTTGAGCTTGACGTCCTTGGGCGGCTCGAGGCGCGCGGCGGCCTCGGCGACCTTGCCGTACGTCACCTTGCGACCCGACGGCTTATGGGTGATGACGCTGTTCGCCGCCACGCATTCGGACGCCGGCACCTTCCACTGGTTTGCGGCGGCCTGGATCAGCATCACGCGCGCGGTCGCGCCGCCCAGGCGCACGTAGTCGTGCGAGGTGCGGATGCCGCGGCTGCCGCCGGTGGAGAAGTCACCCCAGACGCGCTTGCGCTTGAGGCTGGTGCCCGGCGTCGGGTATTCGTACGTTACCTTGTTCCAGTCGCACTCGAGCTCCTCGGCGACCAGCTGCGCCAGGCCGGTAATGGTTCCCTGGCCCATCTCGGAGCGCGCCATGCGGATGATTACGGTGTCGTTAGGCTGGATCACGACCCAGGCGGTGAGCTCGGGCGACCCGTCTTGAGCGCGAACGATGTTGGTTTGAAACGGGTTGAAACCGACAGCAAGACCCCCAGTGACGGCGGCGGAGCTGACGATGAACGAGCGGCGATTCATTTTCATGGCTCCCCCTTATGCCTTCGTCGCTTTCGCGGCGGCGTGGATCGCCGTGCGCACTTCCTGAAACGTGCCGCAGCGGCAGATGTTGGTGATCGCGGCGTCGATGTCGGCGTCGGTCGGCTTCGGCTTGGATGCGAGCAGCGCCGCGGCCGCCATGATCATGCCGGACTGGCAGTAGCCGCACTGCGGCACGTCGTGCGCAATCCAGGCCTGCTGCACTCTGTGCAGCGTCTTGCCGGAGGCAAGGCCTTCGATGGTGGTGATCTTCTGGCCGACGACGGTGCTCACCGGCAGCATGCAGGAGCGCATCGGCGCGCCATTGACGTGCACGGTGCAGGCGCCGCACTGGGCGATGCCGCAACCGTACTTGGTGCCGGTCAACCCGACCTGCTCGCGGATCACCCAGAGCAGCGGCGTATTCGGATCGACGTCTACGTTATGAGCCTTGCCATTGATGGTTAAGCGAACCATTGCCTGCCTCCTCCCGGTGGGTAACTGGTCGCGAATCGAGGTCGCTCAGCTACTCTAGTCCGGTAGCTTCGGCGGCGGCAACAGCTTTTGCGAGATTGCGGCGTCGCAGCAGCCGGGCGCCTAGGCGACCAGCACGCTCACCGTGACGAGGACGAGGCCGATGGAATAAACCCAGTAATCAAGCGTGCTCATGCCGGTATCGTGGCGCCGGCGGCTTAGCAATCGATTTCAGGGGCTTGTGTACGTTTTACAACTGAAACAAGGGCGAACAGCATGGAGATGATCGAGCGGGGACTGTCCGAAGAGCAGCGCATGATGCGCGCGAGCTGCCGGAAATTCGTGGACGGCGTGGTTACGCCGTTTATCCGTAGCCACTGGCAGCGCGAATGGCTGATGGATCCGGACGCGCGGCTGCCGCGCGAAATCCTGGAGCAGGCCGACCGCATCGGCATCCGCACCCTCGGCGTTCCCGAGGGATTCGGCGGCGTGCAGCTCGACGCGGCGACCGAGGTGCGCACCTTTGCCCTGATCGCGGAGGAAATCGCCCGCGGCGACTCGGGCCTCGCCGACAAGCTGGTGCAGAACTGGAAAGTGTCGGTGCTGCTGCGCAACTTCGCGCCGCGCCGCCTGCAGGAGAAATGGTTTTCAAGATTGGTCGCCGAACCGGGTTTCCTGCTGGCCCACTGCCTCACGGAGCCCCGCGGCGCGTCCGATCGCTGGCTGCCGTACAACGTGCCGGAAGCGGCCATGCACACGCGGGCAACCGAATCCAGGGATTTCTGGATTATTAATGGCCGCAAGCAGTTCATCAGCAACGGCTATGACGCGGGCCTGTTTGTGGTCTACGCCAACACGAATCCCAAGGTGGGGATGCTGCAGGGCACCTCCAGCTTCCTCGTGCCGCGAGATACGCCCGGGCTGAGCATTACGAAATGCAATGAAACCATCGGCTGCCGCTTCATGAACAACGGCGAGCTGGTATTCGAGGACATGCGCGTGCCCAAGGACCACCTTCTCGTCCAGGGCGACGCGCTCGGCAAGGCCGGGATCTACTTCCGGCCCGGCAAGATCATCCAGGCGGCGAAGAACCTGGGGGTCGGGATGGCGGCCTACGAGCGCACCGCCGAGTACGTGCAGAGCTACGTCCAGGGCGGCAGGATCCTCATCAAGCACCAGGCGGTGGCTTTGCGCCTCGCAGACATGGCGACGCGACTCTCTGCGGTCAGATCCTTGATTAAAGAAGCTGCTCTGGCAGTGGACGAAAACGCAGGGGATGCCGACGCCCTCTGCAACATGGCGAAGGTGTTCGCTTCCGAGGAGATCATGAAGGTGGTGCAGCACGCGATGGAGCTGCACGGCGGCAACGGCGCGATGCTCGACTTCGGCATCGAGAAGCTGTTCCGCGACGGCTCGATCTTCCTGCACATGGACGCCACCGCCGACATCTCGCGCTTGAAGATCGTGAAGGCGATGTTCCCGCGCACCGCCGGCGCCTACGCCGGCCCCGAGAATTAGGGATTCTTGATAAAAGAAACGAACCCGGCGAGGTACTTGGCGAGCTGGCCGCCGATCGCCTCGTCGGCAAGCTCCCCGGCTGGATTGAACACATTGCCGGCGCGCGAGACCTGCAGGCGGCCGCCGAAGAAGGGCCGCGTGCCCAGCGTCCGCAGCACCGGCAGCCAGGCGTTCTGCGAGAGGATGGTGCCGAACCCGCCGGGCGAGGCGCCGATCACGCCGACCGGCCGGCCGCCGAAGACCTTGGCGATGTCGGAAGAGGGGCGCGAGAGCCAGTCGATTGCGTTCTTGAACACGCCCGGGATCGAGTTGTTGTATTCGGGGGTGACCAGGAGCAGCCCTTGCGCCTCGGTAATGCTCTTTTTCAAGGTTTGAACTGCAGGAGGAATGCCCTGCGATGCCTCCAGGTCGCCGTCGTAGAGCGGGATTCCGGCGATCGAGCCGACCTCGAGCTGCGCGCCGTCGGGCATCAGCCCGGCCGCCGCGCGCAGGAGGGCGGTGTTGTACGAGCCTTTGCGCAGGCTTCCGGAGATCCCGAGAATCTTCATTCCGGAGTCACGTAAGCGGCGGTGATCCCGCCGTCGACGAGGAACTCGGTGCCGGTGACGTAGGACGATTCGTCCGAGGCGAGGTACAGCGCCGCCTGGGCGATCTCTTCGGCTTCCCCGAAGCGCCCCATCGGGATGTGGACGAGGCGGCGCTGCTTCTTCGCTTCTGTATTCAGGAAGCTCATCAGGAGCTCGGTTTTCAGGGGGCCGGGACAGAGCGCATTGACCCGGATCTTCTGCCGCGCATGGATCACCGCGAGCTCGCGGGTCATCGAGAGTACTGCACCCTTGCTCGCGGTGTAGGCGATCTGCGGCGTGGCCGCGCCCAAGACCGCCACGAACGACGCCGTATTGATCACCGAGCCGCCGCCCGCGCGCTGAATCGCCGGGATGCCGTACTTGCAGCCGAGGAACACGCCCTTGGCGTTGATGCTCATCGTGAGGTCCCAGACCTCCTCGCTGGTCGACATCGCGTCGTCGTCCTTCGCGTGCATGATCCCGGCGTTGTTGAACAGCACGTGCAGTTTTCCGAATTGCCGCTCGGCGGCCATGACCATCTGCCGGCAATCGGCGGCGTTTGAGACATCCGCCTTGACGGCAATGGAATTCCTAATGGAAGAAGCGGTCTCGCGAGCCGCGTTCTCGTTCACATCTACGCAAACGACCGCCGCGCCCTCCTTGGAGAAGAGAAGCGCGGTTTGCCGCCCGATGCCGCTGCCGGCGCCCGTGATGAGCGCCACTTTGTCTTTCAGTCTCATATCCGCTCGAAGTATCTCCTGCGTTCCCAGTCGGTGACCGCTTTGTCGTAAGCCGCGGCTTCGGTGCGATAGAAGTGGGTGTAGTGCTCGTGCACGTCTTTGCCGAACGCTTTCTTCGCGAAAGCGCTTTTTTCGAACAGATCGGTGGCCTGGCTGAGCGTGTAGGGCACCCGCGGCAGGTCCTTGGCCTGGTAGATGTCGCCGACGAAGACTTCCGGCGGCTCGATCTTGCTGGCGATGCCGTCGAGGCCAGAGGCGAGGGAGGCGGCAAGGGCGAGATACGGATTGCAGTCGGCGCCCGGGATGCGGCACTCGATACGCGTGCTCGGTCCCGAGCCCACGATGCGGAATCCGGCGGTGCGGTTGTCGTTGCTCCAGGCAAGCCGCGTCGGCGCCCAGGACGCGTCGACGTAGCGCTTGTAGGAGTTCACCGTCGGCGCATAGAACACCATCACGTCGGGAAC
>DATBSZ010000068.1:0-9001 GCA_036559525.1 Burkholderiales bacterium
CGGCCGAGAAGTTGCACACCGAGCGGATCTCGCGGACCGGATAGTCCTGCCCCAGCGCCGGAATCGCGGTCAGCGCCGCGATGAATAGGATTAGAGTCCTCATATGGCAACCATGTTACGCCGGGTCGCGGTGCTGGGCGGCGTTCGCCTCCCCTTCGCGCGCGCGAACGGCGCGTACAACGAGCTCAGCAACCAGCACATGCTCACCGCCGCGATGGCGGCGCTCGTCGAGCGCTTCCAGCTGAAGAATCAGAAGATCGGGGAAGTGGCGGCGGGCGCGGTGATCAAGCACTCGCGCGACTGGAACCTGGCGCGCGAATGCGTCCTCGGCAGCGGGTTCGATCCCGCCACGCCGGCGTACGACCTGCAGCGCGCCTGCGGCACGAGCCTCTCTGCCGTGGCGCAGCTCGCGAACCGCATCGCCCAGGGCGAGATCGACTCGGGCGTGGCCGGCGGCGCCGACAGCGCGAGCGACATCCCGCTCTCGTACAGTCCTGGGCTGCAGCGCGCCGTCCTTTCCGCTGCCCGGAACAAGTCGTGGACCGGCAAGGTCGCGAGCATCGGCAGCCTTCGGCCGCGCGACCTCGCGCCCGCCGCGCCCGGCATCGCCGAGCCGCGCACCGGCCTGTCGATGGGCCAGCATTGCGAGGAGATGGCGAAGGAATGGGCGATCGGGCGCCGGGAGCAGGACGAGCTCGCGCTCGCCAGCCACAAGAACGCCGCGGCCGCGTGGCGGGATGGTTTCTTCGATGATCTGACCGTTGAATTTTCCGGATTGAAAACCGATAACAACGTGCGCGGCGACACCTCGCTCGAGAAGTTGAGCTCGCTGAGAACCGCGTTCGATCCGAGCCCCGCGGGTACGCTCACGGCGGGCAACAGCTCGCCGCTCACCGATGGCGCAGCCTGCGTTCTTCTCGGGTCGGAAGAATGGGCGCGTTCACACGGCCTGGAAGTTCAATGTTTCATCACCCATTCCGAAACCGCTGCGGTCGACTTCGTCGGCATGAACGGCGCGAAGGAAGGCATGCTGATGGCGCCGGCGTACGCCGTGCCGCGCATGATCGACCGCGCCGGCCTGAAGCTGCAGGACTTCGACATCTACGAGATCCACGAGGCGTTCGCTGCGCAGGTGCTGTGCACGCTGAAAGCTTGGGAATCCGAAGAGTATTGCCGTAGCAAGTTGAAGCGTGCGGGCGCACTCGGACGCGTTGAAAGAACCAAGCTCAACCCCAAAGGCTCGAGCGTGGCGCTCGGCCATCCATTCGCCGCGACCGGCGCGCGCATCGTCGCCACGCTCGCGAAGCAGCTCGCCCAGCGCGGCTCGGGGCGCGGGCTGATCTCGATCTGCGCCGCCGGCGGGATGGGCGTGACCGCGATCCTGGAACGCTAGAGCCGGAAGACCTGCTCCGCGTTGGTCTGGTAGAGCTTCTTGCGATCGGCGTCGCTGATCGGCAGCTCGTCGGTGACCTTCACTTCTTCCGGCACGAACTGGTACGGATAGTCCATCGCGTAGAGCACGCGGTCGACCCCGAGCACCTGCTGCGAGAAGAGGATCGCCGGCGCCCACTGCATGCCGCTGGTGGTGACCCAGACGTTTTCCTTCAGGTAGTCGCTGGGCTTTTTCTTGAGAGCCTGAACTCCGGGATAGCGCTTCGCCGCCACCATCGCTCGATGCATGAAGTCGATGCGGAACAGCCAGAACGGCAGTCCCTCGCCGAGGTGCCCGACGACCATCCGCAGCTTTGGAAAGCGGTCGAACACGCCGGCCACGACGATGCGCAGCAGGTGCAGCCCGGTCTCCACCGCGAAGCCGTAGATCGCGCCGTCGAGGCCGCGCGGCAGGAACGGGTCGATCATCGCCGGCGGCGGCGTGTTGGGATGGAGGTAGAGCGGCACGTCGAGCGCCTCGGCCGCCTCGAAGATCTCCCAGTACTTCGGGTCGTCGAGGTATTCGCCCTGGGTGTGCGAGTTGATCACCGCGCCCTTGAATCCCAGCTTTTTTACGGAACGTTGAAGCTCGGCGGCCGCGGCGTTCGGGGCTTGCGGCGCGATCGCGGCGAGCGCTGCGTAGCGCTCGGGGTATTGCCGGATCTTCTGCAATAGCTGGTCGTTGAGGTCCGTGCTGAGCGAAACCGCCGTGGCCGAATCGAAGACCTGCACGCCCGGCGCGCTAAGGAACACGAGCTGCCTGGCGATCCCGGTCGCATCCATGTCGGCGATGCGCTGCGCGCCGAGGTCCTGGATGCGCGCGACGAGCTGCGTCGCGCGCGGCGTCGCGCCGAGAAAGAACCCCCACAGGCTGCGGAACCCCGGGTCCCAAGACGCAGGTCGTTGTTCAAGTAATTTTTTGTACCGCGAAAGCAACTCGGAAGGAGCCCAGGCCTCCTCCGCCGCAATTCGAATCACTGTGGCTGGATCTTGGCGAGCTTGACGAAGCCGCCCCAGCGGTCGAGCTCGGTCTTGAGGAGCGCGCTCATCTGCTCGGGCGATCCGGGGAAGGGGTCGAGCGCGGCGCGCGCGAGGAATTGCCGGGTCTCGCTGCTCGCGGTGATCTGGTTGAACCAGCCGGCGAGCTTGTCGATGACCGGCCGCGGGGTGCCCGCGGGAACCACCACGCCCCACCACGGCGCGATGTCGACGCCGGCGACGCCGGCTTCGGCGAGGGTCGGGATCTCGGGCATGGTGGACGAGCGCTTGGCTGCGGTGACGGCGAGGATGCGCACCTTCGACTGGCCGCGCGCCCAGGTCGAGTCCACCGACATGAAGTCGATCTGGCCGGACAGCAGGTTGGCGAACGCGTCGCCCGTCACCTTGAACGGCACGTACACGGTGTCGAGGCCGGTCTTCGACTTGAAGAGCTCGGCGGCGACCTGGCCGCTGTTCGACTGCGTGCCGTAGAAGCCGTGGCCGGGCTTCTGCTTCAAATGGGCAATCAGGTCGTTGATCGATTCAAGGGGTTTCGCGGCATCGACCGCCACCACGAAGGTGAGCGAGTTGATGGTGGTGACCGGGGCGAAGTCCCTGAGCGGGTCGAACGGCAGCTGCTTGAAGATGTGCGGCGCAGTGGCGAGCGTCGAGCTCGCCGGGGTGATATGGATGGTGTAGCCGTCGGCCGGCTGCTTGGCGACGTACGCGGTGGCGATGGTGCCCTGCGCGCCGGGCTTGTTCTCGACGATCACCGGCTTGCCGGCGAGCCTGGCGAGCTGGTCGCTGTAGTAGCGCACGATGATGTCGGCGCCCGAGCCGGGCGCGAAGTTGCAGATCGAGCGGATCTCGCGCGCCGGGTAGTCCTGCGAAACCGCGTGCGGCGCCGCGGCCGCGAGCGCCAGCAAGAAAGCGAACCGCACCATAGCTAGACTCCTCCTCGCGGGTAGTCTAGCTCAGGGCTTGAGGCTCTTCGCCGGCTCGATGCAGACCACGTTCGGCTGCGCCGGGTCGCCGACCACGGCGCGCACCGGGCCGGCGGGCTTGCCGGTGTGGCAGGCGGCGTGGCGGAAGGGGAAATCCTGCGCCACCTCGTTCGCGCGCTGGCCGATCCACTGCGCCGAGCGCCTGGAGAGGAACCAGCCGAGCGCCGGCTCCTGTCCCGCGGCCTGCGCCGCGCTGCGGTCCGCCTGGTCGCCAAACAGGTTCCAGTCGACGAGCCTCCCTTCGGCGCAGCTGAAGTCCATGCGCAGCCGGCGCACCTCGAGCTGGCCGCGAGCTTCGCGCACATGCAGCAGCGCCTCGATCGGCGCGGTGATTCCGGAGAGCGGCGCCACGCCCGCCTGCAGGCTGTCGTTTCCGTCGCGCTCGGGCGCGCGGCCCTTGCGGCAGACGAGCTCGCTCTCGTTCGAATTGTCGATCACGATCACGAACATCTGGTCCTTGCCCGGAGTTTTCGCGCGCGTGGCGAGAGCGCGCATCACGTCGGTCAGCGTGGCGACGCCGGAATTCTCGAAGTAGCCGCCGTCGACCAGGCGGTCCCAGAGTTTCGCTTCCACCGCGCAGCTCCCGTCCGTGGCCGGCTGCTTGCAACTGTGCACGGTGCCGGCCGGGCTCACGTAGGTGAAGCGCGCGGAGTTGAGCACCGCTTCGCGCAGCGGCAGGCCGTCGGTCTTGAGCGCCGCTTTCTGTACCGGGCGGAAGATGTCGATGGCCGCCGGGAAGGCGACGCGCACGTTGGTGGCGATCGCGCGCCGCCCGGTCTCGACCGCGGTGGCGTTGAGGAACACCGCCGGGCCCGCGCGCCCGTCCTTCACGCTGGCGAACACGTCGAGGAAGGGGCGGTCGAAGCGGCCCTTGTCGGCGGGAAAGACGTCGTCCCAGGCCTTGCTCCAGGCGCGCGCGAGGATCGAGCCGCGGTCCTCCTCGAGGTAGTCGAACGGCACGTAGCGCTGCGTCATCTCGGCGAACAGCATCGAGCCCGCCACCGGCGCGAGGAAGTCGCGCCGAAGGAGGTCGGCCATCTCCTGCCGGCGGCCGGTCTGGCAGCGCTCGGAAGGCGGGGGCGACTTCGCCTCCCACACCTGGCGCTGCGCGAGGTAGGCGGCGATGCCGAGCGAGCCGCCCGAGACGCCCGAGTACGCGTACACGTGGCGCCCGAACTCGCCGCAGGTATGGTCGTCGGCCGCCGCGAGCATGGTCGCGGTCCAGTACGCGGCGCGCAGCCCGCCGCCGGCGGCGGCGACGAAGAACACCGGGCTCTCGTCGGGCTTCGGCAGTTGCGCGCGCCATTGCTCGAAGTGATGCGCGAGCTGCGGGCGCTCCGGCGCCTGGTGCGCGAACCAGGAGTCGCGCAGCAGGTAGTCGGGCTGGTTGCCGAGCGGGATACCCCAGATGAGCGGCACGAGCGCGAGCGAAGGCAGGGTCAGGTACTTCGGCACGAATACCCAGACGATGCCGAAGAACGGGAGCAGCGCGAGCCCAAGGAACAGCAGTCCGAGCGTGCCGATCCACATGCCGATCGTGATCGGCGACAGAGTGAGCGCGATCACCATCACGAGCTGCAGGAAGAGCGCGACGCCGAGCGCGACGAAGGTGGAGCGGCCGACCTCGACTTCGGGCTTCGCCGCCTGCTGCGTAATGCCGAAGAGCTCGCGCCTGCGCAGCGTGAACCAGAGCCCGAAGCCCGCGAACGCGAGCACGAGGAAAGGCATCCTCGGGGCGCCGGGATGGCTCTGCACGGTCTGGTAGACGATCCACAGCCAGATCGCGAACGAGGCGGCCATCGACCACTGGGCGAGCCTGCCTCGACGGCGCACCAGCAGCGGTATGAGTATCAGCGCCACGCAAAGCCAAAGCAGCCAGTCCTCCAGGTGCAGCGGCTGCGGCGCGTCGCGCATCGGCTGCGGCACCGTGGACCATGAAATCGACGCGATCAGCCCCGCGCCGACCGCGATCACGAGCGTGCTCCAGCGATAGACGCGCGTCGGCTCGAGTGGCGGCGAGACCAGGCCGATGACGCCGTCGCAGAACCACGCCGCTGCCCATGTCACCACCACCACGCCGACGGCGAGCGGCGCGATCCAGCTCGGGCCGGGATTGTCGGTGAGGAAGATCGAAGACGAGCAGGCGATCACCGCGAGGCCGGCGAACGGCGCGACGCGCGGCGCCTGGCCGTACAGCCACGGCATGATCGCCTTCGCCGCCGGATGGGGATCGGCGTCGCCGGGATAGTCGGTGCTCGATAGCACGCGCATCGAGTACCAGATCGACGCCGCCCAGGCGGCGAGCACCGCGGCGGTCAGCCGCTGCTGCTGCAGGTCGACGAGGATCTCGCGCGTCTGCTTGACGTAGAACACGAACACCACGCCCACCAGGAGCGCGAGCAGCGGGTAGATGTTGAGCCAGGCGTAGCGCAGGACCTCGACCCCGAACCAGATACCCTGCTGCCACCACTTGTACTGCGCCGGGGCTTTCTTATCAGCCACGACGGCGGCGGCTTCACGCTCGTCGAGCTTCGCCTGGCGCAGCGATTGGATCGCCTGGTTGAGTTCCATCGCTCCCTCCCGAATTGCCGGACGATCATAGGCTTCGGCTTCCGGCGCGGCCTTATCCCGCAGTCCTGAAGACGAGGTGATTAGTGCACTAAACTCGCCGCATGCCGGCGGCGCTTTCCAAAGCTGATCTTTTCGCCCGCCTCGAGCAGGGCCACGCGGCGCTGGTCACGGTCGTCACGCCGAACAAGCGCCTTGCGCAGGCCCTGCAGGCGGAATTCGATGCCTTTCAAATCAAAAAGAATCTCAGCGTCTGGGAAGCCCCCGACATCCTGCCCTTCGGCGCGTTCGTCGAGCGCCTGTGGGAAGACGCCCTCTATTCGGACCTGGGCGAAAGCCTGCCGCTCCTGCTCACGCCCGCGCAGGAGCAGCACCTCTGGCAGGAGATCCTCAAGGAGTTCAATTTCCTTCTGAAAGACGGCGCGGCGCAGCAGTGCCGCGAGGCCTGGCGCCTGATGCACCAATGGCGCATCGGCACTGGCACGGGCACCGAAGATGCGCAGGCCTTTGCTTCGTGGTCGAAGAAATACCAACGCAGCGTCGGCGGGGACATCGACGCTGCGCGCCTGCCCGACCTCATGGCGCAGCACCTCGACAAGCTGAAGAAGCCCAAGCTTCTGGTGGCCTACGCCTTCGACGTCATGCCGCCGCAGACGCGCGAGTTCCTCGAGAAGTTCGAGTTCGCCTCCTGCACTCCAGGCTCCGTCCCCGGGGAATGCGCGCGGGCATCGTTCCCGTCAGCCAAGCACGAGATCGAGGCCGCGGCGAAATGGGCGCGCGCGCGCCTGGAGGAAGGAAGGGCGCGCATCGGCGTCGTCATCCCGGAACTGTCTCTGCACAGATCCCAGGTCGTCCGGGTCTTCTCCCGCGTGATGCAGCCCGACTACAACCTTCCCGGCGCGCCGCGGACCCCGATGCCGTTCAACGTCTCGCTGGGCAAGCCCTTGTCGTCATTTCCCCTGGTTCATTTCGCCCTGGACCTGCTCGAGCTCGCGTTCCAAAGCGTGGAATTCAGCCGCGCGAGCCACCTCGTGCGCTCGCCCTTCCTCGGCCGCGCCGACACCGAGCTCGCGCGCCGCGGCGCGCTCGACGCGCGGCTGCGAAAGGACGCGGACAACACCATTACATTGGGGAAACTCATTGGCTCTGCTGAAGCGGTTCCTCTCCTGCGAAAGCAGCTCGAGAAGGTGTTCGAGATCACCCGCACCCGGCCCGAGTCGCCCGCCGAATGGGCGCGGCACTTCTCGGCGCTGCTCGACGCCGCCGGCTTCCCCGGCGAGCGCGCGCTCGACTCCGACGAGTTCCAGACGCGCGCGAAGTGGCACGAAGCTTTGGGTGAATTATCAAAACTGGAAAGGCTGACCGCGAATTTCTCGTTCGCCCAGGCGCTCGCATTCCTCAAGCGCCACTGCGCCGACACGCTGTTCCAGCCCGAATCGCCCGACGCGCCGATCCAGATCCTCGGCGTGCTCGAGTCGGCGGGCCTGCGCTTCGACTGCCTGTGGGTGAGCGGCCTGACCGACGAGGCCTGGCCGCTCGACGCGAGGCCGAACCCCTTCATCCCGATCGCGGCGCAGAAGAAGGCCGGCATCCCGCAGGCGAGCGCGGAAGCCTCGGCGGAGCTCGACCGTCGCATCACGGACGAGTGGAAGCGCTCCGCCGCCGAAGTGGTCTTCTCCTATCCGCGGAAGGAAGAGGACCGCGACTTCGCTCCTTCGCCCCTCATCGTCGACGTCGTGGAGAAGCCCGTTGCCATCCCCGATTTCCCGCGGTACCGGGATCTCATCTTTCAATCAAAACAGCTGGAGAGCTTCGCAGACGCCAAAGCTCCCCCCGTTCCGCCCGGCAAGGTGCGCGGCGGCACCCGCGTGCTCGCCGACCAGGCCGCGTGCCCGTTCCGCGCCTTCGCCAAGTGGCGCCTCGGCGCCGAGCCGCTCGAGGAGCCCACCGCCGGCCTCGACCCGCGCGACCGCGGCAAGCTCATGCACGCGCTGATGAAGGAACTATGGGTTCGTGTGAAAGGTTCTTCTTCTCTCGGGACGAACCTCGCCCCGGCCATCACCCAGGCCGCCGCCGCGGCGGTGAAGGAGATGGGCCTCGAAGGCCGCTTCGCCGAGCTCGAGCGCGAGCGCCTGGCGAAGCTCGCGCGCGAGTGGCTCGAGGTCGAGCGGCTGCGCGCGCCTTTCAAGGTTTCATCCACGGAGCAACAACGAAGCATCGTCCTGGCGGGACTGGAATTCCAGTCGCGCATCGACCGCATGGACGAGCTCGAGCGCGGCGGGCACGTGCTGATCGACTACAAGGGCTCGCGCATGCTCTCGCCGAAGGACTGGGACGGGCCGCGCCCCGACGATCCGCAGCTTCCGCTCTATGCCGTGGCCGCGCCCGAGGAGCTCGCCGCCGTGGTGTTCGCCAAGGTGCTTCCCGGCGAGATGCGCTTCATGGGCTATTCGCAGGCCGAGAGCCTCCTGCCCAAGGTCCAGGTCTACCGCGACTGGAAAAAGCTGCTCGCGCAGTGGAAGCAGGACGCGGAGGCGCTGGCGACCTCGTTCGCCGCCGGCGACGCGCGCGTCGACCCGAAGTACGAGCTCAAGACCTGCAGGCGCTGCGACCTGCAGACGCTGTGCAGGGTGTACGAGAAGTTTTCAGTATTGAAGGATGAGGGGACGAGAAGTTGAACTCGATGCTAGTGCCTGCTAACGAGCAACCCTTTGATCGTTCCACGCTCAACTCTGCCCCGGCGAACTCATCACGATCTGTGATGAGTTCCAGGCCACACACCCGGGAGGCGAAAGCCACCGGAAGAAACCCCGCAACTCATGTCGTCGCCTTTCAGTTCCCGGCGTTTAGACCTTATTCGCGCACAGGGGAGGCGGCTGCAGTGGACCACGCACTAACGCAGGAGGATCTCGAACCGCTAATACATGCCATCCGCGGGCAACGAGTCGTACTGGACGCCGATTTGGCGCGGCTCTACGGCGTGGGCACGAAAGCACTGAACCAGGCCGTCAAGCGAATTG
>DATBSZ010000069.1:0-6552 GCA_036559525.1 Burkholderiales bacterium
AGATGCTCGGCACCATCACCCAGAACCAGGAGACCTTCGCGCTGGTCAGGGCCGGCCCGAACCTGTACCGGGTGCGGAAGGGCAACTACATGGGCCAGAACTTCGGCGTGATCACCGCGATCGACGAGGCCCAGATCAGCCTCAAGGAGCTGGTGCAGGACTCGACCGGCGACTGGGTTGAGCGCCAAAGCGCGCTGCAATTGGTGGAGGCAAAACGATGAATACCAAAGCCACTCCCCGCATTTCTGCGCTCCTGCTCTGGCTGGCAGGGCTCGCCCTGTTCGCAACCACGGCGGCCGCGCAGAACAGCATCGACAGTTTCGAAGTCCGCCAGGAGGCCGGCAGGACGGTGGTGCGCGTCACGACCAAGGAGCCGCTGAAGAGCGTGCCGCCGAACTTCTCGGTCGCCACGCCGGCGCGCATCGCGTTCGACTTTCCCAATACCGTGAACGCGCTGGGCCGCTCCAACCAGGATATCGGGCAGGGCGAGCTGCGCAGCATGAACATCGTGCAGGGCGCCGAGCGCACGCGGATGGTGCTCAACCTGCGCAGCCCGCGCGGCCACGAGGCAGTGCTCGACGGCAACACGCTGGTCATCACCCTCGCGGAGGCGGCGGTGGCGCAGACCGGACCGGCGGCGACGGCGCAGTTCGCCGAGGGCCGCGGCGACGTCAAGCACGCCGTGCGCGATATCGACTTCCGCCGCGGCCGCGGCGGCGAGGGGCGCGTGGTGGTCGATCTTTCGGACACCACCACCGGCATCGACATCCGCGTGCAGGGGCAGAACATCGTGGTCGATTTCCTCAAGACCTCGCTGCCCGAGAACCTGCGGCGCCGGCTCGACGTGATCGACTTCGGCACGCCGGTCAATACGGTGAGCACCTTTCAGCAGGCGGACAACGTGCGCATGGTGATCGAGCCGAAAGGACAATGGGAGCACAACGCTTACCAGTCCGACACGCAGTTCGTGCTCGAGGTGAAGCCGATCGTCGCCGATCCGTCGCGCGCCAGCGCGCAGCGCGGGCGCTATACCGGCGAGCGGCTCTCGCTCAACTTCCAGAACGTGGAAGTGCGCGCAGTGCTGAACGTGATCGCCGACTTCACCGACCTGAACATCATCACCAGCGACACGGTCAGCGGCAATATCACGCTGCGGCTGCGAGACGTGCCGTGGGACCAGGCGCTCGAGATCATCCTGCAGACGCGCGGCCTCGACAGCCGGCGCAGCGGCAACGTGATCTGGATCGCGCCGCGCGACGAGCTCGCCACGCGGGAGAAGCTGCAGCTCGAGGCGGCGAACCAGATCTCTGATCTGGAGCAGACCCGCACCGAGTCGTTCCAGATGAACTACCAGAAAGCGGCCGACGTGCAGAAGCTGCTGTCGGACCCGACGCAGCGCATTCTCTCCAAGCGCGGCAGCGCGGTGGTCGATGCCCGCACCAACACGCTGTTCGTGCAGGACACCCCCAGCCGCCTCGAGGAAGTGCGCCGACTGATCGCGAAGATCGACGTCGCGGTGCGCCAGGTGATGATCGAGGCGCGCATCGTAGAGGCGAGCGACACGTTCAGCCGCAACCTCGGCGCGCGCATTGCGCTGAACGACCGCCAGGCCTCCGGCCATCGCGTCCTGGGACAGAACAGCCCGCGCGTCATCGCCGGCGGCGGCCTGGCGAGCGAGGGTTTCATGACGACCCAGATCGAAACCCAGCCGAACTTCTTCGGCGACACGACCAACGTCAACCTGCCGGCCGTCGGCCTCAACAACTTCGGCGCGGGACAGGTCTCGCTTATCCTGTTCAACAGCGCGGCGAGCCGCTTCCTCAACCTCGAGCTCTCGGCGCTGGAGGCCGACGGCAAGGGCAAGATCATCTCCAGCCCGCGTGTGCTGACCGCCGACCAGGTCGAGGCGCTGATCGAGCAGGGCGCCGAGATCCCGTATCAGACCGCGACTTCGTCGGGCGCGACCGCGCTCTCCTTCCGCAAGGCGGTGTTGTCGCTGAAGGTGAAGCCGCAGATCACCCCCGACGGCAACGTCATCATGACGCTCGACGTAAACAAGGACGCGCCCGGCCAGCAAGTGCCCGGCGGCGTGCAGATCAACACCAAGCACGTGAAGACCGAGGTCCTGGTCGAGAACGGCGGCACGGTGGTGATCGGCGGCATCTACGAGCAGAACGACCGCACCGACGTCACCCAGGTGCCGTGGTTCGGCGACCTGCCCGTCATCGGCTGGCTGTTCAAGAACAAGGCCACGACGAACGCCAAGACCGAGCTGCTGGTGTTCGTCACGCCGCGCATCGTCAACGAGCGCCTCACTATTCGCTAGCACCGCCTCTTCGCTTCTCTCCTCTCGACGGCCGGTCCCCCCGGCCGTTTTTGTTCCTACAATGCCGGGATGCAGCACGCGGCAAACCTCTACCTGGTCGACATGATGGGCACGGGCAAGACCACCGTCGGGCGCACGCTCGCGCGGCGCTTGAAGCTGCGCTTCGTCGACTCGGACCACGAGATCGAGGCGCGCTGCGGCGTGAAGATCCCGGTGATCTTCGAGATCGAAGGCGAGCGGGGCTTCCGCGGCCGCGAGACGCAGGCGATCGCCGAGCTCACGGCGCTCGACGGCATCGTGCTCGCCACCGGCGGCGGCGTGGTGCTCGCCGAAGAGAACCGCAGCCGGCTGGCCGCGCGCGGCACCGTGGTCTATCTGCGCGCGACCCCCGAGCACCTGTACGAGCGCGTGCGCCAGGACCGCAACCGGCCGCTGCTCGCCGGAGGCGATCCGCTCGGGCGCTTGCGCGAGCTCTACCGCGAGCGCGATCCGCTGTATAGCGCGCTCGCCGATCTGGTGGTCGATACCGGCAGGCAGAGCGTGCAGGTGCTGGCGCGCGGCCTGCTCGAGCAGCTCGGAGCGCGATGGAAAGCCTCAGCGTAGCCCTCGGCAGCCGGGCCTATCCCATCCATATCGGGGCCGGCATCATCGGCTCGGACGGGCTTTACCAGCCACACCTTGCCGGTGGCAGCGCCGCGATTGTCAGCAACCAGGTAGTAGCGCCGCTTTACCTCGACAAAGTGAAGCGAGCGTTGGTCGCCGCGGGCGCACGCCACACAGCAATCATCGTCCCGGACGGCGAACAGACGAAAAGCTGGCAGACCCTGAACCAGATCTTCGATGCGCTGCTCGGCGCGCGCTGCGGGCGCGATACGCTGATCGTTGCCCTGGGCGGCGGCGTCGTCGGCGATCTCGCCGGCTTCGCCGCTGCGGTGTATCAGCGCGGCGTGCCCTTCATCCAGGTGCCGACCACGCTGCTCGCGCAGGTCGATTCCTCCGTCGGAGGCAAGACCGCAATCAACCACGCGCTAGGCAAGAACATGATCGGCGCGTTCCACCAGCCGCGCGCAGTGATCTCGGACGTGGCGACGCTCGACTCCCTGCCCGAGCGCGAGCTGCGCTCCGGCATCGCCGAGGTGATCAAGCACGGCTTCGCGCTCGACGCGGGGTTCGTGGAATGGCTCGAGTCCAACATCGAAAAAATCCTGAAGAAGGATCGCGCGGCCCTGGTTCATGCGGTCCGTCGCAGCTGCGAGCTGAAGGCGCGCATCGTGGCCGAGGACGAGCGCGAATCGGGAGCGCGGGCCTTGCTCAACTTCGGTCACACCTTCGGTCACGCCATCGAAGCCGGCACCGGCTACGGCGCCTGGCTGCACGGCGAAGCCGTCGCCGCCGGGATGGTGATGGCGGCAGAGCTATCTCAGCTAATGGGTCACTTGAAAAAAACTGAAGTCGTCCGCGTTCGCGACCTGCTGAAGCGCGCGGGGCTGCCCGTGGCCGGCCCGGCGCTCGCCCCCGAGCGCCTTATGGAGTTGATGGCGCTCGACAAGAAGGCGGCCAAGGGCAGGACGCGCTTCGTCGTGCTGGAGGCGCTCGGACGCGCGGCGCTGCGCGCCGACATCGACGAAGCTGCAGTGCGCGGAGCCATTGTCGCTGCAGCGCAGTAAATGTATATTCAGTAGCGCCGTCATGAGCTTGCGACTCGATCCGCCCGAGCAAGGGCTCTATAACCCCGCGAACGAGCACGACGCGTGCGGCGTCGGCTTCGTGGCGCACATCAAGGGCAAGAAGTCGCACGCGATCGTCGAGCAGGGCCTGTCGGTTCTGAAGAACCTGAGTCATCGCGGCGCAGTGGGCTACGACCCGAAGTTGTCGGATGGCGCGGGCTGCCTGATCCAGATCCCGGACCGGTTCTATCGCGAGGAGATGGCGAAGCAGGGCGTCAAGCTTCCGCCCGCGGGGCAATACGGCGTCGGCATGGTATTCCTGCCGCGCGATCCCGCCTCGCGCATCGCCTGCGAGTACGAGATCGAGCGCGCCATCAAGGACGAGCACCAGATGCTGCTCGGCTGGCGCGACGTCCCGGTCGACAACTCGGACCTCGCCGTGCCGGCGAAGCAGCTCGAGCCGGTGATCCGGCAGGTCTTCATCGGCCGCGGCCGGCGCCTGACGGTGACCGATGCGCTCGAGCGCAAGCTCTACATCATCCGCAAGAGCTCGGGCCACGCCATCCAGGCGCTGAAGCTCAAGCACGGGAGAGAGTTCTACGTGCCGTCGATGTCGGCGCGCACCGTGTGCTACAAGGGCATGCTGCTCGCCCACCAGGTCGGCGAGTACTACCTCGACCTCAAGGACGCGCGCGTCGAATCGGCGCTCGCGCTCGTGCACCAGCGCTTCTCGACCAACACCTTCCCGTCGTGGGACCTGGCGCACCCGTTCCGCCTGATCTGCCACAACGGCGAGATCAACACCCTGCGCGGCAACGTGAACTGGATCCGCGCGCGCCAGGGTGCGATTTCATCGCCCATCCTGGGCGGTGATCTCGCGAAAATCTGGCCGCTGATCTACGACGGCCAGTCCGATTCGGCCTCGTTCGACAACGCGCTCGAGCTGCTGGTGATGGGAGGCTACTCGGTCGCGCACGCGATGATGATGATGATCCCGGAGGCGTGGGAAAACCACACGCTCATGGATCCGGCGCGGCGCGCGTTCTACGAATACCACGCGGCGATGATGGAGCCCTGGGACGGCCCGGCGTCGATCGCTTTCACCGACGGCCGCCAGATCGGCGCCACGCTCGACCGCAACGGCCTGCGGCCTTCGCGCTACATCGTCACCGACGACGACCTGGTCATCATGGGGTCGGAGTGCGGCTGCCTGCCGATCCCCGAAGAGAGAATCGTCAAGAAGTGGCGCCTGCAGCCCGGCAAGATGTTCCTGGTCGACGTGGAGAAGGGCCGCATCGTCGACGACAAGGAGCTCAAAGAGACGCTGGCGAACGCCAAGCCCTACGCCGACTGGATCGAGCGCATCCGCGTGCGGCTCGACGAGGTCGACACCGAGAAGACCCGGCCGCTCAAGTCGGAGGTCCCGCTGCTCGACCGCCAGCAGGCGTTCGCTTACACGCAGGAGGACCTCAAGTTCCAGCTCGCGCCGATGGCGCAGGCGGGCGAGGAGCCAGTCGGCTCGATGGGCAACGACGCCTCGCTTGCGGTGCTGTCGAGGCGCAACAAGACCCTCTACCACTATTTCAAGCAGCTCTTCGCGCAGGTGACCAACCCGGCCATCGACCCGATCCGCGAGGAGCTGGTCACCTCGCTGGTGAGCTTCATCGGGCCCAAGCCCAACCTCCTCGGCATCGACGAGCTGAACCCGCCGCTGCGCCTCGAAGTGTCGCAGCCGGTGCTCGATTTCTACGAGATGGAGAAGATCCGCCACATCGAGCGCTACACCGGCGGCAAGTTCAAGGCCTGCGAGCTCGACATCACCTACCCGGTGGCCTGGGGCAAGGAGGCGATCGAGGCGCGTCTCGCCTCGCTCGCGGCGCAGGCCGAGGATGCGGTGCGCTCCGGCTATTCGATCATCGTGATCTCGGATCGCCTGGTCGACCGCGAGCGCGTCGCGATTCCCGCGCTTCTCGCCCTGTCCGCGATCCACCAGCACCTGGTGAACAAGGGCCTGCGCACTTCGACCGGGCTGGTGGTCGAGACCGGCAGCGCCCGCGAAGTCCACCACTTCGCATTGCTCGGCGGCTACGGCGCCGAGGCGGTGCACCCGTATCTCGCGCTCGAGACCATCCTTTCCTTCTCGTCCGACAAGACGAAAGCGGTCAAGAACTACGTCAAGGCGATCGGCAAGGGGCTCAAGAAGGTCATGTCCAAGATGGGCATCTCGACCTACATGTCCTACACCGGCGCGCAGCAGTTCGAAGCCGTGGGCCTGGAGAAATCGCTGGTCGACAAGTACTTCACCGGCACGGCGAGCAACGTGCAGGGCATCGATCTGTTCGAGGTCGCCGAAGAGGCGCTCCGCACCCACCGCGCGGCGTTCGGCGAGAAGGACCCGGTGCTGGCGGCGGCGCTCGACGCCGGCGGCGAGTACGCCTGGCGCGTGCGCGGCGAGGACCACACCTGGACGCCGGACGCGATCGCCAAGCTGCAGCATGCGTCGCGCCAGAACTCCTTCCAGACCTACAAGGAATACGCGGCGCTGATCAACGACCAGGC
>DATBSZ010000070.1:0-16353 GCA_036559525.1 Burkholderiales bacterium
GCCTACTCGAACCTGCCGGTCGGGCTGAATTTTCTGCTCGCCGGCTATGCGTACTCGCAGGGCGAGCTTGCGTTCGACGCGCTGCCGCTGCAGGACGCCCGCACGCGCGTCCACGTGCTGCCGGTGGGCTACGTGCGTTCGCTCGACGTGTTCGGCAAGGCCGGCAACGTCGCGCTGCTGCTGCCGCTCGTCGACCTGACGGGGACGGCGACGCTGGACGGCGCGAGCGAGGTACGGCGCGAGGTGAGCGGCCTCGGCGATCCCACGGTGCGGCTGGCGGTCAATCTCTACGGCGCGCCGGCGCTGCGCCCGGCGGAGTTCGCCGCCTGGCGCCAGGACCTGATCGTCGGCGCGAGCCTCGCCGTCACTGCGCCCTTCGGCCAGTACGACAACGACCGGCTGGTCAACATCGGGTCCAACCGCTGGTCGATCAAGCCGGAGCTCGGCGTGTCGCAGGCGCTCGGCCGCTGGACCGTCGAGCTCGCGGCGGGCGTCACCTGGTTCACCCGCAACGACGAGTTTTTCAACGGAAATACCCGCGAGCAGGACCCGCTTTATTCGGTGCAGCTGCACCTTACCCGCCAGCTCGGCCGCGCCGCCTGGGGCGCGTTCAGCGTCACTTACTACGACGGCGGCCGAAACTCCATCAACGGCGTCGAAAACACGCAAGCTCTCGGTGGCACGCGCCTGGGCGCGACCTTGTCGTTACCGGTCGACCAGCGCAATTCGGTCAGGCTGTCTGCGCACAGCGGAGTCTACGCACGCACCGGCTCCGACTTCGACGGCGTCAGCGCGCTCTGGCAGCACCTCTGGTATTAGAGTAGGCCGCATGAAGCGGCTGGCCTACGCCCTCGGGGCGCTCGTCGTCCTAGCGGCGCTGGTGGTCCTGGTCGCGCCCGCGTATATCGACACACCCGCGGTGCGCGCCGAGATCCAGCGCCGGCTCGCGCACGCCGTGGACGGCGAGGTGACCTGGGAAGCGCTCGAAATCGGCCTGTTCCCGGCGCCGCACGGCGAGCTGCGCCGGGTGCGCATCGAGATGCCCGACCGCCTGAGCGCCGCTGCCGACGATGTCAAGGCATACCTCAGGCTGTGGCCGCTGCTGCGCGGCCGAGCCGAGATTGCGTCGTTCTCCGTGTTGCGGCCCGAAGTCCGCATTCAGGCTTCAGGAGAATCTGAGCAGCAGGAGCTCGACGCGGTCGCCGCCTACCGCAAGGTGGTCGAGCCGCTGGTGCAGGCCCTGCAGCGGTTCGCGCCGGATACGCAGCTGCGCATCGAGCAGGCGGCGGTCGACCCGGGGGGGCTGCGCGAGCTGAACGCCAATGTGCGGACCGCCGCCGACGGCGTAGACCTCGAGCTGTCGGCGGCGAGCGCGTGGTGGAAGCGCCTCTCCATCAAGGGGCGTGTCGAATACGCCAGCCTCGCGGCGCGCGCGCAGGTCGAGCTCGACGCGCTGGTGGTGGACAAGGACCTCCCGCCGGCTACGATTCGAGCGCAGCTGCGCACCGACGCGAAGACCGTCGTCGAAGGCGACTTCGATGCCAGCCTCGCCGCCGTCGCGGCGGCGAAGGGCAAGCTCCTCCTTCCCGCTGGAAAGACGCCGGAGCTGAGCGCCCGCGTCGACGTGGCCGATCTTGCGAAGGCGCTCGCGCTGGCTCGGCTCAAGGTCGCGGGCCTCGACGCTATCGAGTCGGCGGAAGGGCGCTTGTCCGCGGATGTGGCCGTTTCCCTGGCGGCTCAGTGGCAAGCCAAAATCGAAATCACGAAATCCGATGCCGCCGTAAAGCTGGCGCAGCTACCGTGGAAGCTGTCGGCGCACTCGGGGCACGTCACGGTCACGCCGGAGCAGGTGCATGTCGCCGGAGCGCGCGGTCTCGTGGGGGATTCGACTTTCGAGAATGCCGCCGCCCGGATCGAGCTCGGGAAAGCGCCTCGCCTATCGGCAGCCTCCGGGCGGGCAACCGTAAAGCTCGAACAATGGCTGCCCTGGCTGCAGACAAAGCTGCCGCTCGAGCAGATCGCTTCGGCTTCCGGCAGCGTCGACGTTGCGCTGAAGCGCCTCGCTCTGCGCTTCGACCGCCCGGCGGAGGTCGACTTCGAGGCTGTCGCCACGCCGCGCAAGGTGAGTGCCAAGCTCACGGCGCTCCCGCAGCCGGTGAACCTCGCGGGTGGAACGATTCATGCCGACGCGAAGCGCGTACGTGCCTCAGGGTTGCAGGGCTCGATCGGCGATTCGACGTTCGAGGGAGTTGCTGCCGAGATCAATCTTGGAAAAGCACCCGCGTTGTCGGCGGCTTCCGGGCGAGCGACGGTAAAGCTCGAGCAGTGGTTTCCCTGGCTGCAGGCGAAGGTACCGGTGGAAGACCTCACCGCCCTTTCGGGGACGGTCGAGGTGGATGTGAAGCGCGTGGCGCTGCGCTTCGATCGCCCCGCGGAGGTCGATTTCGACGCCGTCGCCACGCCGCGCAATGTCAGGGCCGCACTGAAGCTGCTGCCGGGTTCGGTCAGCGTTACGGGGGGGTCGTTGCGCGCCGGGCCTGAGAAAGTGAACCTGGATAAGCTCGCCGTGGAAATGCTCGACGCGCGCGCCCAGGTGTCGGGAAGCCTCTCGGTGAAGAATACGGCGTTGGAGCTCGCGCTGTCCGGTGGCGAGCTCGGCGAGAAAGCGATGCGCTGGGCGCTGGAGCGCAGCGGCGTGCCGCCGCGGTTCGAGCCGAAAACTCCGCTGCGCTTTGCGGCGCGGCGCATCGCGTGGGCGCCGGACGAGCCGCTGGAAGTCGACGCGCGCGTCGATTTCGATGGCGGCCCTGCGCTCGGGGTGGTGCTGGCGTGGAAGCCCGAGGCTCTGGAGGTGCGCCGCCTGACGATCAAGGACGCGCGCAGCGACGCGGTGCTCGGCGCCACCGTCGCCGGCGACCGGATCGACACAAGCTTTTCCGGCAGGCTTCACGGCCAAAGCATCCCCGCGATGCTGCGCCAGCCGTTGCCGGCTGCCTCCGGCGACGCGCGAGGCGAGCTGCGCGTGAGCATCGACCGCAAGCGCCCGGAGCGCACCACGGCCGAAGGAAGCCTGCACATCGAGGCGCTCGACCTGAGCTGGCTCGCCGGCAGGCGCGCGGTGGTCCAGCGCGCAGATCTCAGCACCGAAGGCGATCGCCTGCGCATCACGCAGGCTCGGCTCGACGTGGAGGAGCAGGTATTCGATCTGCGCGGCGAGATCCGGCGCACCGACCAGGCCCCGGTGATCGAAGCGCGCGTCGAGTCTGCGGGTGTGATGCTCGATCGGCTGCTGCCGGCTCCAGACCCGAGCGCGCCGAAAAAAAAGTCGTCCGCGCTCTGGCCGCTGCCGGTCGCCGGGCGCGTCGAGGTCGCGGCCGGCTTCATCCAGTACAAGGACTACAGGATCGAGCCGTTCGACGGCATCCTGTCGCTCGAGCCGAAGCGCGCGCGCCTAGACGTGAAGGAAGCGCGCATGTGCGGCGTCTCGTTCCCGATGGAGGTCGAGATCCAGCCCGAGGACGCCTCCGCCGCGGCGCACATCACGATCAAAAACCAGCCGCTGGAGCGCACGCTTCACTGCCTGACCGGCGGCAACGTGCAGATCACGGGCAACGTCGACCTGAAGGCCGAGCTGCGCGTGCAGGGGAGGCGGCCGCACCTCGTGCGTGGCCTCACCGGTACGGTAGAAACCGAGGTGCGGCAGGGCCGGGTGAAGAAATTCGCCCTGCTCGGCAACATCCTGTCCTTCCGCGGCATCGCCTCGGTCAGCGAGATGAAGGAGGAGGGATTCCCTTATCGCGCGATCACGGCCAAAGGGCACTTCGCGAACGGCGAGTTCCTGGTCGACGAGAGCTTCTTCGACAGCGACGCGGTGCGCCTCGCCGCGCAGGGGCGCGTGGACCTGCTCGGCGCGAACTCGCAGCTCACCGTCCTGGTCGGTCTGTTGACGCACGTCGAGCGTATCGCAGGCGCGATTCCGATCATCGGCGACGTCTTCGGCGGCTCGATGATCGCGCTCCCCATGGAGGTGCGCGGCGACATCCGCGACCCGGTCATCGTGCCGCTCGGTCCGCGGGCGGTCACCAATCAGCTCCTGGGAATCTTCGAGCGCACGCTCAAGCTTCCCGGCAAGCTCGTGCCCGCGCCGGAAGCGAAGTAGGGAAATTCGGGGACGGAGCCCTAACTCCAGGCGGCGATTGCGCCGAGCACCTTCAGCCCGAACGCCGTGAGCACCGCGGTCGCGGTCGCTCCCATGCTCTCGAGATCCATGGCCGCCCGGCTACTTCTTCTTCGCGGCCGGCTTCTTCGGCTTTTCCTCCACGACCAGCTCCAGCGCCAGCGCCTGGGTGTAGGCGATCGTGAGCTTGTCGCCGACTTTCACGCTTTCGAGATTCTTAACCTCGTCCGAGACCGGCAGCGCCAGCGTGTTGCCCTTCGGCCCGCGCAGCGCGACGTAGCGGTTCTTGTAGTCGATGGCGTCGACCACGGCGCTGATCTTGGTGGTGCGCACCTTGATCCCGCCCGGCGTGCCCCCCTTCGGCGCGAGCTGCACCTCCTCCTCGACCGTCGCGGCCGGCTCGCCGCCCCTGGTGAGCGCGATCACCGCGGCCTCGGCATAGACGACCTTGACCCGGTCGCCAACCTTCACGCGGTCGAGGTTCTGCGCCTCGGGCGGCACATGCAGGACGCCCAGGTTGCCGCGCGGCCCGCGCATGGTGACGGTGCGCGCCTTCGGGTCCACCTTGGTGACGGTGACGACGGCCTCGATCCGGTCCGTGACGATCGCGCCGCGGGGCTGGGCAAGGACCAGCGCCGGGACAAGCAGGGCGGCAGCGAGTAGGGTGCGTTTCATGGCGTTCTCCTTTGGACCGCCATTAGAGGCACCCCGCGGGGGCGCGGCAATTGGACCTTGGTCCCATTGCTCTAGTTACGTCGGACCTGCCACACCAGGTCGGCGACCGACCCTACTTCCATTTTCTTCATCACGCGCGCGCGGTGCACCTTCACCGTCTTCTCGGCGATGCCGAGCTCGGCGGCGATCTGCTTGTTGAGGTGGCCGGCGATCACGTGCGTCATGACCTCGCGCTCGCGCGGCGTGAGCCCCGCCACCCGCACGCCGACCGAAGAGCGCTCGGCACGCGCGGCGCGCGCCGAGCGGTCCTTGTCGATCGCCGTGCGCACCGCGTCCAGGAACTGGCTCTGGTCGAAGGGCTTGGTGAGGAAGTCGACCGCCCCGGCCTTCATCGCGCGCACGCTGCTCGGGACGTCGCCGTAGCCGCTGATGAAGATCACCGGGCAGGGATCGCCCGAGCGGGCGAGCACCTGCTGGAGCTGCAGTCCGTCCACGCCAGGCATCGCGAGATCGATGACCACGCAACCCGGGGCATCGCGGTCGTGCTGCCGCAGGAAGTCCTGCGAAGAGGGGAAAGTGCGGACTGCAAAGCCCGCCGCGTTCAGCAGGCGGCCGAGCGACTTCAGGACGGCCGCATCGTCGTCGACGACGCGGACGCAAGGTACGGTGTCGTACAGAGCAGTCTCCCTTGGCAGCGCAGGCTACACCCATTTGATGGATATGGGGTTATCTTTTCGTCGCGCAGCGGGCCTGTGAAACATCCCGATCGTTCTGGAATAAGAATAGGAATGCCGAAGCGGTAACAATCTTGGAATCCAGATGGCGAGCGGGGCACTTGCCCCGTCGCTCCATCCAGTACACGACGTTGCCCGCGACGACGATGCTACCGGAGACGACCGCGCTACCGGCGGTCACGGCACCGATCACGACAAGCATCGAGGCGCATTCCTTGCCGCTGCATGAAGCGAGGTAGCCGAACGGCTCGGCCTGCAGCGTCATCCGGCGCGTCTCGATCCTGCATTCCTCGTCGTGCACGGTCGTGGTGCGAGGGTAGAAGACGCAGCCTTGAACCAGTGCGGCCGCGGCGAGGCCGAGGAATAGTCTCACTTGTCATGCCGTTATCATGGAGACCGATTCCCATGGCAATCACCCGTCCGAGGGAGGGCCTGCTCGCGCTTCTGTGTGCGCTGGCCCTTGTTCCCTTGCCCGCCGCCGCGCAGACCTACCGCTCGGACGAGCACTCGTTCCGCGTGGTCAAGGTCGTCGAAGGATTCGAGCAGCCCTGGTCGCTCGCCTTCCTGCCCGATGGGCGGATGCTGGTCACCGAGAAGGCAGGCCGCCTGCGCATCGTGTCGCAGGGCAAGCTCGACCCGAAGCCGATCGAAGGCTTGCCGCAAGTGACGGTGCACGGGCAGGGCGGGCTGCAGGACGTGGTGCTTCATCCCGATTTTTCGAAGAATTCCCTGGTGTACCTCGCATACGCGGCGCGCGGCAGCGACGGCGTGGGCACCGAGCTCGCGCGCGGCCGGCTGGTCGGTCATCGCCTCGAAGGCGTTGAAGTTCTTTTCAAGCAAACTCCCAAGGGCTCGCGCGGCCAGCATTTCGGCGGGCGCATCGTGTTCGACCGTGCGGGCTACGTGTATCTCACCCTCGGCGACCGCGGCGAGATGCCGCGCGCGCAGCGCCCGGACGACCACGCCGGCTCGGTGATCCGCCTGCACGACGACGGGCGCCTGCCGGCGGACAATCCGTTTGCCGGCAAGCCGGGCTGGAAGCCGGAGAAGTTCACTCTCGGCAACCGCAACATGCAGGGCGCGGCGCTGCATCCGCAGACCGGGATGCTGTGGACCCACGAGCACGGCCCGCAGGGCGGAGACGAGGTGAACGTGATCCGCCCCGGCGTGAATTACGGCTGGCCGGTGATCACCTATGGCGTCAACTACGGCATCGGCACGAAGATCGGCGAGGGGACCCGCAAGGAGGGCATGGCGCAGCCGATCCACTACTGGGTGCCGTCGATCGCGCCTTCGGGCATGGCGTTCTACACCGGCGACAAGTTCGCGCGCTGGAAGGGCGATCTCTTCGTGGGCGCGCTGCGCGACCAGATGCTGGTGCGCCTGAAGCTCGACGGCGAGAAGGTGGTGAGCGAAGAGCGCCTGCTGAAAGGCGTGCTCGGCCGCATCCGCGACGTGCGCGCCGGTCCCGACGGGTTCATCTACGTGCTCACCGATGAAAGCAACGGCGTGCTCGCCCGCCTCGAGCCCGCGACTTGAGCTTTACGTAACTTTACGCAGCGGAAAAACGCCGCTTACCGGTCACCGCCACACTCCTTCGCACTTCACCGAAGGAGAACGCATGAATCGCTTCAGA
This sequence comes from Burkholderiales bacterium, assembly GCA_036559525.1. Taxonomy (GTDB): domain Bacteria; phylum Pseudomonadota; class Gammaproteobacteria; order Burkholderiales; family SG8-39; genus SCGC-AG-212-J23. The sequence goes on from DATBSZ010000070.1 coordinate 7,223, forward strand.
CGCATCACCCTCGCCACGATGCTCGGCGGCCTCGCCGCCGGCATCGGCTTCAAGGCCTTCGGCTACAGCCGCCGGCATGGATACGGACCGATCGACCCCGCGGACCTCGAGAAGCGGCTTGACCGGATGCTCAAGCACTTCTACGTCGAGATCGACGCCACCGAGGAGCAGAAGCAGAAGCTCGAGCCGATCGTGAAGCAGGCGGCGAAGGATCTGATGCCGCTGCGCGAGCAGCTCCACGCCGGGCGGCGCGAAGCGATCGAGCTGCTATCGCAGGACCGCGTGGATCCGGCGGCGCTCGAAGCGCTGCGCGGGCGCAAGATCCAGCTCGCAGACGAGGCGTCGCGGCGCCTAACGCGCGCGATCGCCGAGGCTGCCGACGTGCTGACGCCGGCACAGCGCAAGGGGCTCGCCACCCACTTCGCCCGCCGCCACGGGCGCTGGGGACACGCCTAGGCGCATGTGGAAGCGGCCGTCGCGAACCGCGGGATCGTACGGCCGCCCTCGGTATTTGCGGGAGCGATCGCCGGGGGCCTGTTGCTGCACGGCGCCTGGCCAGCGGGGCTCGTGCCTCATGCCGTAAGCGGGCCGCTCGGGAGTGCCGCCGTACTGGCGGCCGTCGTGCTGTTCCTCTCCTCTGTGCGCGCGCTGCGGATCGCCGGCACCCCGGTGCCGGGCGATCGCCCTACGACTGCGATCGTGCGCGCGGGGCCGTTTCGCTACAGCCGCAATCCCATCTACCTGTCTTTCTCTCTGCTCCACGCCGGCGTCGCGTGCTGGGTCAACAGCCTCTGGCTCATCGTCACCCTGATGCCGGCGGCGGCGCTGATGTCGTTCGTAGTCATTCCGCGAGAGGAGCGCTACCTGGAGGCCCGCTTTCCGTCGGAGTACTTACCCTACAAGGCCGCGGTGCGTCGCTGGCTATGAGGGCGGCGATCATCCTGCTGCTCTCGGTCGCCTGCGCCGGTTGCGGCAGCTGGACCGGGTTCGGGTTTCGCGCCGACGGCGCCGAAATGGCGCGCCTCAGGGAGGTGCTGGCGCTCGAAGCGGGGAAGGTGGTGGCGGACGTCGGCGCCGGGAAAGGCCAGCTGACGCTCGCCTTCGCGCGCGAAGTGGGGTCGAACGGGCGGGTGTTTTCTACCGAGATCGATGCCGCGCGGCTGAAGCAGCTTCGCATTGCGGTCGTCGACGCCAGGCTCGACAACGTCACCGTCGTCGAAGCGCTCAGCCACGAGACCGGATTGCCGCCGGGCTGCTGCGACGCAATCGTGCTGCGCCGCGTGTATCACCATTTGAGCGACGCTGCGAGCATCAACGCCAGCGTGCTGCGGGCGCTGCGCCCGGGCGGCGTGCTCGCGGTGATCGACTTCCCGCCGCCCTTCTTCTGGAGCCGAGGCTCGCTCGGCGTCCCGGCGAAGACGGTCGTCACCGAAGTCGCCGGCAGCGGCCTCGAGCCGCTCCGGCTGATCGACGACTGGCCGGGCCGCGGCCCGCTCGGGAGCTATTGCGCGGTGTTCCGCAAGCCGCGGGTATAGTCGAAGCGCAGTGGAACGCGTCCTCTTGATCGAAGACGACGCCCGGCTCGCCGCGATGGTTTCGGAGTATCTGGGCGGCTCGGGTTACCGGGTCACCACCGCGGCGAGCGGCGCGAGCGGGCTCGAGCGGCTCGAGAAAGAGCCGTACGACGCCCTGGTGCTGGACCTCTCGCTGCCCGACATGGACGGGCTCGAGGTCTGCCGCCGGCTGCGCGCGCGCTGGGAGCTCCCGGTGCTGATGCTCACCGCGCGCGGCGATGCGATGGACCGCATCGTCGGGCTCGAGATCGGCGCCGACGACTACCTGCCCAAGCCGTTCGAGCCGCGCGAGCTCCTGGCGCGCTTGAAGGCGGTATTGAGGCGCGCAAATCGCCAGGGGAAAGACAGCCTGCTGCGCTTCGGTCGCCTGGAAATCGACCGCGATTCGCGCGCCGTGCGCGTAGGGGGCAAGGAAGCGGCGCTGACTTCCTTCCAGTTCACCCTCCTCGTGACGCTCGCCGAGAACGCGGGGCGCGTGCTCTCGCGCGACGCGCTGATGAACCTGATGAAGGGCGAGAAGCTCGAGGCCTTCGACCGCTCGATCGACGTGCACGTCTCGCGCATCCGCGCGGCGATCGAGGACGACCCGAAGAAGCCGCGCCGCATCATCACCGTGCGCGGCGCGGGCTACGTGTTCGCCAAGCAACAAAACTGATGGCGGAATTCGGGGTCAGGGTGGAAATTACGCTTGCGCGTACGCGGCAGCGTAATTCCCACCCTGACCCCGAATTCGGGTGCTGAATGCGCAGGCTCTACCTAAGAATCTACTTCGCGGTGCTCGCGAGCCTGGTGGCTTTCGCGGTGGGCGCTGGCGTGCTCTGGCGCACGCTCGCGGAGCCCCGCGAGGGCACCGAGCTCGGGGTTATCGCGCGCAACGTGCTCGCGCCGGCCGAGGCGGCTCCCGCCGAGCAGCAGGCAGCGCTCGAGCGCGTGGCGCGCGGCGCGCGCATGGACCTCGCACTCTTCAGCCGCGACGGGATCCGTCTCGCCGCCGTGGGCGGCGCGCTGACCGCGCCCGAGCGCACCGGATGGCGGCATAGCGGCGGCGACCCGTCGTGGGCGACGCAGCTCTCAGACGGGCGCTGGCTGGTATCGCGCCCGCATCACCGCAGGGGACCGGCTTTCGGCGTTTTCGCCCTCGCGCTGGTCCTCGTCGCCGTCGGCGTCGGCGCCTATCCCGTGGCGCGGCGCCTCACCCAGCGGCTCGAGCGGCTGCAGCGCGGCGTCGACGCGCTGGGCGCGGGCGAGCTGTCGGCGCGCGTCAAGGTCGAGGGCAGGGACGAGGTCGCCCGGCTCGCCGAGAGCTTCAACCGCGCCGCGGCCCGCATCGAGGAGCTGGTCGGCGCGCACAAGTCGCTGCTCGCCAACGCCTCGCACGAGCTGCGCACGCCGCTCGCGCGCATTCGCCTGGCGCTCGAGCTGGGGAAGGACAAGCGCGAGATCGAGCGCGATATCGCCGAGCTGGAGCAGCTCATCGACGAGGTGCTGATAGCGAGCCGGCTCGACGCCGTCACTTCTCTGGAGAATACGGAAGAGGTCGATCTGCTCGCGCTGGCGGCGGAGGAAGCGGCGCGCTACGACGTCGAGGCGCAGGGCGAGCCGGTGGTCATCCGCGGCGACCCTCGGCTCCTGCGCCGCATGATCCGCAATCTTTTGGAAAACGCGCGTCGCCACGGCGCGCCGCCGATAGAGATCCATGTCAAAGGTCGCCAACTCAGGGTCTGCGACGCCGGCGCCGGCGTGCCCGCAGCCGAACGCGAGCGCATCTTCGAGCCGTTCTATTCCAAGCGCGGAACCGGGCTCGGCCTCGCGCTGGTGCGCCAGATCGCCCGCCGGCACGGCGGCGACGTGCGCTGCGAGGGGAACTGCTTCGTGGTTACGCTCTTTATTCCGGCTTGATGCCGACTTCGCGCGCGGTGCTGCCCCAGATCTCGATCTGCTGCTTGAGGATGGCGCTGAGCTCTTCGGGCGTCGAGCTCTTCGGCTCGAACGCTAGCTTGCCGAACGCGTCGCGCACCTCGGCGCGCTTCAGGACCACCGCGAGCTCGCGCGCGACGCGATCCACGACCTCCTTCGGCATTCCCTTGGGGCCGAACACGCCGCCCCACGGCGTGAGCGACATCTTGCCCAGTCCAGCCTCGGCGGCGGTGGGAACCTCGGGAAGCAGCGCGCTGCGGTTCGGAAACATCGCCGCGAGGGCGCGCAGCTTGCCTTCCTTGACTTGCGGCGCGGCGGTGCCGGGCGTCGAGAACGCGATGTGCACGCGGCCCGCAAGCAGGTCGATCACCAGCGGCCCGTCGCCTTTGTAGGGGACGTGCACGATGTCGAGCTTCTCGAGCTGCGCGAGCTGGGCGCCGAAGAGCTGCGCGGTGCTGTTGCCGGAGCCGTAGTTGACCTTGCCCGGATTGGCGCGCGCGTAGGCGAGCAGCTCGGCGACCGATTTCGCCGGCACGCTCGGATGGCTGAACAGGAAAAATCCGAAATACCCGACGAACGACACCGGGGTGAAATCCGTGACCGGGTTGTACGGCGGGTTCTTGCGCGTGGCGGGTACCCAGTTGAACGCGGTGTTGGTCGCGTAGAAGAGCGTGTAGCCGTCGGGCGCGGCCTTCATCACCGCATCGGCCGCGATCGCGCCGTCGGCGCCGGGCTTGGTGTCGATCACGATCGGCTGGCCGAGCGCCTGGCCGAGCGGTACCGAGAAGATGCGCGCGCCAAGCTCGGCCGCGCCGCCGGGCGGGAACGGGACGATCAGACGGATGGGCTTGTCGGGGTACTGGGCGAAGGCCGTGGTCACCCAGAGCGAGGTAAGGACGGCGAGAAGGCGATTCATGGGGAAATTCTAAAGCTTTCGCGCGAGCGCGGTGAGGGCGCCGTGAGGGGAGGCGAGCTCCTCCAGCACCGTGAAGTGGTTGCGCTGGGGCACCGCCAACAGGGTTGTATGACTAAGTTTTTTTGAATACTCCTCTGACTGTCGACAGAGCTCCGGCAGCTCGTCGGCTCCGTAGGCGATGAACAGGGGTTTCTCCGCGGCCTTGAGGAACATCGGACTGTTGCGCTTCTCCTCGGCTTCATCGAGGCACAGCTTGTCGTTGATGTAGCAAAGCCGCATCGGCTCGAGGTCATAGATTCCGCTGATGGCGAGGCCGCCTTTCACCGCTGGATGATCCATTGCCATCGCGGTGAGATGCCCGCCCGCCGACCAGCCGGAGACAAAAAGCCGGGCCTTCTCCCCGCCGAGCAGCGGAATCGCGGTATGCAGCCAGGTGAGCGCGGCGCGGATCTCGGCGACGATGCCGTCGAGCCGCTTCTGCGGCGCGAGGGTGTAGCCGATGAGGGCGACATTGATGCCCCAGGCGAGCGGCCCTTCGGCGACGAAGGAAAAAATCTCCTTGGCGCGGTTCTGCCAGTAGCCGCCGTGGATGAACGCGAGCACCGGGCCGTCGCGCCGCGCGGCGAAATAGTCGATGCGGTTGCGCTCGTCCGGGCCGTAGCGCAGGTCCATTCCCTCGGGGTGCGCGGCGCGCAGCCGCGCGCTGCGCGCTTCCCAGTCGGCGACGATCTTCGGGCTGTCGGCGACTGCGGCGCCGTTGTTGTAGGCGGCATCGAGCGCCGCGCGGTCCATTCCGCGGTACATCAGACCTTGAACGACTTGAGGGTCTCGCGCGCGAACAGCTCGTCGGGCGCGAAGCGCCGCTTGGACAGCCCCTGCTCGTGGTGATAGCGCAGGAAGGTCTCGAGGACCTTGCGGTTGGGCTCAAGGCCATACGGCCACCAGTCTTCGCCCATCTCGCGCCGCGCCTCCTCCAGCTCGGCCACGAGCCACGGCACCATCGCCGGCAACGCCGCGGTCTGGTCGTAGAGTCGATAGGCTTTCGCCTTGGCCTCCGCGAATGCCTTGTAGAGCGATTGCGCCACCCACGGGTTCTTCGCGTACACGTCGCGCCGGATCACGACGGTGTGCATCGTGGGAAAGATCTTCGTGCGCCGGTAGTAGTCTTTCTCCAGTTCCACGTAGTTCGGGAACAGCCGCTTCACCTTGTCCGGCTCCTTGTGGAAGGTGGAAGGCGAGCGCGCGGTGACGAGGGCATCCAGCTCGCCGTCGGCAAGCATGCGGGACAGGGTCTTGTCCCCAGGAATAGCTTTCAAGCGGATGTTGGGAGGTAAATTCAGCTTCAGCTTCTCGTCGCGCCCGGGCTCCTCCTCGCCGCCGGAGTAGTGCTCGACGTCGGTCACCTTCACGCCGTGATCGTCCGAGAGGATGCCGCGGATCCACACCGGCGCGGTCATCTGGTACTCGGGCACGCCGATGCGCCGGCCCTTGAGCTCTTCGGGCTTTCGGATGCCGCTCTTCGCCGACACGAAGATGCACGAGTGGCGGAAGTAGCGCGACGGGAACACCGGAATCGCCACGAACGGCGGGTTCTCGGCCTGCAGGGATGCCACGTAGGAGGAGAGCGACATCTCCGAGCAGTCGAACTCCCGGTAGCGCAGCATGCGGAAGAACGTTTCCTCCACCGGCTGGTTCAGGTAGACGAGCTCGATGCCGTCGGGCGCCACCGTGCCGTCCATCAGGGCGCGCGTGCGGTCGTAGTCCCAGCAGGCGAGCGTCAGGCGTAGCGCCGGCATCGGTGAAGGGGCTTCTTACCGGTTTCGCAGCGGAATGTCGACGCCTTCGCGCGCCGAACGCAAGATCGCAAGCGACACCTCCAGGTTCCCCATCGCCCATTCGCCGCTGTGCAGCGGTGCGCGTTTCTCGACGACGGCCGCGTAGAGCTCGTCGATCACTTCCTTGCGCGGCACTTCGGGCAGCGGCAGCCGATCGAAGCGTCTCTCGTTGTCGCCGTGGATCATGACCCCGGTGGGCAGGGGCTGCAGGTCCCCCTTCTCGCAGGAGACGATCACCACGCCGAAGTGCTGGTGCGCGACCGGCGGGATTTCCTTGAACTCCGGCCCGCCGTAGTTGCGCGCGTTCTTGACGGCGAGCTCGTCGCCGCTGGCGAGGGCGCGCCGCGCCGTGCCGTACTGGCGAGGATCCCTTTCCTGCCCCATTTCCCCGATCCAGCCCATGAACTCGTCGCTGTCGAAATGCGCGTAGCCGCTGTAGACCAGGCTCGCAAAGGCGCCGTTGTCGAAGCCCAGCAGGCAGGTATAGGCGCCCTCGGTCTGACGCGACGGGTCCCACTTGCCGGTGTAGGCGCGCACGCTGCGGACGTTGCCGCCGGCGAGCAGGCGCACGATGTCGACCTGGTGCGCCGCCTGGTTGAACACCACGCCGCCGCCGAACTCGGTGTCGAGCTCGTCGGGGCGCCGCGGCCGGTAGAGGAAGTCGGTGTAGTCGAGCGCGGTGACCATGCGCACCGCGCCGTAGGCGCCGCTTTGAATCAGGTCCCGCGTTCGCAGGATCGGGGCGTCGAAGCTGTGGCTGTGGCCGACGATCAGCGCGACCCCGGCCTTGCGCGCGACGTCGATCATCGCGCGGCAGTCCTGCAGGAAGAGGGCCATCGGCTTCTCGACCAGGATGTGCTTCCCATGCGACGCCGCGAGGCGCGTGTGGGGCGCGTGGAACTGATGGGGCGTCGCGATGTAGACCACATCGACCCCGGGATCGGCGCACAGGTCTTCGGTCGAAGTGAAAACCCGGCCGCCGTGGTCGGCCTTGAACTTGGCGAGCGCCTCCCGGCGCGGGTCGGCGGCCGCGACCAGCTCGACCCGCGGATCGCGGAAAGCGCCTGCCATGACCGCAAATGCGCGGCCCAGGCCGGCTACGCCGATTCTTAGCTTTTTCATGCTATCTATATGCCCTATGTTAACCAAGGAGCAGAACCAGCTCCTGTGCCGCGTGGAAGGCGACGCCGTGATGGGGCAAATGTCACGGCGTCACTGGCTTCCGGTTTGCATGGCGGAAGAGGTCGGCCAAGCCGACGGCGCGCCGGTGCGCGCGCGGCTCCTCGGCGAAGACCTTGTCGTTTTCAGGGACACAACGGGAAGACTGGGTGTCCTCGGCGAGCACTGCCTGCACCGGCGTGCGTCGCTCGTTTTCGGGCGCAACGAGGAATGCGGTCTGCGCTGCCTCTACCACGGCTGGAAATTCGACGTCGAGGGCAACGTCGTCGACATGCCCTCCGAGGCGCCCGGCGCGGCTGCGCGCCTGGGCAAGAAGACCAAGGCTTATCCTGCGCGCGAGGGTGGCGGCTTCGTCTGGATCTGGATGGGCCCGCGTGAAGAAATGCGCGAGTTCGAGCCGCCCGCTTGGGCGCCGAAGCCCGGCATTCGCTACGCGATCGTCAAGATGCACGCCGCGTGCAACTGGGCGCAGGTGCTCGAAGGCTCGATCGATTCGGCGCACAGCTCGAGCCTTCACTCAACCAACATGCCCTCCGCCGAGGTGGAAGGATCGACCGCGACCGACTCGGCCTGGCTGCGCCCGTCGACCGACAAGGCGCCGAAATTGCAGTTCGAGGCGACGAGCTACGGGTTCCGCTACGCCGCCATCCGCAAGCCGATCCGCAATCCGGAGACGCACCAGTACGTTCGCACCACGCTCTATATCGCGCCGTTCACCTGCCTGATCCCGCCGAACGACCAGTACAACCTGGCGCAGATGCTCATCCCGATCGACGACGTGAACACCCTGTTCTACTGGATCGCGTGGCATCCGGACCCGAAGAAGGGCATCACGCAGCAGGCGTGGCGCCGGTTCTGCGGGGCCGAAGTCGGCGTCGACCTGGATGAAAATTTCCGGAAAAAGAGAAACCTGGACAACCGCTATCTGCAGGACCGCGACGCCATGAAGCGCGGCGACTGGACCGGCATCCACGGCATCCCGACGCAGGACATGGCGATGTGGGAATCGATGGGGCCGATCTCGGACCGCAGCCAGGACCATCCCGGCGCGAGCGACCTCGCGGTGGCGCAATTCCGCCGCCTGGTGATCGCCGCGGCGAAGAAATTCCAGGAAGGCGGGCCCGCGATCGGCGCCGCAGAGCCGCGGGTACGGCAGGTCACGCTCGCCTCGTTCGAAGGCGTGGTGCCGAAGAGCGTCGACTGGCGCACGCTGGGCGCGCCTCAGGAAGAGCCGGTCGGCGCGAAATAGGTTGCACGACCGACATTACTCCAGGTTGTAATGCACCTGGAGGGTCACGAAGTTGATCCCGGGGTTCGGGCTGTGGAAGCCGCCGTTCGAAATGTGCTGCACGCGCACGCCGAAGTCGTACTTGCCGGAATGGATCCCGGCGCCGAGGTGGTCGGCGAACTGCAGCGCGGTGCTGAACGAGCGTTGCGCGCTGATCCGCGCCTGCACGAGGTGCACGCCGACCGCCCCTTCGAAGTAGAGCGTGCCCCTCTCGATGCGGAACACCGGCGTAAAGCCGACGTCGGCGGTGCTTTCCTCGCGGTTGTCCCAAAGGCCGGCCGATAGCTCCCAGTAGCCGGCGAGCCGCCATTCGGTCGCGGGCGGGCGCTGCGCCCGGTGCCAGCGGTCGGTGAGGATGAAGCGCAGCAGGCTGGTGCGGTCGTCGCCGCGGCCCACTTCCACGGCGACGCCATCGATGCAGT
>DATBSZ010000071.1:0-27078 GCA_036559525.1 Burkholderiales bacterium
TCTCGATGCCCCACTTCTTCAGCGACTCCACCACCAGCGCCGAGGTGCGGCTCTCCTCGAAGGCGAGCTCGGGGTGGGCGTGCAGGTCGCGGCGGAACTCGCGCAGCTCGGCGTGGTAGCCGCGGATCCTGTCGACGGGGCTGGTCATGGGGTCTGGAGGCGGAGCCGGGGGTCGACCGCATAGTAAAGCAGGTCGACCGCGAGATTGATGAGGACGAAGAATAGCGCGATCAGGCAGAGGTAAGCCGCCATCACCGGCACATCGGCGAAGCTGACCGCCTGGATGAAGAGCAGGCCCATGCCGGGCCACTGGAACACCGTCTCGGTGATGATGGCAAAGGCGATGATCGCGCCCAGCTGCAGCCCGGTGATGGTGATGACCGGGACCAGCGTGTTCTTCAGGGCGTGGCCGAAATGCACCGCGCGGTCGGTGAGGCCGCGCGCGCGGGCGAAGCGGATGTAGTCGGTGCGCAGCACCTCCAGCATTTCGGAGCGCACCAGCCGCTGGATCAGCGTCATCTGGAACAGCCCCAGCGTGATCGCCGGCAAGACCAATGCCCGCAGCCCCGAGGCCGTGAGGAGGCCCGTGCTCCACCAGCCGATCTGCACCACGTCGCCGCGGCCGAAGGAGGGCATCCAGCCGAGCTGCACCGAGAACACCAGGATCAGCAGGATGCCGATGAGGAAGGTCGGCAGCGATACGCCCGCGAGCGATACGGCCAGCAGGACCTGCGAAAAGAACGAGCGGGGCCGCAATGCGGTGTACACGCCCATGGGAATGCCCGCCAGGAGCGCGAACAGCGCGGCGACGATCGAGAGCTCGAGCGTCGCCGGCAGCCGCTCCACGATGAGCCTGGAAACCGGCTGCACCTGGCGCAGGCTCAGGCCGAACTCGCCCTGCAGCGCGTTGCCGACGAACTTCACGTACTGCACGTAGAACGGCTGGTCGAGGCCGAGCGCGCGCGTCACCTCGATGCGCTGCTCAGGGGTCGCGTCCTGTCCCAGCATGAAGGTCACGGGATCGCCGACGAAGCGGAACAGCGAGAAGGCGATCAGGCCCACGGTCAGCATGACGAGGACCGCCTGGGCGATGCGCCGCAGGATGAACGCAGCCATTTTGAGAGAATGTTACCCGATGTCTTTCGCGGAAAAGCTCATCGGCTGGCAGCGCCGCCACGGGCGCCACGGCCTGCCCTGGCAGGGCACGCGCGATCCCTACCGCATCTGGCTCTCCGAGATCATGCTGCAGCAGACGCAGGTCGGCACCGTCGTTCCTTACTATATGAGGTTCATCAAGAGGTACCCGACGGTCGAGGCGCTCGCCGCCGCTTCGGAGGACGAGGTCCTGCAGCTCTGGAGCGGGCTCGGCTACTACGCGCGGGGACGCAATTTGCGCCTCGCCGCACAGAGCGTCGTTTCTCGCGGCGCGTTTCCGCAAACCGCCGCCCAGATCGCGGAGCTGCCGGGCGTCGGCCGCTCGACCGCGGCGGCGATCGCGGTGTTCGCGTTCGGCGAGCGCGCCGCGATCCTCGACGGCAACGTCAAGCGCGTGCTGGCACGCCGCTACGGGATTGCGGACAAGGATGAGCTTTGGCTTCTCGCGGAAAGGCTCTTGCCGCGGAAGAACGTCGAAACATATACCCAGGCGCTGATGGATCTCGGCGCGACGGTCTGCACGCGCAAGCCGGACTGCGGCGCGTGTCCGGTGCGCGCGGGCTGCGTGGCCCGCAACACCGGGCGCATCGCCGAGTTGCCCGCGCCGCGGCTGCGCAAGGCGCTGCCGCTGAAACAAGCGACCTGGTTCGTCTATCGGGATGCGGGCCGGGTGCTCCTCGAGCGGCGTCCGTCGTCGGGCATCTGGGGAGGCTTGTGGTGTTTCCCCGAGCGTCCACTCGTCGGGTCGAGCGATCCGAAAAAGCTCGCGACGATCGACCACGGCTTCACGCATTTTCGGCTGCGGATCCACCCGCTGCTGCACGAAGTGAGGAAAGGCGCACGCATCGATTTCCCGGGCCTGTGGGTCGATCTGCACGACGCCCTGCGCGCGGCGATCCCGACGCCGGTAAAGAATCTCTTACAGGAATTGCAGAGAAACGCGACACGCGGCAGCCGCAGCCGGCGATAGCACCGCGGCGGGCACGGTGTGAAAATGCTCGCATGAAAAACGAAGGGCGCGGCCGCTAGCCGCGCCCTCCGGGATTGCCTCTCAAGCGGCGATCGAATCAGCGACTACACGACGGAGCGGGCTGCGCTCCTTGTTTGGCCCTACCGGGTACCGGCTCGGAGTCGGTTGCTCGGATGGGGCTGGTAACAGCGGGTCGGTCACTTCCTCGTTCGTGTGTAGAGCATGCGCTACACGCGTCGAATAATCTACGGCAGCCCCCTAGTCCGGTCGGACTAGGGCGTGCACGCGTTCCAGGCGCACCTTGGCATCGTCCAGCTCGAGCAGCGCCTGCTTGGTCTCGAGCGACAGCGGCAGCAGCTCGGCGAGCCGCGAGGCCACCCACGAGCACGAGTCCAGGCGGTGCGGCTGCTCGATGAGCCCCGGGTGCTGCTCGATTACGCGCTCGAGGAGCCGCACGCAGCGGGAGAGCTTTTCCGGCGGGACGCCATCGGCTTCCTCGGCCAGAAGCTCGACGCTGGCGCGCGCGAGGCCGTCGGGCTGGACCCGGCGCTCGAGGATGCGAAAGCGCCGTTCCGCGCGCGCGATCACCTGGAGCAAGCCGAGCTGCGGCATGTCCCATTCGGCGATCCGGGCGAGGCAGCCGACGGCCGCGGGCAGCGCCGGCGCACCGACTTCCTTTCCTTCGCGGATCAGGCAGACGCCGAAGGGCGAACCGTCCTTCAGGCACGCCTTGGCCATGTCCATGTAGCGCGCCTCGAAAATGCGCAGCGGCAGCCGGCCGCCGGGGAACAGCACCGTGTGGAGCGGGAAGAGCGGGAGGTCTTCTATGGGGGGGGTTCTTCAGTCAGGCCGCGGTGACGGACGAGCACCTTCCAGTCCGCCCGGAACGCGGCCGCCAGCTTCTCCGCCAGGTACACCGAGCGGTGGCGGCCCCCGGTGCAGCCGATCGCCACGGTGACATGGCTGCGGTTCTCGCGCACGATCTCCGGCAGCCAGCGCGCGAGGAGCGCGCGCACGTCCTCCAGCCACTGCTGCGCGAGCGAATCGCGCGCGAGGTAGTCAATTACCGGCGCGTCGCGCCCGGTCAGGGGGCGCAACTGCGCGTCGTAGTGCGGGTTGGCGATCATGCGCGCGTCGAGCACCCAGTCGGCGTCCAGCGGGATGCCCTGCCTGTACGAGAACGACTCGAACAGCAGCGTGAGCGCGCCGGCGCCCAGGCCGAGCAGGTCGCGGATCCAGTTCTGCAGCACGCGCGGCTGCAGGTCGCTCGTGTCGATGCGCTGCCCGAGCGGCGCCACGCCCTCGAGGAGCGCGCGCTCGCGCTCGATCGCTTCCGGCAGCGACATGCTGCCCGACAGCGGGTGGCGCCGCCGCGTCTCGGAGAAGCGCCGCAGCAGGGTCGGGGTGCTCGCCTCCAGGTACAGCACCCGGCACTCGAAGCCGCGGTTCTTGAGGCGCTCGATGTTTTCCGGCAGCGCCGGAAGCGAGGCGCTGCGCGCATCGACGCTCACCGCGACGCGCTCGTGGCCGGCCTCGAGGGTGAGGAAGTCGACCACCTCGAGCAGCAGCGTCGCCGGCAGGTTGTCGACGCAGTAGTAGCCCGCGTCCTCCAGGACCTTCAGCGCGATACTCTTTCCGGAGCCGGAAAGTCCGCTGACGACGACTAGGTTTTGAGGCACTCGCTCATGAACTTCTTGCGCTCGTCACCCTTCTTGCCGGCCGCTTCCTTGTTGCACTTCGTCATGCGGTCCTGCGGCGAGTCCTTGAGGCAGCCCGACATGAAGTCCTTGCGCGCGTCGCCCTTCATCCCCTTGGCCGAGGCCTGCTTGTTGCAATCGGCCATCCGCTCCTGCTGCGCCTGCTGCGCGGCCGACGGCGCCTTGTCCTTGAGGCAGCTCGACATGAAGTCCTTGCGCTCGTCGCCTTTCATGCCCTTCGCCGACGCCCGCTTGTTGCACTCGGCCATCCGTTCCTGCTGTGCCGTGGGTTTTTTCTCCTGTGCCTGGGCGGAAAACGACAGCGCCATGCCGATCAGGATCGCTCGAAGCACCATCACTCCTCTCCTTTCTGGATTTCCTGCGTTTGCCGCGCGAGGAACTCGGCCATCGAGTCGATGCCGCGCAGCTTGAGGATTTCGTTGCGCACCGCGGCCTCGACCAGCACTGCGAGGTTGCGGCCGGCGGCCACCGGGATGATGACCTTGCGGATGGTGACGCCGAGGATCTCCTCGCTCAGCTCGGAGAGCGGCAGCCGCTCGGTGGGATCGCGCGCCGCGCCGGCCGTGCCGGGCGCCGGGCGGGCGAGGTGCGCCACCAGCCGCAGCTTCATTTTCCGCCGCACCGCAGTCTCACCGAAGATGGTGCGGATGTTGAGCACGCCGAGGCCGCGCACCTCGATGAAGTCCTTGAGGAGCGCCGGGCAGCGCCCCTCGAGCCCGCCGGCGCCGAAGCGCGACACTTCCACCACGTCGTCGGCGACCAGGCCGTGGCCGCGGCTGATGAGCTCCAGTCCGAGCTCGCTCTTGCCGACGCCCGACTCGCCGGTAATCAGCACGCCCAGGCCGAGCACGTCCATGAACACGCCGTGCAGCTCGACGGTCTCGGCGAGCGCCTTGGCGAGATAGCGCGCGAGGCGCTCGATCACGCGCGGCGCGGGCAGGGGGGAGGTGAAGAGCGGCGTGCGGGTGCGCGTCGCCGACTCGACCAGCGCCAGCGGCGGCGCGACGCCGTCTGCGACGATCACCGCGGCGGGCGAGGACTCGAGCAGCTTGTCGACGAAGCCGCCGACGATGCCGGCCTCGTAGGCGCCGATGACCTGGATGCTGTTCGGGTGGGTGAGGTTGAGGTGGCCGATGAGGGACGCGGCCTGCGCCGCCTCGCGCCGCACGGCGGCGGTGCCGCCTTCGCGGCCTGCTACCCAGGCGAGCGACAGCGACTCGCGGTTGTCGTCATGCAGCCGCGCGACGTTGACCTGCAGCATCCGGCTGCCAAGCGGCGATCAGCTGGTGGAGGGCGGCGGCGTCGGGCGCCGTGGTCATCGCTTCGCGCAACGCCTTGTCGGAGAACATCTGCGCGAGCTCCGACAGGATCTGCAGGTGCTTCTCGGTGGCCTTTTCCGGCACCAGCAGAACGAACACCAGGCTGACGGGGTTGCCGTCGGGAGCGTCGAACGGCACCGGCTGCGCGAGCCGCACGAAGGCGCCGAGCGCTTCCTTCAGGCCCTTGATGCGGCCGTGCGGGATGGCGACACCCTGGCCCAGGCCGGTCGAGCCGAGGCGCTCGCGCGCGAACAGGCTGTCGTACACCAGGCTGCGCCCGATGCCGTCGAGGTTCTCGAACAGCAGGCCCGCCTGCTCGAACAGGCGCTTCTTGCTCGACGCCTGCAGGTCGACGCTGACGTGCGAGACGGACAGGATCTTGGAAACGAGGGTCATGCTCTCTTGGCGTAGAGTTTATCTTTGTATTTGAGAACCTGCCGGTCAAGCTTGTCCGCCAGCAGATCGATCGCGGCGTACAGGTCGCCTTCCTCGCTTTCGCAGTGCAGGTCCTTGCCGCTCACGTGCAGCGTCACCTCGGCCTTCTGCGTCAGCTTGCTCGATGTGAGGATGACGTGGGCGTCGATCACGTGGTCGAAATGGCGCGTGACGCGGCCGATTTTCGCCTCCACGTAGCTGCGCAGGGCGGGGGTCACTTCGAGATGGTGCCCGCTGACGCTGAGATTCATTACAAGGCCTTTCTCTGGTTGACCGGAGGGATCTGCAGCGACTCGCGGTACTTCGCGATGGTGCGCCGCGCCACCACGATTCCCTGCTCGCCGAGGATCTGCGAAATGCGCGCGTCCGACAGCGGTGCCTTGGCGTCCTCGGCCGCAACGAGCTGCTTGATGAGCGCGCGGATCGCGGTGGAGGAGGCGGCGCCGCCCGCCTCGGTCGCGACGTGGCTGCCGAAGAAGTACTTGAGCTCGAAGGTGCCGCGCGGCGTCGCCATGAATTTCTGCGTCGTGACGCGCGAAATGGTGCTCTCGTGCAGCCCGAGCGTGCCGGCGATCTCGCGCAGCACGAGGGGCCGCATCGCCACCTCGCCGTGCTCCAGGAAATGGCGCTGGCGGTCGACGATCGCCTGCGACACGCGCAGGATGGTGTCGAAGCGCTGCTGCACGTTCTTGATCAGCCAGCGCGCTTCCTGCAGCTGCGAGGAGATGCCGGCGCCGCTGCGTGCGGCCGCGGCGAGCTCGGCGTAGAGCCGGTTGATCCGCAGGCGCGGCATCGCGTCGGCATTAAGGCTCGCGCGCCACACGTTGCGCAGCTTCTTCACGATCACGTCCGGGATCACGTAGCGCGCCTCGACCTTGGCGAACGCCGCGCCGGGGCGCGGATTGAGCGCCTGGATCAGCCGTTGCGCCGCGCGCAGCGCGTCGTCGTCGGCGCCGGTCGCGCTTTTGAGGCGCGTGTAATCGCGCGCCGCGAGCAGGTCGAGATGCTTGTCGACGATTTCGAGGGCGAGGCCGCGCACCAGGTCGTCCGGCAGATTCTTGATTTGCAGGGACAGGCACTCTGCGGGGGAGCGGGCGCCGACGCCGGCGGGCTCGAAGTGCTGCAGGTGGCAAAGCGCGATGCTCAAATCCTCGAGGCCGGCTTCGGGGTCGCCCGGAAGATGCGCGGTCAGCATCGCCGCGATCTCCTCGAGGCTCTGCGTCAGGTAGCCGTCCTCGTCGAGCGCGTCGATCAGCAGCTCGACGAAGGCGCGGTCGCGCGGTCCGAGGTTGGTGAGCGAGAGCTGCGCGCGCAGGTGATCGCGCAGCGTCGGCGTGTCCGGCGTGGCATGCGTGCGGTCGCCTTCGTCGTCGTCTTCCGGGCCGCGCCAGTTAGAGGCGACCTCGCTCGGCCAGTCCGGGGCTTCCGAGCCCGGGCCCTCGGAGGTGCTCGCCGGCGCCGGGGTTTCCGCCGCCGGACCCTTTGCCTGAACCTCGACGCCTTCCTCGTGGTCCTCGCGCTCGAGCGCCGGGTTCTCCATGAGGATCCGGTCGATCTCCTGGTTGAGCTCGATCGTGGAGAGCTGCAGCAGCCGGATCGACTGCTGCAGCTGCGGCGTGAGCGTCAGGTGCTGCGAAAGGCGAAATTGAAGCGAAGGCTTCATTCGGGAAGACTAGACCCCGCTGCTACATTCGGAAATTTTCACCCAGATATACTCGGCGAACGCTGTCATTATAGACAATCTCCTCGGGATGGCCCGATGCGAGCACCGCCCCCTCATTGATAATGTACGCGCGATCGCAGATGCCGAGGGTCTCGCGGACGTTATGGTCTGTTATGAGCACGCCGATGCCGCGCTCCTTCAGGAACCTAATGATGCGCTGGATGTCGAGCACCGCGATCGGGTCGACCCCGGCGAAGGGCTCATCGAGCAGGATGAAGGCCGGCCGGGTGCCGAGCGCCCGCGCGATCTCCAGGCGGCGCCGCTCTCCCCCGGAGAGCGAGATCGCCGCGTGCTTGCGCAGGTGGGCGATGTTCAGGTCCTTCAGGAGCTCGGCGAGGCGCGGCTCGATCTCCTCCGCGCCGAGCCCCTGCAGCTCGAGGATCGCCTGCACGTTCTCCTCCACCGTCAGGCGGCGGAACACCGAGTTCTCCTGCGGCAGGTAGGAGATGCCCAGGCGCGCGCGCCGGTGGATCGGCAGGTGCGTGAGCTCGCGGCTGTCGAGGTGGATCGAGCCGGCGTCGACCGGGATCAGCCCCACGATCATGTAGAAGCAGGTGGTCTTGCCGGCGCCGTTCGGCCCGAGCAGCCCGACCACCTCGCCGCTGGACACTTCCAGCGACACGTCCTGGACCACGGTACGGTTCTTGTAGCGCTTGCGCAGCCGTTGCGAGCGCAGCTCGCTCATGGACGGGTCATTTTCCCGCTTCCGCGCTCGGCGCCTTGGGCTGGATGATCGCCTTGACGCGGTCGCCCTTGCCCGCGGTCACCTGGTAGAAGTCCGAGCGCTGGTCGACGAAGATGTAGTTGCCGGCGACCTGGTCGCCGCCGCGGTTGACGCGGGCGTTGTCGAACAGCTCGATCTTCTGGTTGCGGTCGTCGAGCTCGATGCGCAGCGCCTCGCCCTCGACCCAGATGCCTTCCTTCTCGCCCGGCTTCGGATCCTGGCGCTGGCGGAAGCGCGCGGGCTTGCCGGTCGCGGTGGCGAACTGGAAGCCCTCGGCGTCCTGGCGCACCACCAGGCGATCGGCGGTGAGCCGGATGGTTCCCTTGGTGACGACGACGTTGCCCTCGAACACGTTCAGCCGCCGCGCGTCGTCGGCGCTCATCTTGTTCGCCTCGACCTGGGTGGGCTGGTCGCGATCCGCTTTCTCCGCGAGGACGGAAGAGCAAGCCAGCAGCGCGGCCGCAATCCAGGCTCGTTTCATTCGGCCGGGTCGGGTGTGAAGCGCGCCACCACGTCGCTGCGCAGGAGGAGCTCGCGCGATGCGTTGTTGTATTCCATGCCGCGCCCGGTGAGCGAGCGCCGGCCCTCGACAATCTTGACCTCGCGGTCGGTGCGCACCAGCGCGCGGTCGCGCAGCACGTGCAGGAATTCCGTGGTCATGCGCGCCTCGGGCCCCTCGGCCGAGGCATCGCGCACCAGCACCACGTCGCCGTAGAGGAAGATCTCGTCGCCGTCGCGCGAGAGCTGGCCGCGCTCGGCGCGCACGGTGTAGCGCGGCTGGTTCGGCTTGGTCTGCACCACGCGCGGCGCGAAGATCTCGGTGGTGTCGTCGTCGGGGTAGTGCACCATGCGCTCCGCCGACATCACGGTCTCCGCGTCGCCGTCGCGGTTGTAGGTGGTGGTGGTGAACTTCGCCACGATGTAGTCGGGGTCGTGGCGGCGCAGGGCCGGCGGCGCGTCTTCCTCGCGCACCGTGCGCTCCAGGTAGAAGGTGAGCAGCGCCAGCGCGAGCATCAGGCCGAGCGGGAACAGGCGGGTGGTGGAGAATCTCATCCGAGATACGACTGCAATGCCTTTTCCAGCGTGCGCTGCGCGCGCATCACGAGCTCGCACACCTCGCGCGCGGCGCCGCGGCCGGCCGGCGCCGCCGCCACGTAGTGCACGCGCGCGCGCACCGCTTCGGGCGCCTCGCGCGGCGCGCAGGCGAAGCCGCATCGCGTGAGCACCGGCAGGTCGACCAGCTCGTCGCCCATGTAACCGATGCTTTCAACAGTCAGATCTTTTTCACGGGTGATTTTCTGGAAAGCGGCCAACTTGTCCTCGATGCCCTGCAGCACGTCCTTGATGCCGAGCTCGGCAGCGCGCAGCGCCACCGCCGCGGAGCTCCGCCCGGAGAGCAAGGCGCACGCGACCCCGCTCGCCGCGAGCATCTTCAGGCCGTGGCCGTCGTGGGCCGAGAACGCCTTCAGCTCCTCGCCCGCCGGGCCGTAGAGGAGCGTGCCGTCGGTGAGCACGCCGTCGACGTCGAAGATCATGAGACGCACCCCGCGCGCCCGCTCGAGCGCTTCTGCAGACGACTCTTTCAAATTACTCTGGCGCGGAAAAGGTCGTGCATGTTGAGCGCTCCCACGAGCGCGCCGCGCTCGTCGACCACGAGCACCTGACTGACCTTGTGCTCTTCCATCACATGGACTGCCTCTGCCGCCAGCGTTTTGGGCCGCACCGTCCGAGGGCTTTTCGTCATCACATCATCCACGAGTACCTGATTAAGCTCGGTGCTCTTTTCGATTGTGCGGCGAAGGTCGCCATCGGTGAACACGCCCACGACCAGGCCCGCCGGGTCCATGACCGCCGTCATTCCGATACGGCCACGCGACATTTCGATTACGGCCTGTCTGAGCGGTGTGCCGCTGGCGACTTTCGGGATCTGGTCCCCGGTACGCATCACGTCTTCTACGTGGAGGAGCGCTTGACGAGCCAACGCTTGGCCGGGAAGACCGCCGCGGGGATGGGTACGCGCAAAGTCCGCGGCGGAGAATCCGCGCCTGTCAAGAAGCGCTACGGCCAGCGCGTCGCCGAGGGCGAGGGCAGCAGTCGTACTCGCGGTCGGAGAGAGATTGTGTGGACAGGCCTCCTGCGCAACGCCGGCATCGAGATGCACGTCCGCTTCGCGCGCCAGCGCCGAATCAGGCTTGCCGGTGAGCGCAATCAGCTTGGCGCCGCGGCGCTTGACTTGCGGCAGGATCTGCACGAGCTCTTCGCTGGCGCCCGAATACGAAATGGCGATGAACACGTCGCCGGCCTCGACCATGCCGAGGTCGCCGTGGCTCGCCTCGGCGGGGTGCACGAAGTACGCCGGCGTCCCGGTGCTGGCGAGCGTCGAGGCGATCTTGCGGGCGATGTGGCCCGACTTGCCCATGCCGCTCACCACCACCCGGCCCTTGCGCGCCGCGATCAGCTCGACGGCGTCGACGAAGCGCTGATCCAGGCGTGTGATGAGTGCGCGCACCGCGTCGGCCTCGATCTCCAGCACACGCCGCCCGAGCTCCAAGGCCGAGCTGCCGTGATTTGTTTTTCGCACTCTTGAAGCTGCCTTTATCATCCGCGGTGAGTATAGCCCATGGATCCTAGCGACATAGCCGTCAACCCGGGCGTGCAATCGGTGCTCGTGCTGCTCGCGTCGAGCGTGCTCGCGGTCGCCGCGTGCAGAAGCCTACGCCTGCCGCCGATGATCGGCTATCTCGTCACCGGCCTGGCGCTCGGGCCGCACGCCCTGGGCGTGGTCTCGGAGCGCGAAGAGATCAACCGCCTCGCCGAGTTCGGGGTGGTGTTCCTGATGTTCTCGATCGGCCTCGAGTTCAGCCTGACGAAGCTGAAGTCGATGCGGCGCCTCGTGTTCGGGCTGGGCCTTGCGCAGGTCGGCGCCACGCTCGCGCTCGCGGTCGCGGCGGCGGCGGCGCTCGGCGCGCCGTGGCAGATGGGGCTCGCGCTCGGCGGCATCATGGCGATGTCGTCGACCGCGATCGTCTCGAAGCTCCTCGCCGAGCGCGGCGAGCTCGACAGCGCGCACGGCCGCGAGGTGATCGCGGTGCTGCTGTTCCAGGACCTGGCGGTGGTGCCGCTGCTGGTGCTGATCCCGGTGCTCGGGCAGCCCGCCGATGCGATCGGCCTCGCGGTGGCGGCCGCGCTCGCCAAGGCCGCGGCGGCGCTCTTCATCGTGATCGTCGGCGGGCCGAGGCCGATGCGCGCGTGGCTGCGCACCGTCGCGCGCCGGCGCACGAACGAGCTCTTCGTGCTGAACGTGCTGCTGGTGATCCTGGTCGCGGCCTTCATCACCGCCGCCGCGGGCCTGTCGCTCGTGCTCGGCGCGTTCCTCGCGGGGATGCTGATCTCCGAGACCGAGTACCGCTTCCAGGTCGAGCAGGACATCAAGCCGTTCCGCGACGTGCTGCTGGGCCTGTTCTTCATCACCGTGGGAATGATGCTCGACCTGCGCCTGGTCGCGGCGCAGTTCTGGCTGGTAGTGCTGTTTCTGGTTTTGCTCATGATCGCGAAATTCTTTCTCATTGCCGGCCTTTCCAGGGTATTCGGCGCTGCGCCCGGCACGGCGCTGCGCGTCGCGCTGGCGCTCGCGCAGGGCGGCGAATTCGGCTTCGTGCTGCTGCCGCTCGCCGGCGCCGCGGGCATCGTGCCCGACGCGCTGCTGCAGCCGCTGCTCGCGGCGATGATCGTGTCGATGCTGTGTACGCCGTTCGTGATCGCCGCGAGCGACCGCATCGTGCTGCGCCTGTCGCGCACGGAGTGGCTGCAGCGCTCGCTCGCGCTGCACCGCGTCGCGGTGCAGTCGCTCGAGGCCGAGCGCCACGTGGTGATCGTCGGCTACGGCCGCAACGGCCAGCGCCTCGCGCGCCTGCTCGACGCCGAGGGCGTGCGCTACGTCGCGCTCGACCTCGATCCTGAGCGCGTGCGCGAGGCCGCCGCCGCAGGCGACACGGTGGTATTCGCCGACGGCCTGCGGCGCGAGGCACTGGTCGCGGCGGGCATCATGCGCGCCGCGGCCGCGGTGCTCACCTTCGCCGACGCCGCGACCGCGGTGCGAATGCTCGCGCACATCCACGACCTGAATCCGTCGCTGCCGGTGATCGTGCGGGCGCGCGACGAGGCCGACATCGCGCCGCTCACCGCGGCCGGCGCCTCGGAAGTGGTGCCCGAGGCGTTCGAGTCGGGCCTGATGCTCGCTTCGCACGCGCTGGTCTGGGTCGGCGTGCCGCTCAGCCGCGTCATGCGGCGCGTGAGCCAGGTGCGCGGCGAGCGCTACGGCCTGCTGCGCGGCCTGTTCCACGGCCGCGAGCGCGAGGACGGCGAGGGCGATGCCGGCGCGCAGCTCCACTCGGTGACGCTCGAACCCGGCGCGCGCGCCATCGGCCGCACGCTGGAGGAGCTCGACCTCGGGGTTCAGGTCCGCGCGGTGCGGCGGCGCGGCGTCAAGGCGAGGCTCGACGCCGCCTCGGCGCGCGAGCTGCAGGAAGGCGACGTCGTGGTGCTGCTCGGTCCTCCCGACGCGCTTGCGGCCGCGGAGGAGCGCTTGGCGGCGCGCTAGGAGAGCGCGGTCGCTCGAGCAGCTCGCGCGCGGCCGCGTGCCGTGCAATGACGCGCGCACTCGGCCAGCGGCGCAGCGCGCGCTCGCCCATCTCCACCGCGGCCGCGGCATCTTCGGCGAGCGGCAAGGACTGGTAGAGCCACGGCGCGACCTGCGCGCCGAGCGGGCCGCGCGCGGCTGCGCGCAGCTCCGACAGAGCCGCCGAGACCTCCTCGGCCGGCGCGAGCGTGCGCCCGCTGGCGACGACATAGGCGCGATCGAAGCGCTGGTAGTCGAAAAGCGACCAGGCAAGCACGGCGAGCGCCGCCAGGTTCACCGCCAGCAGGCAAAGCCGCACCGGCACCGCCGGAAGTTTCGCGGTCGTTGCCGAGGCGATTCCGGCGATGAGCGCCGCGAGGCAGAGAACGTGCGCGTACCAGAGCGGCTCCTCGACGAGGGCGTGCAGGCTGATCGTTCCGACCGCCGCGACGATCCACCACTGCGGCAGCGCCGGGCTGCCGCGCAGACTGGTCCACGCTCTCGCCCACCAGCGCAACGCCGCGACGACAATCACCGCGGCGCCGACCAGCCCGGTTTCGGCAAGCAGTTGCAGCACGATGTTGTGTGCGGAGGTCCAGACCACTTCGTAGGCTCCCAGGAGCGGCGGCAGGCCGGCGGCGAAGGCGGCGCCGGCAAACTCTCCCCAGCCCACGCCGAGCCAGGGCGAGCCGGCGAACAGGCGCCACGCGAGCCCCCAGAGCGCGAGCCTCGGCTCGCCCGTCCCGTCGGCCAGCCGGTCGAGGGCGGACGCACGAATGAGCGCCATCGCGACGAGCGTGGCGAGCGCGAGGATCCCGGCATGCAGCGCGAGTCGCCGCCACGGCGGCCCGCGATGACGCAGGGCGAAGCCGAGCGCGCAAATCCAGAGCGAGAACAGGATTGCGCTGCGCGACTGCGTATAGGCGCTCGACAGCACGAGCAGCGCCGCCGCGCTCCACCACCAGTTACCCCGCAGGAGGCCGCGCGCGACGAGATAGAGCAGCGCGGCCTGGCCGAGCGCCACATACTCGGCGAACAGGTTGGGCTGGCCGACATGACCGACGATGCGCGGCCCGGAAGTCGTCCCGATGAAGCCGCTCAGGAAGCGCGGAACTCCGTAGAACTGCAGGATGCCGATCACCGCGTTCGCCAGCGCTCCCGCCAGGAGGGCCCAGGCAAGGACATCGACCACGCGCTCGGCGCCGAAGCGGGCGGCAAGCGCGTGCCCCAGCCATGCGAGCTGCGCCGCAAGCAGCACGTACGCGACGCCGGCAACGGGAAGCTGCGCGTAGGCGGGGGGGCGCAGCGCCGCCTGCAAGCCGAGCCAGCCTGCGAAGAGAAGCAGCCAGACCGAGAGATCGGGAACCGCGTCCTTGACCGAGCGCGACGATGGCAGGAAGGCGGCTATGGCGAGCGTTGCAAGACCGGCGCCGATCCACTCGTCGTAGAAGCTGCGCAGCGGCGGCCGGTGCTCAGGGAAGAGGAAAGGGATTGCAGCGAGCAGTCCCGCGAGCGCGAGCGAGATGCGCGCAGGGTCGGCGAAAAAAAAGCCGGCGCGAGGCCGGCTTGTCGCATTCAAGGCGCCGCGCGCCTTACATCGCGCGGCACACCACGTAGATATTGGTTCCGGTCTCCTGGTACCCCGAGGGGAGCGCATCGTCGAGATCGGGGTTGGACCCGGTCTGCGCGTCACCGCGCACCGTGCCCTTGTCGGGCGCGCCATCGTCCATCTGCGTGTCGACGGCGATGGCGATCTTGTCGGGCAAGTTGGTCGAGCACACGATCAGGCCCGGGATGCCGCCCATGGCCGGGCCGCCGGCGGCGTCTCCGGTCTGCACGCCGATGATGCCGGCGACGGCGTTGATGGGCTGACTGTAGCCCGAGCCCGAGACGAAACCGGCGCGCCGCAGGTGGTCCCACCACTTCCGCGACTCGTTGGCATCGGTCTGGCTGTTGTACTTGCCTGCGACCACGGCATTACCGTCGCCCGCGACCGCAGCAGGAGCGACTGTCCAGCGCGTCGCCGCGTTGATGTCGTCGCCCGGGATCGCGCGATAGCGGTCCTGGTAGCCGTAGTAGGCGGCGGATACGCCCGAAAAATCGGAGACCACGTTCTTGATCTTCGCCTGGGTGATCATCTCCTGTCCCTTCAGGATGCCGCCGAGCAGCAATCCGATGATGACCAGCACGATGGCGATCTCGACCAGCGTGAATCCCTGTTGTTTTGCCTGCGCTGCTTTCATAGCCCCTCCATGGGCGTGACCGGTGCCTCGTGGGCCGCAAGGAGTATGCCAAACAGTAGTATTTAAAAAACAGTAACTTACTGACGTAACCTTATCAAAAACCGTCAGAATTCCGACAATACCGTTGACAGCCGGACAGGCTTTAGCGGTTTTCCTTGGCGGCGCGCGCCTCGAGCTCGTCCAGCCGTTGCTTGAGGAAGCGGAGCTCCGCCGGGTCGCTGACCGCCCCGGTTTCCAGCAGTCCCGCGATCATGATCTTCGCCGCCTCGAGCTCGTTCATGTCCTCGAGGATGAAGATCTCCATCTGCTTCGCCCATAGGGGCACGTCGCGGGCGGTCGTCTGGCGGTGGAGATCATGCGCGTACCGGCGCGCGAGCGGCAGGTCTTTCAGCCGGTGCTTGGCGAGCAGGGCCGCGTGCGCGAGCCAGGGCCAGCGGCGGTTCGGGTCGCGCAGGAACTCTTCATGGACAAACTCGAGCGCGATGCGCAGACGCACCGGATCGGGGGTCTCGGTGTATACGCGCGCCGCGGCGAACAACGGATACTGGCTGCGCGGATCGAGCTCGAGAATCGAGCGCAGCCAGTCCACCAGTCGCCGGTAGTCGAGCTTCTGATAGGGCGTCGTGTTGGCGCCGCCAAGATCGTAGGACTGCAGGTAGATCATCGTCACTCGCGCGAGCGCCTCGGCTTCGCCGAAGCTCGCGAGGCGCAGCGCCGGCGCGCCCGGCGGCGGCGGCAGATCGGCCGGGGCGACGCTGCCAGCGTCGCGCCTTGCCTGCCAGGCGACCTGCGCGGCAAGGCTGACGGCGAGCAGCGCGAATACCCAGCGCGGTACCGCGGCGAGCGGCCGGTAGTCCCGCGTCAGACGTTTCTCCGGTAAAAATCGAACAGGCCTGCGGCGGCCAGCACTACGGTATAGAGAGCCGCGCTGGCGAGCGCTGCGGCATACACGCCTGCCGGCGGCGGGTCGTACAGCAGCCAGGCGGTGCGGGTCAGCGCATCGAGGCGCGGCAGCACCAGCGCCACGGCGTCGACGGCGTACTCGGCGATCCGGGACGCAGCCGACGCCTCGGCGAGCGGCCCGCTCGCGATCGCCTGGATCGTGCCGATCGAGCGCCCGAGCAGGTACAGCCCGCCGGTTGCCGCGATCGCGGGCACGAACTGGCCGAGCGTCATGGCGAAGAAGAGCGCCGCCGCGGCCACCAGCGCGGTTTCGCAGGCGAGCGACAGGCCCCAGAGGGTGACGGCGCCGGGCTGCGCCCAGAGGAGGAGCGGCAGGGCGAACACCACCGCCAGCGCCGCGCCGCAGGCGACGAAGCCGGCGAGGCGCCCGAGGTAATGGGTGGTGCGCGACAGCGGCAGCGAGAGCATGAGCTCGAGCCCCTTGTCGTGGACCTCGCGCAGCGTGCTGGCGGTCACCTGCGCGGCTACGAGGAACACCGCGCAGGCGCGCAGCACCGCGGCGATCAGGGCCGCCTGGAGCGCAAGGCTCTCGGTGAGCGCGACTTGCGAGACGAACGCCGCCAGCACGAGGCCGAGCGCGACGGCCGCGGCCGCGAGCCACGGGAGCCCGCCGCGGCGGGCTTCGAGCAGGACCGAGCGAGCGAGAGTGGCGGCGGGCACGTCTTCTGTAGACTAGTCGCGGGGGAGTGCTCATGCAACCCGCGGTGCTGACGCGGCTCGCGAACAGAACATGGACCTTCAGCCAGCGCTACTGGCGCATCGTGGTGGTGGCGATGCTGGCGCTCCTGCACGTCGCGGTATTCCGCGGCGTCACCGACCCGTGGGCGCGTGCGCTGATGCTCGCGCATCTGGGACTGCTGCTGCTGTGGCAGCCGTTCCTGCGAGCCGAGCAGCGCGTCTCGGCGACGCAAGGCCTGATGCTGGCCCTCGTCGCGACCGGCGTGATGCTGTGGCTCGACTGGTGGTTCCTCGCCTTCTGGGTGGTGGTGCTCGCCGGCCTGGTCGGCGGCAAGGCGTACCAGCAGCATGCGCGCTGGCAGCGCCGCTGCTACCTGGTGGTGCTCGCGTACCTGCTCGCGCTGCTCGCCATCGCGATCCTTCCGGAGATCGCGCCGCGCCGCGAGATCGACGCCGAGATCCGCGACTACGCGGAGTACCTGCTGCCGCTCGCCTTCGTGCTGATCGCGCTGTTTCCCGCCGAGCCCGACGCGGCCGAGGCCGCGCACCTCATCGACTTCTTCTACAGCCTGTTCCTGATGCTGCTGCTGGTGGTCGTGATCCTCGGCAGCTTCACCTTCATGAGCTTGCGGCGCACGCCCTATCTCGAGGCGCTCACCTACACCGTGTTCATCACCGCAGGCGCGCTGCTGCTCGTGGCGCTGGCGTGGAATCCGCGCGCCGGCGGCGGGCTCGAGGTGTTCTTCGCGAGATACCTCTTCTCGATCGGCCTGCCGGTGGAACGGTGGCTGCATTTTCTCGCCGAGCTGTCGCTGGTCGAGGCGCGCCCGGAGCGCTTTCTCGAGGAAGCGGTGGCGGCGCTGGTGCGCCTGCCCTCGGTCGCCGGCGTGCGTTGGCGCGCCGGCGAGGCGAGCGGCGAGCAGGGGAGCCGCAGCGCGCAGGCGGTCGACTACGCGGCGAGCGAGCTCGAGCTCACCATCTACTCGCGCTACCGGCTCGGCGCTGCGCTGCGCTGGCACCTGCACCTCCTCGGCCAGCTGCTCGGCGAGTTCCATGTCGCGAAGCTGCGCGAGGAGAAGCTGCGCCAGGCGAGCTACCTGCAGGCAGTGCACGAGACCGGCGCGCGCATGACGCACGACATCAAGAACCTGCTGCAATCCCTCTCGGTGCTGACCTCGGTCGCTGCGCGGGACGATAGCGGGTCCTCGCAGCTTCACGGCCTGGTGCGCCGCCAGCTTCCGCTCATCGAGCGGCGGCTCGCCGACACGCTGGAGAAGCTGCAGCGCCCGCAGGCCACCGGCGAGACCTATGTGGCGGCGCGCGGCTGGTGGGAGGCGCTCGCGCGCCAGTACCGCGGCGAGGGCGTGGAGTTCGATGCGATCGATCCGCCGCCCGGCACGCGCGTGCCGCGCTCGCTCTTCGAGAGCGTCGCCGACAACCTGATCCGCAATGCGCTCGCCAAGCGCGCCGACGACGAGGGCCTGCGGGTGCGCGTCTCGCTCGAATGCGGCGAGCGCGTCGCACTGCGCGTGTGCGACAGCGGGACGGCAGTGCCGCCGGAGATCTCCGCCAGCCTGCTGCGCGCTCCCGTCAGCTCGCGCAGCGGCCTCGGCATCGGCTTGTACCAGGCCGCTCGCCAGGCCGAGTCGAACGGCTACCGCCTGGAGCTCGAAACCAACCGCGACGGCGAAGTCTGCTTCGTCCTGACCGGGCTCGCCGGCTAGGGCAGCCGGCCCGCCGCGACCATGCGGCTCTTCAGCACGTTCGGCGAGACCCAGGCGAGCACGTCGTCGAACGCCGGCTCGTGCAGCTTGTGGACGAAGATGCCGTCGTTGTCGGCATTCTCCAGCTCGTCGCCAGCGGCGCCGGCCACCTGCGCGCCGTTTGTCTGGAACGCGCCGAAGCCGTTCTTGCCGTGCGAGACGACCATGGCGGCGATGTTACTGGCGATATCGACGCCGGCGGCGCTCGCCCTCACCGTCAGGTTTCCGGTGTCGGTCAGCGCGAACGAAGCCTGCAGGCCTCCGGTGGGATCGTCGGCGAGCATCGCCGTCACGCGATAAGTGAAGCGGCGTCCCCAAGCATCGGTCTCCGCTACGCCGAGCGCCGCCCAGGGAACCACGCCCTCGGGCTGCGTACACGCTGTTCCCGTTCTGGCCTCCGAACCCGCGCCGGCCATGGTGTTAGCGGTGGTCGCCGCCGCCGGGCACGGCAGCCGGCCCCAGGTCACGGCGAATCCGAGGATCGCTTCCACGATCAGGTTCGCCTGCTTCTGCGTCTCGTTGATGCGGTGCTGATCGATCTGCGTGTTGAGCGGGACCGCCAGCACCCCGAGCAGCAGGGCGATGACCGCGAGCGCCACGGCAAGCTCGACCAGCGTGAAGCCGCGCGCGCGCCTCATGGCTTCACCCCGACTGGCGTGTCATTGAAGCTTGCAGTCCTGGCATTGCTTTCGAACACCGTGCCGACGCCCGCGTTGGTGGCCTCGAAAAACTGGTTGAAATTGGCCGGCAACGGGGTCACGGGACGGGCGATCTGCGCCGCGGAAGGCAGCGCGCGTCCCGTCATCACCACGACCGCGTGGTTGTCGTCGTTGGCGGCTCCGGTATTCGTGACGGTGAAGCAGGCCGGCGCCGCCCCGCCGCAGGCGTCGACGCCGTCGATCGCATAGCCCGGTGAGAAGGCGTAGTAGGCGTTCTGGTGCCAGTTGTTGTCTCCCAGCCATCCCGTCACCCAGCTGCTGATGGGAGGGGCGGTCACCCTGAAGTCGAGCCATCCTGCGACCAGGATCCCGCTGTAGTCGAACTCCAGCCGGCGCGCGGCCTTGTTCAGGGTCCAGCTCGCGCTGCCGCCGAGGCTCAACCCGAGGAGCTGGAAGTTGGCCGCCTGCGGCGGATCGATAAAACGCGTCGCGACATTGTCGATCCGCGCCGACGCGATGTCCGGGACGCAGATTCCAAAGAGGCAGACCACCAGGCTGCTGCACTCGAGGATCGGCGTGCCGTTTCCGGTGCAGACCACGGGCGTCGCGTTCGACCAGACGGGCGCCGCGGTGGAGAGGGGCAGCAATCCGGCCGTGGTACCGTCGGTGCCGAGCTGCGCCGGCGTGGACGACGGATCGTTCCAGGGAACGGCGAAGGGATAGAAGCCCTTCACCCCGCTGACCGTCGAGTTCTGCCAGGCGTTGTAATGGTTGCGCAGGTGCTGCGCGAGCTCGCGCGCGGCGCGCTTTTCCACCAGCCGCATGATGTCGTCGGAGAACACCGGCATCAGCCGGTCGTTGAAGGTCCCGCTGCGCTCCGCGGATACGAAGGTGCGGTTTGCATCGGCGTTGTCCTCGCCGGAGGCGATGTCGAGGAAGTCCCTCGGGTCGCAGGCCGCGCCGCAACCTCGGGTTTGCACTCTGCCGTCGGTGCGCGTCAGCACCGCGCCGGGCGAGAACACGATCGCCACGAGGTTTGTCGCCGGCGAGGTTCCGGTCATCGTCAGCGAAACGTTTGCGGCGCGGTAGGCGGTGTCGCTGTTCAGCGGCACAGGGCCGTTGGCGTGGAAATCGTTGGACAGCGTGTACCACAGCCGCTCCCCGGCATCGTCCCTTAGATCGGGCAATCCCAGCGTGACCCAGGGCAGGCGGCCGATGAGGCTCGCGCAGGCGCTGCCGATGATGTCCTGACCGATCACGAGCTTGCCGTCGTCGTTCACGTCCGGACAGGGCAGCTCGCCCGGCCGGGCGGTGTCGGCGGCGGCATAGGCGATGAGCGCGTCCTTGGCCCGGGCGAGCGCTTCGTTGGTGCTGCGGTCGCGATCGACGCGGACCGTAGTGAGGTTGAACGAGCTGAACGCGAATGCGGCGCCGCCCAGGAGAAGAACGGCCACCAGCACGAGGGCCACGACGCCCCGCTGCCGGGATCGGGTGGCCGGCCGCGGCTTCATTCGGCGCGACGGATGCGGATCTCGCCGTCGCCGATCACGTCGCGCACTTCGCCGGTGCCGCGGTCGATGACCTCGCCAGGCTTCAGGCCCGCGCGCCGGCCGCCGTCGCCCACCGGCACCGAGACCCGGCCCTCCTGGCTGCGACCGATGCGCGGCGCATCGCTCGAGCCTTCGGGAAGCGGCTCGCCGTTCACCCAGACCGTCGACGGGCCGCGCGAGCGCGTGACATAGCCATCGAGCTTGGTCGTCGGCGAGGCGACCACCGCCGCCGCCGGCTTGTCGGGCACGCGCGCCCGGCGCCGCGCGTCGAGCGCCGAGCGCTCCTCCGGCGTGAAAAAGAGCCGGCCGAGCTCCTGGGCAAAGCAAGTCTGCGCGGTCATGAGAAGCAACGCGGCGAAAAGGCGCGTCATCGCTTCGCTCCCCGGTCGACCACGGTGATGAGATCGATCTCGCAGCTCGCGCGCAGGCGCGGCGTGATCGTGACGCCGGTCGCCGCCTGGCCGGTACGCGCGAGCTGGCAGCTCTTCACCGAATAGTAGGCATTGCCCGAGGCGCGCAGGTCTGAGAGGAAGCGCAGCAGGTCCTCCTCGTGCAGCAACGCGAGCTGCACGCGCATGGTGCTCGCGAGGAACTCCACGTTATCCGGCTTGCCCGGCACGGACTTGAGCATGCGCTGGCGGTCGATGCGGTAGCTGAGATCGAGCAGCTCGCGCTGCGTGCGGATGCGCGTGATGGCGTCGGCCCATTCCAGGCGGCGCTCCTCGCCGAGGATGTTGAGGCCCTTCAGCTGCTTGTAGACGTCGAGCTTCTCCTTCACCTCGCGCTCCTCCTCCGCGATGCGGGCGAGCCGCTCGGTGCTCTGCCGGCGCTCGGCCTGCACCGCGGCGAGCTGGCGCTGGTTGGCGGTGAGCGACTGGCCCGCGAGCCAGATGAGCGCGGCCCCGGCGCCGAGCAGCGCGGCCGCGGCGAGCAGCGGCAACGCGATCTTCTTCAGCTCTTCGCGCGTCAGGTTCATGGCAGTCGGCGCGCCAGCACGATGGTGAAGCGCGGCGCTTCGCCCGAGTCCGAGCCGCCGATGTCGCCGGTGAGGGTTCCTTCCGAGGTGACGTCGAACGGCAGCTGCGTGCGCACCAGCGTGTAGCCCGACCCGGCGAGCGCGCCGGCCAGGCTTTGCACCTGGGCGGTGATACCGCGGTAGTCGTTGCGCTGGGTCGCGCGCACTCGGCCCGAGATCTCGACCAGCACTGCCTGCTCGCTCTGCGCCTCGGGCTTGACGGGCTGTGCCGCAGGCTTGGCGGCTTGCGCCGCGGGCTTGCCGGGGCGCCCGACGCTCCAGTTCACGCTGTCGATCTCCACCTGCGGAAATCGCGCCAGAACCTGCGACACGTGCACGAACGCGGGCTCCGGGGAGGCGCTCGCCTCGGCGATGCGGCGGAACTCGAGCACCGTCACCCGCAGGTTCTCGGTGGTGGTCTCGGTCACCGGGAAGCTCGCCGTGATGCGCTCGTAGCGCTGGGCGGCGAGGCTTGCCTCGCGGCTCTGCGCCGCCGCGCGGCTGGCGAGGTCGTAGCTTTCGAACCAGCGCGTGCCGGCGTATACCGCGCACGCGGCGAATCCGAGCGCGCCGGCGGCGACCACCGCGCGCTGCAGCCGCCAGACAAAGTAGCGCCGGCGATCGCCGGTGCTCGCGAACTGCTCGCGCGGAGGCTGGCGCGCGGCGAGATGCAGATAGAGCGCCTCGGCCGCAGCGCCCTCCGGAACCTGGCGCAGCCTGACCGCCGCCAGCGCCTGCGCGCCGTCGATCGTGCGGAACACGACGCGCGCGTCCGAAACCAGCGCCTGCTCGAACACGGCGCGCTCGCCGCGCGGCGCGACGACCAGCGCCGGGATCGGCGGGCCCTCGCGCGGCAGCGCGCGCAGCGTCGCGAGATACTGCACGAGGCGCAGCGTCTCCGAGCGCGCGAACGCGGCGAGCGCTTGCGGCACCATGTCGACGGCGCGCTCCAGGCGGGCGAAGCGCAGCTTGCCGTCCTCGACGAAGCACTGCCGCAGCCCCGCGCGGTTCGCGGTGATCACCAGTGCGCGCGGGCCGCGCGCGCCGAGCCGGGCGGCGAGCGCCGGCGCGAGCAGCGGCACCGAGTACACGCCGGCGAGCCGCGCGCCGGCTTCCTCGAGCGCGTCGAGCCAGGGGGCGAACTGCTGCGTGTTGGTAAAGGAGGCGAGCAGCAGCCGCTCGTTGCGCCGCTGCGTCCCGGCGATCGTGCCGAGCGACAGCGCTGCGGCGAGCCGGGTGTCGCGGTAGCGTTGCGCGAGGCGCCGCTGCACGATCGCCTCGCGGTCGCCGCCGCGCAGGAGCGGCACCTGGTCCTCGTGGAAGTCCTCGCCGGCGAGATCCGCGACCACGGCGAAGAGGGCGCCCTTGTGGCCGCGCAGGTGCTCGCGGAACGCCGTCACCCCGAGGTCGTCGCCGGCGAACTTCGCCTCGAGCTCGAGCCTGCCGTGCCGCGAGCAGTAGAGGTAGTGGTCCTCGGCGGTAAAGTAGAGCAGGTAGCGCGCGGCCATGGGGCTCAGAACTTCATCTTCGAGATGGCGTCGTACACCGGGCCGAGCACCGCGAGCATCACCCAGCCGAGGATCGCGCCGAGCAGCACGGTGAGCGCGGGCTCGATCATCGCCTGCGTCCTGCTGATCGCTTCGCGCACCTCGCGGTTGTAGAAGTAGCTCACGTTGAGGAGCGCGGTGTCGAGCCTGCCGGTGGCCTCGCCGATGCGCAGCATGCGGATCACCAGCGGCGGGAACACGGCCAGGTCCTGGAACGCCGCGGTCAGGTTCTTGCCCTCGGCGATCTGCTGGCCGGCGCGGCGCAGCGCGCGCTCGAGCGTCAGGTTGCCGACGATCTCCTCGCAGCTGCGGATCGAGTCGAGCACCGTGATCCCCGAGCTGTACATCATCGCGAAGCTCGAGGCGAAGCGCGACAGGATGATCTTGCGCAGGATCGGGCCGAGCAGCGGCATTGAGATCTTGTAGTGGTCGACCGCGTAAGCCACGCGCGGGTTGCTGCGCACCGCGAGCTTGAGGGCGCCCCACGCCGCGAACGGGGCGGCGAGGATCGCCCACCAGTAGTCCACGAAGAGGCCCGAAACCACCATCAGGATGCGCGTCTGCAGCGGAATCTCCTGCCCCATGTTGCGGATGAACGCGGTCATCTGCGGCACGAGGTAGATCATCAGGAAGAACGTCACCACCAGCACGATGCCGCCGACGAACGCCGGGTACATGGCGAGCTTCTTGGTCTGCGCCGCGAGCTCGTCCTCCCACTTGAGCGACTCGGTGAGGCTCTTCAGCACCTCGGCGAGCTTGCCGGTCTGCTCGCCGGAGCGCACCAGGCTGATGAACACCTTGCTGAACACGCTCGGATAGTCGGCGAGCGCCTGCGATAGGCTCTGCCCGCCCTGGATCGCCTCGATCAGGCCGGACACCACCTCGCGGAAGCGCAGGTTCTCCACGCTGTCGCGCAGGTCGGCGAGGCCCTCGACCAGCGGCACGCCGGCGGAGGCGAGCTGCTCGAGGTGGAAGCAGAAGTTGATCAGGTCCTGGCGCTTGACCTTGCCGCCACCCAGCAGGCGCGACATGTCGCTCGCCGGCGCGCCGGCGACGAGGTCGAGCTCCATGCGGGCAAGGCGCTGCTCCAGGTCAAACAGGTTTACCGCGTCCAGCCGGCCGACGACGCTCTTTCCCCCCGCATCGATTGCCTTATAGGAAAACAGGGGCGTAAGCGTTTCCTCCTCTAGGCCATGCGGTCCGTCAGGTCGACCACGCGCATCACTTCCTCGAGCGAGGTGGCGCCGCTGCGTGCGAGGCGCACGCCGTCGTCGGCGAGCGTCTTGAAGCCGCTGGCGCGCGCCGCCGTGAGAATCTCGCGCGCGGTCGCGCGGCGTGCGACCAGCTCGTCGATCCCGGCGTCGATCTTGAGCAGCTCGAGGATGCTCTGGCGGCCGCTGTAGCCCTGGTACTCGCATTTCTCGCATCCCACCGCGCGGAACAGCGCCGCCGGCTCGGTCGGCGAGAATCCCAGCAGGCGCCGCTCCTTGACGTCGGGATCGTAGGACTGGCGGCAGGCGCGGCACAGGCGCCGCACCAGGCGCTGCGCGAGGATGCCGATGATGTTTCCGGCCAGGATGTCGGGCACGATGCCGATGTCGAGCAGGCGGGGGAACGCGCCGACGGCGGAGTTGGTGTGCAGCGTGGTGTAGACCTGGTGGCCGGTCATCGCCGCGCGGAACGCCATCTCGGCGGTCTCGTGGTCACGCACCTCGCCCACCAGGATGACGTCGGGGTCCTGGCGCATCATCGCGCGGATGCCGTTGGCGAAATCGAGCTTGGAGGCCTCCGACACCGAGGTCTGGCGGATCAGCGTCATCGGGTACTCGACCGGGTCTTCCAGCGTCATCACGTTGACGCCGTCGGAATTGATGTGGTTCAGGATCGAGTAGAGCGTGGTGGTCTTGCCGCTGCCGGTCGGCCCGGTGACCAGGATGATCCCCTCCGGGCGCGCGATCATGCGCTTCAGGAGCTCGAGCTGGGTTTCCTCGAGCCCGAGCTTCTCCAGCGGCACGATGCCTTTCTGGCGGTCGAGAATGCGCAGCACCAGGTTCTCGCCGTGCGTCGTGGGCATGCTCGCGACGCGGAAGTCGACCACGCGGCCCGACATGGTGGCGGAGATGCGGCCGTCCTGCGGCGCGCGCGTCTCCGCGATGTTCATCTTGGCCATCACCTTCAGGCGCACCGCCATCGCCGGCCAGTAGGTCTTGTGCAGCGAGCGGATCTGGCGCAGCACGCCGTCGATGCGGTAGCGGATGCGCAGGAAGTTCTGCTCGGGCTCGAAGTGGATGTCCGAGCCGCCGCGCTCCACCGCGTCGGCGAGCAGCGCCGAGATCAGGCGCACCACCGGCTGCGAGTACTCGTCGCCTTCGGAGAGGGTGGCGTAGTCGACCTCGCCGGTCTCGATCTCCTTGAGAATCCCGTCGATGCCGAACTCGTGGCCGTAGTAGTGCTCGATCGCGCGCTCGATCTCCGAGTCGCCGGCGAGGCGCAGCTCGATCTCGTATTCGCCCTTGAGGTGCGCGCGCAGCTGGTCGATCGCGACGATGTTGTTGGTGTCGGCGAGCGCCACGATGAACTTGCGCTGCTGGCGGTCGAGCGCCACCGGGAACATGCGGTTGCGCCGCGCCATCTCGCGCGGCAGATGCTTGAGCGCCGCCGGGTCGACGATGATGCGCGCGAGGTCGACCGATTGCAGGCCGAGCTTTTCCGACAGCGCGTCGCGCAGCGTCGCTTCCGAAACGAAGCCGAGCTGCACCAGCAGCTTGCCGACCGGGATGTGCTGCTTGGTCTGCTCCAGCAGGGCGATGCGCAGCTGGTCCTCGGTCAGGATCCCCTGGTCGATCAGGATCTGGCCGAGGTGGCGCTTGGCCTGCGGCGGAGCGGGCTGGTTCATGCCGGACCGACGATGGTAAGGCGCGCGCTCACGGGGGGGGTGTCAACTTGTTCCGGGCCCATATGAGTTTGTGTCAATGACCGAGCTGGTCGACGCGCGCCTGGGCGGCCGCGGTGTCGAAGCTCGCGCCGCGCGTCTTGGCCAGCGCGAGCGCGCGCCGGTAGTACTCGAGCGCCACCTTCGGCTGGCGCAGGTGATCGAGGCTCACCGCGAGGTTGTAGGCGAAGTCGGGGTTGTCGGGCTCGGCGGCGAACGCCTTGAAGTACTCCTGCTGGGCCTCGGCCCAGCGTCCCTGCTGGGCGAGCTGGTTGCCGAGGGTGAAGTTGAGGACGTGCGCGCCCGGATTGTCGGCGAGCATCGACTTGACGCGCGACTCGGCCGCCACCGGGTCGACGCGCCCGGCGCGCAGCGCGAGCAGCGCGGCCTGCGCATGCGCGTCGCGCGGATCGGCCTGCAGCAGCCGCAGGTACGCCCCTTCGGCAGCCTCGAGCCGCCCGCTGCGCACGTCGAGCGCCGCGAGCCCGAGCAGCGCGTCGCGGTTCGCCGGCTCCTCGCGCAGCGCCTGCTGATAATCGCTGCGCGCGGTCGGCAGGTCCCCCGCCTGATAAGCGGCATACGCCGAGCCCACCTTGGGGTGCACCTGCGGCACCGGGCGGCGGGTACTGATCTCGCTCTCGGCCGGCGCCGGCGCCGGCGCGCGGGGCGCGGGCGCCGGCGCGAGCACTCTGGGCTGCGGCTTCAGAAGCGGCGTTTCTGCCACCGGCGGAGCCGGTTTGGCGGGAATCGCGGGCACAGCCGGTGCCGGTGCGGGCGCGGGCAGGCCCGGAATGGCAGATTGCGCGGCAGACGCCGCCGGTGCGCTCGGCCGGGGCGCAGCGGCGGGGGCGGCGGCGACCTGTTCGCCCGTGGGCCGCTGCGGATTTGTGTTGACCAGCGGCGCCGGCGGGCGCAGTTGGATCCAGAAGTAGACCACGGTGCCGACGGCGAACGCGCCGAGCGCGCCCATGGTGATGAAGAACGGCAGGCGCGGGTTGGACTCCTTGAACTTCGCCTCGAATACCTTGCGGGCTGCCGCCCGCTCGCTCGCCTGGGGTTCGGCTTT
>DATBSZ010000072.1:0-23915 GCA_036559525.1 Burkholderiales bacterium
CGCCGGACCCGACCACGGTCTCGGACATCTTCCTGCGCGACACCTCCGTCGTGCCGGGGCTGATCAAGGCGTGGGAGGAGCGGCGCTACCAGCCGGTGGTGATCGACACGACCGCCGCGGCGCTTGGCTCCGGCGCGTTTACGCGAGAGCTCGAACGCCTCGGCGGCACGCAGCTCCTGGTGCACGGCGTGCACGACGCCGACGGCCGCGCGCTCACCTTCTTCACCTTCGCCTGCCGCCCGGGCAGCATCAGCGCGCGCCAGACCTATCTTGCGCAGCTGCTCACGCCCGCGCTGCACGCCTCGTGGGTGCGCACGCAGCTGCAGCGCACGCCGACCTCGGCCGACAAGGCCTCCAACCAGGGCGTGCTCACGGTGCGCGAGCTCGACATCCTGAAGTGGATCTACCTCGGCAAGTCGAACTTCGAGATCGGCGCGATCCTCAAGATCAGCCCGCTCACGGTGAAGAACCACGTGCAGAAGATCCTGCGCAAGCTGAACGTCGTGAACCGCACGCAGGCGATCGGCAAGTCGCTCGAGCTGCGGATCCTGAATCCCTGAGAAGGCGTCCGAGCCGTTCTGCAAGAAACGGGGCCGCGCGCCCCGTTTTCTTTTTTACCGATAGTCCGCCCGGAGTACCGCAGGCAACGGCTGGAGGCTCGGGGACGTAATACCCCGCCTCTAGCATTGCGGGTTCGTGTTCATGAAACTCATCCTGATCGGCCTTCTCTTCGTGTCCGGCGCCGCCGTTGCTGCCGAGCCTCACTCTTTCCATGGTGCGGGCGCAGCGCCGGCCGCGCCACCGGCGCTGTATTCGTTCGTCGACGTCTACCGCCTGACGGTGGCGGGCGCGATGGCCGGCCAGCCGCCGGTCGAGACCGCACCCGACGCGCCGATCCGCGTCTCGACCGTGCAGTCCCCGTCGAACGAGCCGCGCTTCTCGATCTCCCCGGTGCCGCAGCCCGACAAGTGGCTGCTCCTCATTGCCGGGTTTGCCCTGGCCGGCTGGGTCGCGCACCGGCGCCTGGTGCACGCGCTTTGATGAAAAAGATTCTTCTGCTCACGCTCCTCGCCCTGCCGACGGCCGCCTGCGAAAAAGCGGCGGCCGACCGGCCGGCCGCGCAGCTCGCGGCCAAGGTGAACGGCACCGAGATCTCGATCCACCAGCTGCGCGCCGGCGGCTCCGGCAACGTCGCTCAGGCGCTCGAGAAGGTGATCGATCGCGAGCTGCTGGTGCAGAAGGCGCTCGCCGACAAGCTCGACCGCGACCCGCAGGTGGTGCAGTCGATCGAGAACGCGCGCCGCCAGGTCCTGGCTCAGGCGTACCTGGACAGAAGCGTCTCCGCCGCCGCCGGCAGCTCGCGCGACGAAGTGCGCGCTTTCTATGCCGAGAATCCGGCGCTGTTCGCACAGCGGCGCGTCTACCGGCTGCGCGAGCTAACGCTGTCGGCGTCCGCCGAGACGGTCGACCTTCTGCGCGCCGAGGCCGCCAAGGCACGCGACCTGGAAGAGCTCGCAGGCTGGCTGCGCCGCCGCGGCGCGAAATTCCGGGTCGACGGGCTGACGCAGCCCGCCGAGCAGCTCCCGCTGTCCCAATTGCCGCAGCTCGCGCGCATGAAGCCAGGCGAGATCGCGGTGTTCGCGACGCCGCTGGGCGCTTCGGCGATCCAGCTGGTGCACGCGGAGGAGGCGCCGTTCACCGAGCAGCAGGCGGCGCCGCTGATCGAGCAGTTCCTGGCGGGGCGCAAGCGGCTGGAGACCGCCGCAGCCGAAGTGAAGCGGCTGCGCGAGGTGGCCACTATCGAGTATCTAGGCGAATTCAAGAGAGGTAACTGATGAAACGCATAGCAGTGGGAGTTTTTCTTCTGTTCCTGGCGGCTCCGGGGCTCGCGCAGACCGAGAAGCTGGGGTCGGGCGACGCGATCCGCGTCACCGTGTTCCAGCAGCCGGATCTCACCACCGAGGCGCGCGTCACCGAGCGCGGCACGATCAACGTGCCGCTGGTGGGCGAGGTCAAGGTGGAGGGGATGTCGCTCGCCGAGGCCGGCAAGCAGATCGCGGGCGAGTTCGCGCGCGGCCAGTTCCTCAAGAATCCCCAGGTGAACGTCGCGCTCACCACGCTGCGCAGCAGCCAGGTGTCGGTGCTCGGGCTGGTGGCGCGCCCGGGGCGCTACGCGCTCGACGATACCAGCGCGCAGCTCACCGACGTGATCGCCGCCGCGGGCGGCATCGCCGCCGGCGGCGCCGATACCGTCACCGTGCTGCGCGCGGGCAAGGAGCACAAGGTCGACATGCTGGCGAAGCCCTTCAAGCTCCAGGGCGGCGACACGGTCCACGTCGAGCGCGCCCCGGTGTTCTACATCTACGGCGAAGTGGCGCGCTCGGGCGCCTATCCGGTCCAGCCCAACATGACCGTGATGCAGGCCATCGTCGCCGGCGGCGGCATCACGCCGCGCGGCAGCGAGCGCCGGCTGAAGCTGCGGCGCGCGGGCGCCGACGGCAAGCTGGTCGAGACCGATACCAGCCTACGCGACATCGTCAAGCCCGACGACGTCATCTATGTCAAGGAAGCTCTGTTCTAGGAAGGCATGCACATGGACCTGAACCAATTCATTCTGGCTCTGCGCGCGCGGCGCAAGGCGTTCGTGATCGCGTTCGCCGCGACCGTCGTCACCGCGATCGCCGTGGCGCTGATCCTGCCGAAGAAGTACGTCGCCACCGCGACCGTGCTGGTCGAGACGCGCGACGAGCAGACCATGACCCCGATCCGCCTGACGGCGCGCGAGCGCGCGGGCTACCTCCAGACCCAGGTCGACCTTCTCAAGAGCAACCGCGTCGCGGCGCAGGTGGCGCGCGATCTCAAGCTCGCCCAGCGGCCGGGCGTGGTTGAAGCCTGGGAGCAGGACACCGGCGGCGCCGGCCTGATCGAGGACTGGATCGCGTCGGACCTGCTGAAGAACATCGTCATCGACACCTCGGTGAGCAGCTTCCTGCTCATCAACTATCCCTCGGACAACCCGCGCTATGCCGCCGAAGTGGCCAACGGCTTCACCAAGGCCTATCTCGACATGGTGCTCTACCTGCGCACCGAGCCGACGCGCGAGGCGGCAGCATGGTTCGACCAGCAGCTCAAGACGCTGCGCACGCAGGTGGCCCAGGCGCAGACCAAGCTCAACACCTACCAGAAGGAGAAAGGCATCCTCGCCGAGGACGCCCGAGTCGACGTCGAGTCGGCCCGGCTCGCCGAGCTGTCGACCCAGCTTCTGGCCGCGCGCAACGCGACCTACGACGCGATCAGCCGGCAAAAGCAGGCCAGCGAGATCCTGGAGCGCGAGGGCTCGCCCGAGGCGATTCCGGACGTGCTGGCGAACCCGCACATCATCAGCATCAAGACCGCCCTCGGCGCCGTGGAAGCGCGCCGGGCGCAGGAGAGCACCGTGCTGGGCGAGAACCATCCCCAGTTCCTGCGCACCGCGGCCGAAGTGCAGGGCCTGCGCGACAAGCTGCAGGTCGAAGTGAAGAAGGTGGTGACGGCGCTGGGCAACGCGGTCGAGCAGCAGCGCAAGCGCGAGCGCGAGCTGCAAGCGGCGCTGGAGGCGCAGAACCAGCGGCTCCT
Source organism: Burkholderiales bacterium (assembly GCA_036559525.1). GTDB lineage: Bacteria > Pseudomonadota > Gammaproteobacteria > Burkholderiales > SG8-39 > SCGC-AG-212-J23. Next base: position 3,616 of record DATBSZ010000072.1, read on the forward strand.
CAACCTCAAGGACTTCCGTATCGACATGGCGGCGATGACGCGCGACATCGAAAGCGCCCAGCGCTCCTACGACACGGTGCTGGCGCGCCACATGACCAACAAGATCGACGCCAGCGCGACCCGGGCCAACGTCATGCTGCTTGCGCCGGCGATCGAGCCGCTCAAGCCGGTGCATCCCAAGGTGGGCCTGATCGCGGGACTCGCGGTGGTGCTCGGTGTAGTGCTGGCCGCCGCGATCGTGTACGTGTTCGAGATGCTCGACCGCCGCGTGCGCTCGCGCGCCGACCTCGAGGCCCGGCTCGCCGTGCCCTCGCTCGGCCTGCTGTCGAAGTGGCAGGCGACCGGCGGCCGGCTGCTGCCGGCGCCGATTCCTTCCGGCGCGCGCGCCGCTCGCGCCCTTCCACATCCCTGGTGATTGGTGAACCCCATGCTAGCCAAGACGACTGACAACGTACTGCCGATGGAAAGCGTTTCGCGCCCGAACACCGGGCGGCACCTCGGCGCCATCCTGATGGACGAGGGCAAGCTGTCCGCGGCCGATGCCGAGCAGGTGCTCAAGCGCCAGCGCGAGCTGGGCTGGCGCTTCGGCGAGGCGGCGATCGAGCTCAACTTCATCACCGACGCCGATTTGCGCGAGGCGCTCGCCAAGCAGTACGAGTTCCCGTACCTGGTCTCCGGCCCGGAGGGCGTGAGCAAGGAGCTGATCGCCGCCTGGGATCCGTTCAACCCGGTGGTCGAGGAGCTGCGCAGCGTGCGCACCCAGCTCCTGGTGCGCTGGTTCAACCCCGGCGCCGGCCGGCGCACGCTCGCCATCACCAGCCCCTGCGCGCGCGAGGGCCGCAGCTTCATCGCCGCCAACCTGGCGGTGGTGTTCTCGCAGCTCGGCCAGCGCACGCTCCTGATCGACGCCGATTTTCGTGCCCCGCGGCAGCAGAGCATCTTCAACATCTCCGACCGCTTCGGCCTGTCCTCGGCGCTCTCCGGGCGCTCGGACCTCTCGGCGGCGGCGCCGGTCGCCGGCATCACCGGGCTCGCCGTGCTGCCGGCCGGGCCGCTGCCGCCCAACCCGCTCGAGCTGCTCTCGCGCGGCGCTTTCGCCGCGCTGCTGGCGAAGGCGCAGTCGGAGTTCGACGTGATCCTGATCGACACGCCGCCGGTCACCGAGTACTCGGATGCCTGCGCCATCACCTTCAGGGCGGGCGACGCGCTGATGATCTCGCGCAAGGACGCGACCCGCATGGCGGACACCGAGCGCGCGATGCGCGAGCTGGGCGACGCCAGCGCGCGCGTGGTCGGCTCGCTGATGAACGCCTACTGACCGGGCCGGTGAAGAAACAGAAGCTCCTGCTCGCCGCCTTGGCGCTCCTCATCGGGGCGGCGAGCGCGGCCGGGTCGAAATCGCCGCCAGGATCGAACGACATGATCTTCCACCAGCTCTCCGCGCGGGCCGCACCGTGACGCCCGCGTCCTCGTCGCTTCGCTTCGACGCCTCCAGCGCGGCGCGCGCGCTGCTTGCGATGCTGGTGCTCGCCGGCCTGGCGGTTGCGGGCGGTTTCGCGCTGGCGGTGGGGGAGCTCCAGGCCCTCTACGTCGGCCTGTCGCTCGTCGCCTGCGTGGCGATCCTGATCGACTACCGGGTGGGCGCCATCCTGCTGGTGCTCCTGCTGCCGATCTCGTCGACCGCGGTCTTCCCGCACGCCCTGATGGGATTCACCGGCCTCAATCCGATGAACCTGCTGCTCGGCGGAACGCTCCTTTCGTACCTTCTGCGCGGGCGTGCCGAGCACGCCGGGCCGTTCGTGCCGTGGCAGGTGCTGTGGCTGCTCGTCGTGCCGATCGCGATCGCCGGCGTGATGGGCACCCAGCACTTCGACGACATCCTGCCGGAGTTCTTCGACCGGATGGCCGTCGCGTTCACCACCTGGCGCGGCTACCTGGGCGTGACGGTGGTGAAGCCCGTGCTCCTCGTGCTGGCGGCGCTGCTCGTAGCCGCGGCCGTGGTGAAGGCGCGCAAGCCCGAGGCCTTCGTGGTCGCGCTCGCCGCCGGCGCGTGCGCGCTCGCGCTCCTGATGATCGGCTTCGTCGCCATCTCCGACATCCGGCTGGGGATGCTCGCCTCGCCGCGCGCGCGCGCGTTCTTCAACGAGATCGGCGCGCACGCCAACGACTTCGGCCGCGTGTTCGTCACCGCCTACGCGCTGATGCTGTTCACCTGGTGGGAAACCAAGGACGCGCGCGCCAGGCTGGCGCTGTTCATCGTGCTCGGCATCCTGTCCCTCGGCATCCTCCTCACGTTCTCGCGCAACGCGTTTCTGGGCTTTTTCGTGGTCAACGGGCTCTTCCTGCTGTGGAAGTTCAACATGAAGAAGCTCGCGCTCGCGCTGCTCGGCACCGCGGTGGCGGCGGCGCTGGCGCCCGGGGCCGTCTACCGGCGCATCATGTACGGCTTCGACTCCGGCAGCGTGGACACGGTGTCCGCCGGGCGCGTCGAGGGCCTGTGGCTGCCGCTGCTGCCCGAGACCCTGAACAGCCCGCTCTGGGGCCAGGGCCTCGACTCGATCATGTGGTCGGACCGGCTGGCGATCGGCGCCGTGGGGCTGGCGGGACATCCGCACAACGCCTACCTGCAAGCCCTGCTCGACATGGGCCTGATCGGCCTCGCGCTGCTGCTCGCGTACTACTGGCACGTGTGGAACGGCTTTCGCGCGCTGGGCAGCAATCCGTACCTGACGCCGGCGATGCGCGGCTTCTTCCAGGGCGCTTGCGCCGCCCTGGTCGCCTTCGCGGCGGCGTGCATGACCGGCGGGAGCCTGCGGCCGCAGCCGGACAACGTGCTGCTGTGGATCGCCATCGGCATCATGTACGGCCTGCTTGCCCGGAAGCCCGCGAGCTAGATGCCCCTCGCTGAGAGGGTGCGCACGGGCAGCGCAGAGCGCTCCCGCCCGGCGGCCCTGCCTGCCAGAAAGCACCTCTGCTTCGTCGCCCCGCGCGCCTGGCCGGTGCTCTCGGGCGATCCGGCGATCCCCGTCGTCGGCGGGGCCGAGGTCCAGCAAAGCATCCTCGCGCGCCTCTTCGCCTCGCACGGCCACCGCGTGTCGATGGTCTGCCTCGATTACGGCCAGCCGGAGCGCGCCCGCATCGACGGCATCGAGGTCTTCAGGATCTTCGGCCTGAAGCAAGGCCTTCCCCTGCTGCGTTTCCTGCACCCGCGCGTCACCTCGATGTGGCGTGCGCTGCGCGAGGTCGACGCCGACATCTACTATTGCCGCTCGGTATCGCCGTGGGTCGGCGTCATCGCCGAGTTCTGCCGCCGGCACGGCAGGCGCGCGATCTACGCCGGGGCCTCGGACCGCGACTTCGTTCCCGGGCAGGGCGGCCAGATGCGCCACGCCCGCGACCGCTGGCTGTTTCGCCGCGGCCTTGCCGCGATGGACGCCATCGTGGCGCAGAACGAGGTGCAGCGCGCGAGCTGCCGTGAAACCTACGGGCGCGACGCGCTGGTCATACCGAGTTGCTACGAGCTTCCTCAAAAACGACAGGCGGCGGCCCGGGACTGCGTCCTGTGGGTCGGCACGCTGCACGAGAACAAGCGGCCGGAGCTTCTCCTCGAGCTGGCCGCTCGCCTGCCGCAGCGGCGCTTCGTCCTCATCGGCGGCCCGCGGCAGGGCTCCGAGGCGTTCTACGAGCGCATCCGGGCGCAGGCGGCGGCGGCTCCGAACGTCACGCTGACCGGTTTTCTGCCGCTCGCGCAGGTCGAGCCGTGGTTCGACCGCGCCGCGGTGCTGGTGAACACCTCCACTTACGAGGGCATGCCGAACACCTTCCTGCAGGCCTGGGCGCGCGGCGTGCCGACCGTCGCCACCGTCGACGTGGGGGCGAGCGTGCACCGCGTGGCCCCGGCCGTGGACCAGCTCGCGGAAGGCATCGAGGCTGCATTCTCGGATCCTTCGCTCGGCGCGCGCTGCCTCGAGTATTTCGGGCGCCAGCACTCCTCAGCCGAGACGCTCCGGCGCTACGCGCAGGTGTTCGACGGCCTATGAACACCGCGGTCAGGGCGATCTCGTGGAACCGGCTGAAGCGCCGCGCGCTCTCGCTCGGCGCGGTGAAGGCGTTCGATCACGCGACGCATTTCCTGCTGCCGGTCGTCCTGACGCGCTGCCTCGACGCGGCCACCTTCGGCCAGTACCGCCTGCTCTGGCTGGTGGTGGGCACGGTGATGACCATCGCCACGCTCAACATGGCCGGCGGCCTGTTCTACTTCGTGCCGCGCTCGGACGCGCGCGGCAAGCGCCTCTACATCCACCAGACGATGCTGTTCCTCGCCGTCTCGGGGCTGGTGTGCGCGGCCGTGGCCGGGCCCTGGAACCCGCTGCTGCCGGCGGCGGTCGCGCCGCTCGCGGCCTACGGCTGGCTGGTGCCGGCGTTCGTCGCGCTATGGGTAGCCTCGGTGCTGCTCGACTGGCTGCCCACCATCGACGAGCGGATCCGCTGGCAGGCCTATGCGACCGGCAGCACCGCGATCCTGCGGGTGGCGCTGGTCGCCGCCGCCGGCTGGTTCACCGGCGAGCTGCGCGCGATCCTGTGGATGCTGCTCGCGTTCGTGCTGTTCAAGCTCGCGCTGCTCCTCTACTACGTCTACCGGCACCACGGGCTGGGCCGGCCGTGGCTCGAGCGCGCGGCGTTCGCCGACCAGTTCGCGCACTGCGCGCCGTTCGGCGTGTCGAACGCGCTCTATTCGCTGCGCGCGCAGACCGACCAGTGGGTCGCGGCGAGCCTGTTCGCGCTCTCGAGCTTCGCCGCTTTTTCCGTCGCCGCGATCGTCGGCCACGTGGTGCAGATCCTGCGCCACTCGGTGATGGAGGCTTTCATGCCCACCATGAGCCGCATGCAGGCCGGCGGCGACGTGCGCGGCATGATGACGATGAACAGCCGCGCCAACATCATGGTGGGCACGCTGCTCTACCCGCTGCTCGCCTTCGCCTTCGCCTTCGCCGAGGACATCATCACGGTGGTCTACACCGCCGCCTACCTCGAGGCTGCGCCGGTGATGCGCGTCTACATCGTCGGCATGCTGGCGATGGTGATCGAGGTCGGCAGCGTCGTGCTGCTGCTGCGCCAGGGGCCGTTCGCGTTGCGCATCACTGCGCTCGCCCTCGCGGTCTCGGTCGCGCTGAGCTGGAGCGCCGCGCAGTATCTCGGGCTCGCCGGCGCGGCCCTGGGCAGCGTGGCGGCGATCTACCTCGACCGCGCGCTGCTCCTGCGGCGCATCGCGCGCCATACCGGCATCGCGCTGCGCGAGCTGCAGAAGTGGGGCCCGCTCCTCCGCACCCTGGCCCTCGCGGCGGCGTGCGGCCTGGTCTCCTGGCTGCTGGTGCAGCGCTTCCTCGGCGCCGCGCTTCCGATGGTCCGTCTCGCCGCGGGCGCCACCGTCCTTGCGCTCGCTTACGTGCCGCTGTGGAGAGCGATCAAATGAGGCTGCTCTTCATCACCGGCTCGCTGGTGCACGGCGGCGCCGAGCGCCACACGATCACGCTCCTCAACCGGCTCGCTCAGCGCGGCCACGAGTGCCACGCCGCCTACGTGCGCGACGACGTGAGCCAGCTCGATCGCCTGAAGGGCGCGGCGGGCGCCACGTGCCTGCACGCCCGGCGCTACCTCGACCTCGCGGCTTTGCAACATCTCGCGGCTCTCATCAAGAAACTAAGGCCTTCGGCCGTGGTCGCGGCCAATCCCTACGCGATGCTGTACGCGTCGCTCGCGCTGCGGCAATCGGGGGTGAGCGCGCCGCTCGTGGTCACCTTCCACACCACGCTGCTCGTGAGCGCGAAAGCATGGCTGCAGATGCTCTATTACCGGCCGTTCTTCTGGAGCGCCGATAGCCTGGTATTCGTGTGCGAGGCGCAGCGCCGCCACTGGCAGCGGCGCCTGGTCTCGGGGCGCTCCAACGAGGTGATCCACAACGGCGTCGACCCGCAGTACTGGCGCTCGCCCGGCCCGGAGGTGAGCGCGCGGATGCGCCGCGTGCTCGGGTTCGCCGACGACGACTACGTGATCGGCATGTGCGCGGTGCTGCGCTCCGAGAAGAACCCGCTGCAGCTCATCGAGGCGCTCGCCGGCCTGCGCGCGCGCGGCCTGGCGCCGCGCGCCCTGTTCATCGGCGACGGTCCGATGCGCGCCGCGATCGAGGCGCGCGCTCGCGCGCTCGGCGTCGCCGCCGCGGTGCTGATCGCGGGATTCCAGCATGACGTGCGGCCGCTGCTGGCAGCGGCCGACGTCGTTGCCCTGTGCAGCACGACCGAGACGTTCTCGCTCGCCGCGCTCGAGGCGATGGCGATCGGCCGGCCGGTGGTCCTCTCCGAGGTCGGGGGCGCGGCGGAGATGGTGCGCTCGGGGAGCGAGGGCTTTCTTTTTCCGGTCGGCGATACCCGCGCCCTGGTCGATCGGCTGGCCGCGCTGCACGCAGCGGATCTGCGCCGCCGCACGGGCGCCGCGGCGCGCGAAACAGTGGAGGCACGCTTTTCCGAGCGCGCCATGGTGGACCGTTACGAAACGCTGCTGCAGCAGCTGGTCTTGAAAAGGAGCGAACGTGAAAACCTACGAAGAAGCGCAACAGCGTATTAAGAGCCGCCGCCGCACCTGGCTCGTCACCGGGGCGGCCGGCTTCATCGGGTCGAACCTGGCCGAGGCATTGCTGAAGCTCGACCAGAACGTCGTCGGGCTCGACAACTTCTCGACCGGCAAGCGCGAGAACCTGCAGGACGGCATGCGCCTCATCGAAGGCGACATCCGCTCGCTCGAGACCTGCCGCGAAGCCTGCCGCGGCGTCGACGTCGTGCTGCACCAGGCGGCGCTCGGCAGCGTGCCGCGCTCGATCGAGCGTCCGCTCGCGACGCACGACAACAACGTGAACGGGTTCCTCAACATGCTGGTCGCGACGCGCGACGCCGGCATCCCGCGCCTCGTGTTCGCGAGCTCGAGCGCGGTGTTCGGCGACGACCCGCTGCTGCCCAAGGTGGAGCAGCGCATCGGCCGCGCCGCCTCGCCGTACGGTCTTTCGAAGCACATCAACGAGCTCTACGCCGACGTGTTCGCCGCCTGCTACGGCTTCCAGTGGATCGGGCTGCGCTACTTCAACGTGTTCGGCCCGCGCCAGGACCCCGACGGCGCCTACGCCTCGGTGATCCCGGCCTGGATCGGCGCGCTGCTGCGCGGCCGCTCCGCCTACATCAACGGCGACGGCAGCTGCGCGCGCGACTTCTGCCACGTCGACAACGTGGTGCAGATGAACCTGCGCGCCGCAATCACCGACGACCCGGCGGCGATCGACCAGGCCTACAACGTTGCGCACGGCGAGATGACCTCGCTCAGCGAGCTGTTCGAGATCATCCGCACGCTGCTGGGCCGGCGCCTGCCGCACCTGAAGGCGGTGCGCCCGGTGTACCGCGAGCCGCGGCGCGGCGACATCCTGCTCTCGCGCGCCGACATCGGAAAGGCGCAGCGCCTGCTCGGCTACGAGCCGACGATGCGGATCATGGACGGCCTGGAGAGCACCATGAACTGGTACGTGGCGAGCCTCGCGCCGCGCGAGGAGAGGAAGGTCGCCAATGTCTGAGGTTCTCGAAAAAATTGACATTGAAAACCAGGCGGCGCTTCCCACGGTCGCCGTCCTCGGCCTGGGCTACGTCGGCCTGCCGGTAGCGGTGGCCTTCGGCAGGCAGCGCCGGACCATCGGCTACGACCTGTCGCAGAAGCGCGTCGAGAACCTCAAGCACGGGGTCGACGTCACGGGCGAGGTCTCGGGCGCAGAACTTTCTGAAGCGAAGCATTTCCGCCCCACAGCGCATCCCGGGAGCTTGCAGGATGCCGATTTCATCATCGTCGCGGTGCCGACGCCGATCAACGCCGCGCGCCAGCCCGACCTGCGGCCGCTGCAGTCGGCGAGCGAGACCGTCGGCCGCCACCTGAAGCAGGGCGCGACGGTGATCTACGAGTCGACCGTGTACCCCGGCTGCACCGAAGAAATCTGCGTGCCGATCCTCGAGCGCCACTCGGGCATGCGCTGGCGCCAGGACTTCCACGTCGGCTACTCGCCCGAGCGGATCAATCCCGGGGACAAGGAGCACAGCTTTGTCAGAATAAAAAAAATAGTCTCGGGCGACGACGAAGCCACGCTCGAAAAAGTCGCCGCGCTCTACGGCTCGGTGGTGACCGCGGGCGTGTACCGCGCGCCCTCGATCCGCGTCGCCGAGGCCGCCAAGGTGATCGAGAACACCCAGCGCGACCTGAACATCGCCTTCGTCAACGAGCTCGCCATCATCTTCGAGAAGCTCGGCATCGACACCCAGGAGGTGCTCAAGGCCGCGGGCACCAAATGGAACTTCCTGCCGTTCCGGCCGGGCCTGGTCGGCGGCCACTGCATCGGCGTCGATCCGTACTACCTCACGCACAAGGCCGAGCTCGCCGGCTACCACCCCGAGGTGATCCTCGCCGGGCGGCGCATCAACGACGGCATGGGCAGCCACATCGCGCGCAAGACCGTGCAGCAGATGATCCACGCCGGGCGCAACATCAAGGGCGCGCGCGTCAACGTGCTCGGCCTCACCTTCAAGGAGGACGTGCCCGACATCCGCAACTCCAAGGTGATCGACATCGTGCGCGAGCTGCACGAGTTCGGCGTCGAGACGTTCGTGCACGACCCGCTGGCCGGCCCCGACGAGGCGCTGCGCGAATACGGGCTGAAGCTCGCCGACTGGGAAAGCCTCCCCGCCGCCGACGCCCTGATCGTCGCCGTGGCGCACCAGGGGTTCCTGCGCCTTCCGCACGCCGAGCTGATGAAGAAAATCGTGCGCGGCGGCTGCGTGATCGACGTGAAGTCGGTCCTCGACGCCGAGGCGTTCCGGCGCGAGGGCCTCAGCGTATGGCGCCTGTAGCGCACGGGCGACGCCGCCGGTTTGCCTAGGCGGCGAGCGCTGTTTCATCACGTCCGGCCGAGATAATCGCCGGATGATCAGCCTACAGGCGACCCGATGAGCTCCTCCTATTCCCGACTGGTAATGCTGGGCGCTGCGCCCGAAACCCGCGGCAGCATCGCCGCCGTGGTCGAGTCCTACCGCGCGCACGGCCTGTTCAAGCGCTGGGCGATCGACTATCTGCCGACGCACGGCGACGGCGGTGCGGCGCGCAACGCGACCTTGACGCTCGATGCGCTGCGGCGCTTCGCGCTGCTCCGCGCCCGGCACGGGCGCATGCCGGTCCACGTGCACATGAGCGCGCGCGGCAGCCCGGCGCGCGACGCTGCGGTCGTAGCCGCCGTGCTCGCGGCGCGCAGCCCGCTGGTGCTCCAGCTCCACGGCGCCGGTTTCGAGCGCTCGCACGGCGACGCGCTCATGCGCTTCCTGCTGGAGCGCGCGGCGTACGTGGTGATTCCGTCCGAGTCGCTGCGCGCCTGGGTGCGCAGCGTCGCGCGCGGCGCGCATGCGGTGTGCCTCCCCAACCCGGTGGCCTGCGCGCCGGCTGCCGAAGGCGCGGTGCCGCCGTCGCGCTCGAACCTGGTCCTGTTCCTCGGGCGCATGGAGCCCGCCAAGGGCGTCCTCGACCTGCTCGACGCGCTCGCCGCGGTGCGTGCCGTGGTCCCCGACGTGCGCCTGGTCTGCGCCGGCGACGGCGACCGCCTCGGCGTCGCGCACTATGCCGAGCGCCTGGGCATCGCCGACGCGGTGAAGTTCACCGGCTGGGTCGGCCCTTCCGGCAAACGTGCGCTGTTCGAGGCGGCGGCGGTGTTCGCGCTGCCGTCCTACGAAGAAGCGCTGCCGATCAGCCTGCTCGAGGCGATGGCGGCCGGCGTGCCGCCGGTCGTTTCCGCCGTCGGCGGCATCCCGGAGGTCGTGGCGGACGGCGTGAGCGGCTTGCTCGTCGCGCCGGGCGACAAGGCGAGCCTGGAGCGTGCGCTGCGCAGGCTGCTTGCCGACAGCGGGCTGGGCGAGCGCATCGGAGCGGCCGCGCGCGAGACCGCGCGCTTGCGCTTTGCCCCCGAGCGCGCGCTGCCCAGGCTCGAGGAGATCTACGCCTCGCTCGGCGTGCACGCGCTCGAGGCCGAGATTCCGGCGCGCGTCGCCGATCTCAGGCGCGCGGCATGAAGCAGCCGGTCGTCCTGCTCCTCGGGCCCGACCGCGGCGCGATCAGCGGCGTGTCGACGCACCTCAACCTGCTGTTCGGCTCGGCGCTGGCGCGCCGCTTCGACCTGGCGCAGTTCCAGGTGGGCAGCGAAGGCAGGACGGAAGGCCGGATCGGCCTGCTGGCGCGCATGGCGGCGAGCCCGTTCCTGCTCGCCGCCGCCATCCTGCGCACCCGCGCCGCGATCGTCCATGTCAACACCTCGCTCAACACCCGCTCCTACTGGCGCGACCTGGCGTACGTGGCGGCGGCGAAGCTCTGCGGCGCGCGCGTGGTGTACCAGATTCACGGCGGCACGCTGCAGGACTTCTACAAGCCGGTGTTGCGCGCGACGCTCAGATGGCCGGATGTCATCGTGGTGCTGTCGCGCTGCGAGCTGGAGGAGACGCGCGCGATCGTTCCCGAGCAGAGCGTCGCGCTGGTGCCGAACGCCATCGATTGCACCCCGTTCCAGCGGCACCGGCGCCCGGCGCCGGACCCGCGCGCACCCCTCGGGCTGATTCATATCGGCCGGCTGGTGAAGGAGAAGGGCGTATTCGAGATGGTGGAGGGGCTCGCCCTGGCGCGGCGGCAAGGCGTCGCGGCGAGCCTGGTCATCGCGGGCGACGGGCCGGCGCTTTCGGGTTTGCAGGAAAGGGTCGAACGCCTCGGGCTCGCCGAGCGGGTGTCGTTCGCCGGGCCGGCGTTCGGCGAGCGCAAGGCAAGGCTGCTCGGCGAGGCCGACGTGCTCCTGTTTCCGACTTACCACCGCGAGGGCCTGCCGTACGTGCTGCTGGAAGGGATGGCGGCCGGCCTCGCGCCGATCACGACCCGCGTCGCCGCGATTCCGGACGTGATTACCGAAGGGCTGCACGGGCTTTTCGTGCCGCCGCGCGACCCGGAAGCGGTCGCGCGGGCGATCGCCGCGCTGGCCGCCGACCGCACGCGGCTCGCGCGCATGAGCGCCGCCTGCCGCGAGCGGGTAGCCGCGTCCTATTCGATCGAGCGGCTCGCCGACGACTTCACCATGCTGTACCACAAGCTCGAAAGAAAATCGTGGGCGCCATCGCAGGCTGGGTAGCGGGGCGCAACGCACCCGACGCGGCCGCTCTGCTGCCGCCGCTCGAGACGCTCGTGCACCGCGGCGGCGACGTCGGGGGGATCTTCACGTTCCAGGCCGAATCCGGGCACCGGGTGGTGCTCGGTCAGGCGCACTACGCCGAGGACGCCGGAATCGCGGTGATCCTCGACGGCGGTCATGCCTTCGGAGGCGAATCCCCGGCGCAGACGCTGGTGCAGGCCTACGAGCGCTGGGACAAGGAAGCCGTGCGCCACTTGCGCGGCGCTTTCGCGTTCGCGCTGTGGGACGCGCGCAAGGAGCGCCTGATGCTGGCGCGCGACCGCTTCGGCGAGAAGCCGCTGTACGTCTGCGAGCAGGGCGGGGTGCTGCACTTCGCCTCGCAGGTGAAGGCGCTGGTCAAGAGCCCCGGGGTCAGCGCGCGGCCCGACCCGAACGCGGTGCGCGACTACCTCGCCTACCGCTACGTGCCCGGCCCGCGCACGCTGCTCGCCGGCATCCGCAAGCTCGCGCCTGGCAGCTATTCGCTGTGGCAGTTCGGCAGGCTGCGCGAGGTTCGCTATTGGGTCTCTCCCGACAAGCAACCCCAGGGAATCCGCGACTCTGCCGATCCCGTGGCCGAGTTCACCGAAAAGCTGGACGAAGCGGTCCGGCAGCGGCTTCCCGCCGGCGTCCTGCTCTCGGGCGGAATCGATTCCGCCGCGCTCGTCGCCCTCGCAGCCAAGCATCAGAAGGTCACCACGTTCTCGGCCGGCTTCGCCGACGACACTCAGAGTGAGCTTGCGCCGGCCGCGCGGGTGGCGAAGCAGTTCGGCACCGAGCATCACGAGATCGTGCTCTCGCCGCGCGAGGTGATCGCGCGGCTGCCGCAGGTGGTGGCCGAGCGCGACGCGCCGGTCTCCCGCCCGGCCGACGTCGCGCTCTACTTCATCGCCGCGGAGGTGGCCCGCCACGGCGGCGCGCGCGCGGTGCTGACCGGCGACGGCGCCGACGAGGTCCTCGGGGGCTACCGCCGCTACGTCGCCGAGCGCTACGGCTGGGGATTGCGCAGCTTGCCGACGCTCCTGATGCTGGCGGCGCCGCTCGCCAGTAGCCGGCCGCGGCTGCGCACCGCGCTCGCCAGCCTGCGCACCAGCGACTGGCGCGAGCGCTACGTGCGCTGGATAGGTGTTGAACGAAATACCTTGCTCGGAAAAACTCCCTCGGGTCCCGCTTCCAAAGACAAACCTCCCTTCGACGGCGATCCGCGCGCGAGCAGCCTGCGGCGCGCGTTGTATTTCGACCAGTCGAGCTGGCTGCCCGACAACGTGCTCGAGCGCACCGACCGCATGACGATGGCGGCGTCGCTCGAGGCGCGCGCGCCGTTCCTCGACCATCGCCTGGTGGAGTTCGTCTCCACGCTGCCCGACGAGCTGCGCGTGCGCGGCCTCGCCACCAAGTGGATCCTGCGCCAGGCGGCAAGGCCGCTGCTGGCAGGCCTGGCGCCCCGCAAGGCCGGCTTCCGCATTCCGGTCGGCGCATGGCTGCGTAGCGAGCTGCGCGAGTTCTTGCTGGATCATTTGCGCGGCGCGGGCTCGCTGACGCGCGACTACTACGACACCGCGGTCCTCGACCGCCTGCTCGACCAGCACCTTGCCGGTCGGCGCAACCATGAAGAGATCCTGTGGACGCTTCTGAACCTCGAAATCTGGCACCGGGCCTGTCGCCCGGCCTGAGGCGCAAGCTCGCCTGGCGCCTCAACCGGCTGCGCTGCATGACGCCGGCGGAGGTGGCCAACCGCGTGCTGCGCGCGCTGCAGGCGCGTGCCGAGCGCTCGGGCCTCTTCGGCGCGCGCCGCGTGCCCGAGCCGGATCTGGCGGCGTTTTCGAATCCGTGGCACCGGTGCGAGCCCGGGATCGACCCCAAGCCCTACGTCGCCGCGGCCGACCGCATCGCCGAGGGCTGGCTCGACGTGTTTACCCTGCGCGGGGTGCAGGTCGGCTCGCCGCCGCGCTGGAACCGCGATCCGAAGACCGGCATCGAGGCGCCGCTCGCCTTCGGCAAGGAGCTCGACTACCGCGACGCCGACCTCGTCGGCGACATCAAGTACCTCTGGGAGCCGAACCGCCACCAGCACCTGGTCACCCTCGCGCAGGCGTACGCGCTGACGCAGAAGCCCGCCTATCTGCAGGCGATCACCGAGCATCTCGATAGCTGGTTCCTCGCCTGTCCCTACGGCTATGGTCCGAACTGGGCGAGCTCGCTGGAGGCCGCGCTGCGGCTCATCAACTGGGCTGCCGTGTGGCAGCTAATAGGGGGTTCGCAAGCGAAGGAATTCAACACCCTGGAGGGTGGAGCTTTTCGAGATCGTTGGCTGAAGTCCGTCTACCAGCACGCGCGGTTCATCCGCGGCTGGCTGTCGCTGCACTCGTCGGCCAACAACCACCTGATCGGCGAGGCGACGGGCCTGTTCATTGCCGGGCTCGCCTGGCCGCACTGGCCGGCGGCGCGCGGCTGGGCCGCCACCGGCAAGCTGATCCTCGAGCGCGAGGCGCTGAAGCAGAACGCGCCCGACGGCGTCAACCGCGAGCAGGCGGTCTGGTACCAGCAGTTCGTGCTCGATTTCATGGTGACCGCGCTGCTCGCCGGGAAGGCGAACGGCCAGTGGTTCTCGGCCGACTACGAATCGCGCATCGAAGCGATGATGGACTTCCTCGCCTCGATCATGGATGCCGGCGGCAACGTGCCGATGATCGGCGATGCCGATGACGGATTCGTGGCGAAGCTGTCGCTGGAAAAGCTTCCCTATTCGTCGCTGCTCGCCCTTGGAGCGATCCTCTTCAAGCGCGGCGACTTCAAGCTCAAGGCGCGCAAGCTCGACGACCGCGCGCGCTGGCTCGTCGGCGCCGCTGCCGACGCCGAGTTCGAGCGCCTCGACGCCGAGAAGACGCGGCTGCCGCTGCGCCAGGCGTTTCCCGAGGGCGGCACCTTCGTGCTCGGCTGCGCGTTCGAGACGCCGCAGGAGATCCGCGTGGTGGCCGACGCCGGGCCGCTCGGCTACCGCTCGATCGCCGCGCATGGGCACGCGGATGCGCTTTCGTTCACGTTGTCGGCCGGCGGGCGCGAGTTCCTGATCGACCCCGGGACCTACGCCTATCACACCCAGGAGCGCTGGCGGCAGTACTTCCGCGGTACCGCCGCGCACAACACGGTGCGCATCGACGGCCTCGAGCAGTCGGTGTCCGGCGGCAACTTCATGTGGCTCAAGAAGGCGCGCGCCGGCTGCAGCCTGTGGCTGTCGTCGACCGACCAGGACAGCTTCGAGGGCTGGCACGACGGCTACATGCGCCTGGACGACCCGGTGAAGCACCGGCGGCTGATCCAGCTCCACAAGAAGGCGCGCCAGGTGGTGATCGAGGACACGCTCGAGATGGGCGAGGAGCACGACGTCGAGCTCCTGTTCCATTGCAGCGAGCACTGCCGCGTCGACGCCGTGCCCGGCGGCTACCTCGTCAGCCAGGGAGAGCATTCGATCAGGATCCTTCTCCCCGCCATCGACGGCGCCACCGCGAGCGTGCAGCGGGGCAGCGTCGCGCCGATCATGGGCTGGGTGTCGCGCAGCTTCGACCAGCGCGCGCCCACCTCGGCCATCGTGTGGCGCGCGCGCCTTTCGAGCGCGGCGCGCCTGCGCACGGAGATCGCCGTCACGCAATAAGCCGACCGGCGCATTACCAGCCGGACTACGCGCAAGCGCGCTGCCCCGGCGTCCGCTTCAAGAGAAATCCCGCATCCTCGCTGAATGAAAATCTGCGTGTTGGGGCTCGGATACGTCGGCGCCGTATCCGCGGGATGCCTTGCGAAGGACGGTCATGAAGTGATCGGCGTCGATCCGGAGCGCGCCAAGGTGGATCTCATCAACGCCGGGCGCTCGCCGATCATCGAGAAGGACATCGGCGGCATCATCCAGGAGCAGGTGGCGGCGGGGCGGCTCAGCGCCACCGCCGAGGTGTCGCACGCCGTGCGCCACACCGATCTCGCGCTGGTGTGCGTCGGCACGCCGAGCCAGGCGAACGGCGGCATCGATCTCAAGTTCGTGAAGCGCGTGTGCGAGCAGATCGGCGAGGCGATCCAGACGCATCCCGGCGCGCCGGTGATCGTGATGCGCAGCACCATGCTGCCGGGGACGATGCGCGAGGTTGTCACGCCTCTCCTCGAAAAATGTTCCGGTAAACGGGCCGGAGAGGAATTCGGCCTGTGCATCAATCCCGAATTCCTGCGCGAAGGCACCGCGGTGCACGACTACTACCATCCGCCGAAGACCGTGATCGGCGAGGTCAACCGCGCGAGCGGCGACCTGCTCGCCGCGGTGTACTCGAAGATGCCCGGGCCGATGATCCGCACCGACATCGAGACCGCGGAGATGGTCAAGTACGCCGACAACGCGTGGCACGCGCTCAAGGTCGGCTTCGCCAACGAAGTCGGCAGCCTGTGCAAGGCGGTGCAGGTCGACGCGCACCGCGTGATGGAGATCTTCTGCCAGGACCAGAAGCTCAACCTTTCGCCCTATTACCTGAAGCCCGGCTTCGCCTTCGGCGGCTCGTGCCTGCCGAAGGACCTGCGCGCGCTGCTCTACAAGGCGAAGACCCTCGACGTGGCGCTGCCGATCCTCTCTTCGGTGCTGCCATCCAACCAGCTGCAGATCGAGCGCGGCGTGCAGGCCGTGATCGAGAAGGGCCACCGGGAGATTGGAATACTCGGCATCAGCTTCAAGGCCGGCACCGACGACCTGCGCGAGAGCCCGATGGTCGAGCTCACCGAGCGGCTCATCGGCAAGGGCTACGAGGTGCGCGTCTATGACCGCAACGTGAGCCTCGCGTGCCTGCACGGCGCCAACCGCGACTACATCCTGAACAAGATCCCGCATCTCTCGCGCCTGATGGTGCCGACGATCGACGAAGTGCTCGGCCACGCCCGCACCATCGTGATCGGGAACGGCGCGCCCGAGTTCGGCGACGTCCCCCAGCGCATCTCCGAAGGCCAGACCATCATCGACTTCGTGCGCGTGTCGCAGTCGCGCAGCATCGCCGGCGTGTACGAGGGCCTATGCTGGTAGCGCTTCGTCCGCCGGTTCGTTTTGCTTTTGCCAAGAGCAAGAGGGAATTCGGCTTTCTCGAGCGCCGCTTCACGCCGCGCACGGTGTTCATGGAGATCGGCGGCGCCGACTGCTCGTTCGCCGTGCGTGCCGCGGGGTACGTCGAGCGGGTCTACGCGATCGATGTCTCCGGTCGCTTCCTGCAGAGCGTGGCTGCGCCGTTGAACCTGAAACTCGTGCTGTGCGACGGGGTGCGCATCCCGGTGCCGGAGGCGGCCGTCGACATCGCCTGGAGCGGCGCCTTCATGGACCACCTGCATCCGGACGACGCGACCGGGCACCTGCGCAACGTGCGCCGAGCCCTGGCCGACGGCGGCGAGTACCTTTGCGAGACCGCCTCTCCCCAGGAGACGCGGCGCCGCATGCTCGCGGCAGGGTTTTGCGCGGTGCGGATGCCGCTGCTTTCCCGCTTCATGAAGTCGGCGCGCATCGCCGCCATCAAGTAGCGAACCGCCTCATGCCCCGGCGCGTCCTGATCCTGGTCGAAAACCTGCCGAGCCCGTTCGACCGGCGGGTGTGGCAGGAGGCCACCACGCTGCGCGACGCCGGCTACACGGTGTCCATCATCTGCCCGACCGGCCGCGGCTACGAGAAGAAATACGAGGCGGTCGAGGGCATCGACATCTGGCGCTACGACCTGCCGACGGAGGCCGAGGGCGCGATCGGCTATGCGCTCGAGTATTTCGTCGCCCTGTCCGGGACCTTTCTTCTCAGCCTGAGGGTGTTCTTCGGCCGCGGCTTCGACGTGATCCACGCCTGCAACCCGCCGGATCTCTTCTTCCTGATCGGCAACTTCTTCAAGCTGTTCGGCCGCAAGTTCGTGTTCGACCACCACGACGCCAACCCGGAGCTCTACGAGGCCAAGTTCGGCCGCCGCGACCTGTTCTGGAAGGCGATGTGCCTGCTCGAGCGCATGACCTTCCGTTTCGCCGACGTGTCGATCGCCACCAACGAGTCCTACCGCCGCATCGCCATCGAGCGCGGCGGCATGCCGCCGGAACGCGTGTTCGTGGTACGCAGCGGCCCGAGCCTCGAGCGCCTCAAGCAGGGCCTTCCCGTTCCCTCGTTGAAGCGTGGAAAGCGCTACCTCGTCGGCTATGTCGGCGTGATGGGGCGGCAGGAAGGCATCGATCTGCTTCTGCAAGCGGTACGAACTCTGGTTTTCGATTTTCAAAGAAAAGATATTCATTTCGGCCTGGTCGGCGGCGGCACCTCGCTCGAGGAGATGCAGGCCCTTGCCATCTCCCTCGGCGTCGAGGACTACGTGACCTTCACCGGCCGCGTCCCCGACGCCGAGCTGCTCGCGATTCTGAACACGGCGGACGTGTGCGTGAACCCCGACGTGGCGAACGCGATGAACGACATCTCGACCATGAACAAGATCATGGAGTACATGGCGCTCGGCAAGCCGATCGTGCAGTTCGAGCTGACCGAGGGACGCTTCTCGGCCCAGGACGCCTCGCTCTACGCGAAGCGCAACGATCCGGTGGACTTCGCCGAGAAGATCGTCGCCCTGATCGACGATCCCGAGAAGCGCAAGGCGATGGGCGCTTTCGGCCGGCGGCGGGTGCGCGAAGAGCTCGAGTGGCGCTACGAGGCGCCCAAGCTGCTCGCCGCGTACGCCGCGCTGTGGAACCCCGCGCCGCGCCAGCAGCCTGCGACCTGAGCCGCGTGGTCGAGACCCGCACCGCGGCGCAGGTACTGGAGCACTACCTCATCGAGCGCGAGCTTGCCGAGCGGCTGCGGCGCGCGCCGCGGGCGGAGCGGCCGCGCCTCTACCGGGAGGTGTACGACGAGCTGTTCCGCCGCGTGCCGCACCATCCCCAGCTGCGCGCGGCGCAGGAACCGGAACAAGCCGGGCGACGGCGGCGCAGCGTCGAGCAGCAGCTTCGATTTCTGCGACGCTACCTTGCTCCCGGCAAGACGTTCATGGAGATCGGCGCCGGCGATTGCGCGCTTGCCCTGCGGGCCGCGGCGTTCGCGAGCCGCGTCTACGCGCTGGATGTGTCGGACCAGATCACGCGGGGCGCGCGCCGGCCGCCGAACTTCGAGCTTCTGCTGACCGAGGGCGCCCGCGTCCCGGTTGCCCCCGGTGTCGTGGATGTCGCCCTCAGCAATCAGTTGATGGAGCATCTCCACCCCGAGGACGCCGACGAGCAGCTGCGCGGGATCCATCGCAGCCTGGCCCCCGGCGGGACCTACCTTTGCATTACCCCGAACCGGCTGTACGGGCCGCGCGACGTCTCGGCTCACTTCGACGCCGTGGCGACCGGGCTGCACCTGCGCGAATACGCGGCGCACGAGTTGAGGCGGCTGCTGCTCGAAGCCGGCTTTTCCGAGGTGCGCTTCTACGCCGGGGGCGGCGGGCGATTCGTCCGCTGCCCCTACGCTGCGGTGGCGCTGTTCGAGGCGCTTCTCGAGCGCCTGCCGCAGCGGCTGCGAAAGCGCCTCGCCGACAACCCCCCGGCGCGGGCCCTGCTGGGCCTGCGCGTTGCCGCAACCAAATGAGCTTCGCCGGACCGCTCTTCGTCGTGGGCATGCCGCGCTCGGGCACGAAGCTGCTGTGCGGGTTGCTGGAACGGCATCCGCGGCTTGGCGTAACCGGCCTCGAAACCGAGTTCCTTCCCTGGCTGGCGCGCCGCTTCGGCCGCTTCGGCGACCTGCGGCGGCGCGAGCGCTTCGATGCGTTCTATGCGGAGATGCTGCGCCACAGCTACTTCCGCTACCAGGCCGAACGCGGCCGTCTGATCGACGCGGCCCGCTGGCACGCGGCGTGCGCCGATTTCTCCGCCGCTGGAGTGTTCGAGGCGCTGGTGCGCACGGATGCCGGCGTTCCGCGCGGCAGCGGCCGTATCTGGGGCGACAAGTCGCCCTCGTACATCGACGATCTGCCTCTGCTCAAGGCGCTCTATCCGGCGGCAAAGGTGCTGCATATCGTGCGCGATGTGCGCGACTATTGCCTGTCGACGCACGAGGCCTGGGGCAAGGACATGCTGCGCGCTGCGCAGCGCTGGGCCGACGATGTGCGCAAGGCGCGGGCGGACGGGGCGTCGCTCGGCGGCGACTACCTCGAGCTTCGCTACGAGGGCCTGCTCGCCGGCACCGAGGCCGAGCTGCGGCGCCTGTGCGCGTTCCTCGGCGTCGAGTTCGAGCCCGCGATGCTGGAGCTCGCCCGCTCCACGGAGAACCTGGGCGACGCCCGCGGCGCGCAGCGCGTGGTCGCCGACAACCACGGCAAGTTTCGCAAGAAGATGCCGGCGCGCACGCTCGCGCGGGTCGAGGAGATCGCGGGCCCGGTGCTGCTCGAGTGCGGCTACGCGCTGGAGCTGCCGCCGCGGCGGCCCCGGCGGCTGTCGGGCGTGGAAATGCGCCTCGCCCAGCTCAGGGACGCCTGGCACCTCGCGCGCGCCGACCGCAGCGGCTGGGGATTCTGGCGCACGGCGCTGTTCCATCTGCGCTACTTCGTCACCACGCGCGGGTAACGGGCCGCCACTAGACTGGCCTTCATGAACTATCTGGATCAGCTCGAAAGCGAGAGCGTCTACATCCTGCGCGAAGCGTTCAACCGCATCGAGAAGCTGGCGATGCTGTGGTCGCTCGGCAAGGACTCGAACACGATGGTGTGGCTCGCGAAGAAGGCGTTCTTCGGCCACGTGCCGTTCCCGGTGCTGCACGTCGATACCGGCAAGAAATTCCCCGAGATGTACGCTTTCCGCAGCCGCTATGCGAAGGAATGGGGCCTGAACCTGATCGTGCGCCCCTGCCCGCCGGTCGAGGAGGTCGACCCGACCCTGCCGCCCGCGGCGCGCTCGGCAGCGCGCAAGACCCTCGGCTTGAAGAACGTGATGAAGGAATTCGCCTTCCAGGGGGTCATCGCCGGCATCCGGCGCGACGAGGAGTCGATCCGCGCCAAGGAGCGCGTGTTCAGCCCGCGCGGCG
>DATBSZ010000073.1:0-3937 GCA_036559525.1 Burkholderiales bacterium
TGCGCGCGGGTGATGCGGCGAAGCGCCGCATCGCGCGCGGCGGTTACCAGCCGCGCGCGCAAGCCCTTCACCCAGTAGTAGCGCCCGCTCGCGCGCAGGTGGTCGAGCAGGCGGCGGCGCCCCGGCGGCGCGTCTGGCGCCACCGGCCCGAAGCGCGGCACGATGCTCCAGATCCAGAGCGCGAGCAGCAGGCCGCCGGCGGCGAGGGCGGCGGCGGCGTTCTCCTTCAGGAATCCCCACAGCGACAGGCGCTCGGGCTGGAAGTAGACCAGGAGCTCGCGCCCCGGCGTGAGCGACAGCACGTGCAGGAGGAGCTCCGCGTGATCGCCGGCGCCGATGGACCTCGCCGGGCGGCGACGCAGCTTGGCGAAGTGATCGTCCCAGCCGGGGTTGCGCGCGAAGCGCAGGCTGGTCGCGACGGTGACCATGCCCCGGCCGCGGGCTAGCGAGACGAGATGCGTGCCGGCGCTCAGGCGCATGTCGCCTTGAGGAGCCTCGAGCTTCATTGCGGCGTCGAAGTAGACGCTCAGCTTGCGGCTCTGCCCGGGCAGCTGGACCGCGAGCGGCTTGCGCTGCGCCTCCGCCTGCGAGCGCTTGACGCCGAGCTGGTCTAGCAGCGGGTCGGGCACGCCGAGAAACTCGGCCTCGGCGATGAGATGGCCGCCGCGCTCCGCCCAGCGCACCAGGTCGGCGATTCTTGCGGCCTGCAGCTCCTGCCTGCGGTTGGGAACCAGCAGCACGC
This sequence comes from Burkholderiales bacterium, assembly GCA_036559525.1. GTDB lineage: Bacteria > Pseudomonadota > Gammaproteobacteria > Burkholderiales > SG8-39 > SCGC-AG-212-J23. Next base: position 743 of record DATBSZ010000073.1, read on the forward strand.
CGCCGGGGGGCAGCGCATCGAGCTCGGGCAGCGAGCGAACTTCGGCTACCTCGAACGCCATGCGCTCGGCGAAGCGCTCGGCGGCGAGGAAGTCGCGCAGCCGCGCCTCGCCGCTTGGGCCGACCCACTCCTGCCTCGTCACCCGGTCGTGGGTCGAGAGAAACCAGGTGACGGCGAGCACCAGCACGGCGCCGATGAGGCCCGTGATGTAGATCTGCGTTTTCAGGCGAAAGCCTTGCCGTAGCCGGCGGCGAGCTGCTCGACTTCTGCGCTGGCCGGCATGCGGCGCGCGTACGCGCAGCGCTGCCACGCGTCGACCAGGACCTCGAAATAGGGCAGCCTGGCCAATCTCACGGCTTCGCCTTCCGTGTGGCTTGCGAGGAGCTGGACGCCGCGCCTGTGCACGAGCTCGGAGAGCGCGCCGCGATACAGCAGGCCGAGCGCCTCGCGCAGCCGGCCTTCGCGCGCGAGCGCCGCCGCCGCCGCGGGGACGTCCGGCGGCAGCTTCTCGGGCGCGAGGTCCATCCCGAACAGCGCGGCCGGGGGCTGGTAAGGCTCGGGCGCCGGCGCGCCGGCGCGCGGCACCATGCGCGACGCCCACCACAAGGCATAGGCGATGAGCGCGCCGGCGCCGACCCACAGCGCGATCTCGCCGATCTTCGCAAGCGCATAGGCGATGGCCTGCAGCCACGTGAGGTCGGTGCCGCTGTCCTCGCCGCGCAGGATGGCCTCCCAGCGCTTCACTTCCCTGTAGTAGCCGAATTCCTTCGCTTTCAGCACTTCGTGGATCTCGGTCTTGGGGTCCTTCTCCTGGGCCTGGGCGTCGCGCGGCATTACGAACGCAAACAACGCGCAGCACAGGAACAGCAACGCGGCCGCATGCCGCTGCGCGATGCGTCGCAAGGCGACCTCGATGTCCCAGCCTTCCAGGAGCGTGCGGCGGTTGAGGTAGAGCGCGAAGCCGGCCGCGACGTAGAACGGCTCGAGGATCAGCACCGCGAGCGGATAGGCAAACGCGTCCTCGAAGGTGAACACCGCGGCAGCGTTGTCGGTGTCGCCGAACAGCACCTCGAGGATGCTCTTGCCCTGGTCCGCCTTGGCGGGCAGGAAGATTTCCGCGAGGAGGCCGAACGTGGTCCAGAGCACGATGACCTCGAGGGCGAAGCACACCAGCGTCAGCAACGTGGCGTAGGCCCCGACGCGGCGGCCGAGCACCGCGCGGCGCTCGCGCGCGGCGCGGCCGGCCTGGCCCTCGAGCTGGCGCACCGGGAGGTTGAAGGCGCGCGCGGCGTCGAAGCGCCGGAAGGTCAACGCCATGAGAAGCCCCGTGCCGAGCCATTCGCGGGCGGCGCGCAGCACCGCGCGGGTGCTTTGCAGCTCCCCGAACACCGCGCGCGAGAGCACGTGCAGCACCACGCGGTCAAGGAGGGGCTTCAGCCACCAGACGATGAGAATCGCGACCCAGGCGCGCTCGAAGGCCCAGCCGATCGCGATCGCCGCCGCCATCAGCGGCACCGCAACCAGCAGGTGCGGCAGGTACACCTGGCGCCACCAGCGCTGCAGCATGGTGAGGCCGAGGTCCATCGCCTCCCACGGCGAGCGCCGGCGCAGCGAAATGGCGATCTCAGCGAGCTGCACGGCCGCGTCCCGCAAGGGCGAAGTAGGCGAGCAGGATGGCCCAACCCGCAAGGCCAACAGCGATCTTGAGATCGAAGGGTATTTCGGTCAGCGGCGACCAGAACGCTTCCACGAACGCGGCGGCGAAGAACATGACCGCTGCGCCGTACATGATGCGCACCGCGGGCTGCGCCGCCGCCTCGAGCGCGCTTTTCCGGCTGCGGTTGCCCGGGGCGATGATCGCGAGGCCGAGCTTGAAGCCGGCGGCGCCCGACAGCACGATCGCCACGAGCTCGAGCGACGAGTGCCCGGCGACGAACGACCAGAAGGTCGCGTGGTAGCCGACCTGCGTGAGATAGCCCGCGACCGCGCCGATGATGACGCCGTTCGCGCCGAGGAACCACGCCGTGCCGACGCCGGCGAGCATGCCGCCGGCGAAGGTCTGGAAGCCGATGCGCACGTTGTTCCAGATGTAGAAGCCGAACATCGCGATGTTGGTGTCGGCCTCGCGCATGCCCAGGCGCCGGTTCGCCGGGTCGTACATCTCGTTGAACCCCGCGATCTGCCGCGGCGAGAGCAGGTAATGCACGAAATCCGGGAAGAACTGCAAGAGCGCGATGAAGCCGAGGAGCGGCCCGAAGAAGAGCAGCGCCGCCGCGGCGACCACGCGCCACTCCTGGCGCACCAGGCGCGGAAAGCCGCCGGCCATGAAGTCGAGCACCTGCCGAGACTCGCGCCGCCGGTTCACGTAGAGCGCGTGGTGGCCGCGCAGCGCGAGCCGGTTCAGCCGGTCGACGAGATCGGCGCTGTAGCAGCGCTGCGCGGCGAGCGCGAGCGCCTGGCACACCCGCCGGAAGCGCGCCGGCATCTCGGCAGGATCGAACGATTTCCTGTCGTCGAGGAACGCCTCGAACGCCTCCCATTCGCTTGCGTGCGCTCGCTCGAACGGCGTCTGCTTCATTGCCGACCGGCCAGGTAGTTCGCCACGCCGAGGATCCGCGCCGCGGCGCGCTCGCCTTCGAGGCGGCCGACGAGCGGCGCCGGCAGCGCCGCCAGCTCCTCGAAGCGCTCGCGGGTGAGCGTCGCCGAGCGCTCGGCGAGCTCGAGCACCGCGCGCTGCTCTTCCGGATGGAGCTCGACCGGGGGAACGACCGGCGCGGCTTCGGGGATTTTTCTCGCCGTTTCGGTCGCGGGGGCCCGGTAGACGACCACCGTGCCGGCCGCGAGGTCGCCCAGGCGCTTGAAGTCGCGGTTCGCCATCATCGCGATCAGGCCGACGCCGTAGAAGAACGGCAGGAAGTCCGCTGCGCGCAGCAGGTTGCGGGTCAGGGCGCCGGGCCAGCGCAGCGGCGTGCCGTCGTCGTTCAGGACCGCGATGCCGAGCATGCGCTTGCCCGGGGTCTGGCCGCCCCACCGGGCCTCGAACCATGCCGGCAGCAGCCACTCGGCGAAGAACGCGGCGATCAGCACCACGCCCATGCCGGCGCGCCCGAAGAACGCGGCGATCATCTGCACCATCAGCACCAGCGCCGCACGCAGCAGGAAGTCGATCGCCCAGGCGAGCGCGCGCGGCACCGG
>DATBSZ010000074.1:0-19698 GCA_036559525.1 Burkholderiales bacterium
CGCCGCCGAGTCGTGCAGGCGCGCCTTCACCACCGCCTGCTTGCGGTCGTCGGACAGCTTGATGGCCGTCACTTCGCCGATCTGCACGCCGCGATAGATGACCGGCGTCTGGCCGACGCGCAGGCCGGCGGCGTCGTCGAAACGGATCGCGATCTCGGGGCCGAGCGAACGCATGTGCTGCCATACGAGGTACACCCCCACCGCGAGCGCGATGACGGGCACCACCCAGACCAGCCGGAACAGGCGCCGGCGGCGGATCCTCGCCTTGGGAAGCTCTTCGCCGGTCATTGCCGCTCCCAGATGAGCTTCGGATCGAACGCCGCCGAGGCAAACATGGTCAGCACGACCACGGCGGTGAAGGCGATCAGGCCCGGGCCGGGCAGGATCGTCGCCCACGTGCTGAGCTTGACCAGCGCCACCAGCACGGCGAGCAGGAACACGTCCAGCATCGCCCACGGGCCGATCGCGTCGATGAACTTGTAGAGCTGGGTGCGGCTGCGCAGGCGCCGGCCCCAGCCCATCCAAGCCGTCACCACGAGGGAGAAGAGCCCGGCCAGCTTCACCACCGGAATCACCATGCTCGCAAGAAAGACGATCACCGCGACGACCCACTGGTCGGTACGCACGAGCGTGACGACGCCGTCCCACACCGTGCTCTCCGAGTACCCGCCGTAGAGGTACATCCTCATGATCGGATAGACGTTCGCCGGCACGTAGAGGATCAACGCGGCAATCGAGAGCGCCGCGGTGACTTCGAGGCTGCGGGTGGAGCTGCGCGCCGCGACGAACGAGCCGCAACGGATGCACTCGGCCGCGGTGCCTGGGACGAGGCCTTCCACCGTCTGCACCAGGCCGCAGGTATCGCAGGAAACGACCGACTCTTGGGCCATCGAAATGGCCGTGCAATCAGCATGCCCGGCCTCATGTACCCTTCGGAGCATGCGCTATGAGCTGTTCTACTGGCCCTCGATCCAGGGTCGCGGAGAGTTCGTGCGACTGGCGCTGGAGGAAGGCGGGGCCGATTACCGGGATGTCTGCCGCTCCTCCAGGCGCCTCCCTGAGAACCCCCAAGCGTTCGCGCCGCCGTTCCTCAAGGCGGGAAAGCTGATCATCCCGCAGACCGCCAACATCCTGCTCTATCTCGGCCCGCGCCTCGGCCTGGCGCCGAAAGCCGAGGGAGAGCGCCTCAGGCTGCACGGGCTACAGCTCACCATCGCCGACTGGCTCGCCGAGGTGCACGACACCCACCATCCGATCGCCTCCAGCCTCTACTACGAGGACCAGAAGCGCGAGGCGAAGCGGCGCGCGCGGATTTTTCTAAGGGAGCGTCTGCCGAAGTTCATGCGCTATTTCGAGCGCGCTGTGGACGAGAGGTTCTCCTACGTGCATCTGTCGCTCTTCCAGATGATCGAAGGACTGCGCTACGCTTTTCCGCAAGGGATGGCGAAGCTGGAGAAAAAGCATGGCAGATTGGTCAGGCTGCGTGATCGCGTCGCGGCACGGCCGCGCGTCGCCGCCTACCTGGCGTCGAAGCGCCGCATCCCCTTCAACCAGCAAGGCATCTTCCGCCACTATCCGGAGCTCGATGAAAGACGCTAACTACTTTCTGGTTGTCCGCTTCTCGGTCGAGCCGCAGGCCGAAGCGCAGCTGCTGCGCTGGCTCGACGGCGGTCACGTCGCCGAAGTCCTGCGGCAGAAGGGCTTCCTCTGGTGCAAGCGCCTGCGGCTGGGCGCGCACGAATTCGCCATGCTCTATGGCATCGAATCGCGCGCAGCGTTCGAGGCCTACGAAGCGAACACGGCGCTCAAGGCGAAATTCGCCCGCGAGCGCGCACCGTTCGAGAAGCACATGCGCATCGAGCGCTTTTGCGGAGAGGCGGAGACCACTTATGCCGCTTGATTGGAACACCGGCCTGGTAAAGCACCTCGGCATCCGCTTCGTCGAAACGGAGAAAGACCGCATCGTCGCCGAGCTCGACATCCGGCCGGAGCTCATGACGGTGGGCGGCGCGCTGCACGGCGGCACTCTGATGGCGTTCGCCGACACGATCGGCGCGGCCGGCACGGTGGTGAACCTCAATCCCGGGCAGAGCACGGCGACGCTCGAGTCGAAGACCAACTTCTTCGCCGCCGCGTTCGAGGGGGTGGTGCGCGCGGAGTCGACGCCGCTGCACAAGGGCAAGCGCACGCACGTGTGGCAGACGCGCGTGACCGATGCCAACGGCAAGCTGCTGTCGCTTACCATTCAGACCCAGGTGATCCTCTAGGCCGATGGGCGGGATCGCCGCGGTCCTGACCGCCGTCATGCTGAGCCAGACACCTTTCGACTTGCAGGGCCACCGCGGGGCACGCGGGCACGCGCCCGAGAACACGCTGCCGGGGTTCGAGCGCGCGCTCGCCATCGGCGTCGACACGCTCGAGCTCGACGTCGGCGTCACGCGCGACGGCGTGGTGGTGATCCATCACGACCGCCGGCTCAACCCCGACCTCGCGCGCGGCCCCGACGGCAACTGGGTCGCCGCGCCTGCGCCGACGATTCATTCATTGAGCTACCCGGAGCTGCAGCGCTACGACGTGGGGCGCATCCGGCCGGGGTCGGAATACGCGCAGCGCTTTCCGCACCAGAAGCCGATCGATGGCACCCCGATTCCGCGCCTGGCCGCGCTCTTTTCCATCGTCCCTTCTTCCATCAAGTTCAACATCGAAACCAAGCTGGTTCCCGAGGCGCCCGGAGAAACCCTCCCTCCGGAGCCTTTCGCGCGCGCGCTCATCGCCGAGGCGCGCAAGGCCGGCGTGGCGGCGCGCACGACGATCCAGTCCTTCGACTTCCGCACCCTGGCGGTCGTGCAGCGCGAGGCGCCCGAGATCGCCACGGCCTATCTCACCTCCGGGAAAACGGGCGAGGCCGTGCCGAGGATGGTGCACGAAGCGAAAGGCCCCATCTGGTCGCCGAACTTCCAGGACCTGGATCCGCGCGCGCTGGCGGTGGCGCGCGAATTGGGCGTCAAGGTGGTCGCGTGGACGGTCAACGAGCCTGCGGACATTGCGCTCGTCCTCGACATGAAGGTGGATGGCATCATCAGCGATTACCCCGATCGCGTGCGCGCGGCGCTGAAACGGCGATGACCCCGGTCACGAGCGCGCTGCTGGTTGCGAATATCGCCGTGTACCTGCTGGGCGAGATGGGCGTGGTCTCGCTCGGCGCGTTCGCGCTCTGGCCGCCCGGCGGGTTCGAGTCGCACTTCGCGCCGTGGCAGCTCGTTACCTATGCCTTCCTGCATGGCGGCTTCGCGCACATTTTCTTCAACATGCTCGGCCTGTACATGTTCGGCTCCGAGGTGGAGCGCCTGTTCGGCTCGCGTTTCTACCTCGGGTACTACTTCGGCTGCGTGGTGAGCGCGGCGCTCTGCCACCTCGCGGTCAACGCCTGGCTGGGCGCCGCTCCCTACCCCACTGTCGGCGCCTCGGGCGGCGTTTTCGGCCTGCTGCTCGCGTTCGGCGTCTACTTCCCGCACCGCCGCGTGCTCCTTCTTTTCCCGCCGATTCCGCTCCCGGCGCGCGTTTTCGTGATCGGGTTCGCGGTGCTCGAGCTGGTGTTCGGCATTACCGGCACCGCAGCGGGCGTGGCGCACTTCGCGCACCTCGGCGGCATGATCGGCGGCTGGCTGATGATCCAGTACCGCCGCGGCGGCTTCCCCTTCCGCAGCTAGTGTCGATGCGGTGCTACAGCGGGTTACGGCGGCGGCGACAGCCAAACCTGCCGCACAGGCCTATCGTGGCTGGATGGCAGACCACGCCGTCCAGCTCTACCAGGAGGAAAGCGATCTCGCGGACGCGCTGACGCGGTTCGCGGCCGAGGGCATCGCGCTCGGCGAGGGCGTGGTGGTGATCGGCAGCACACAGCGCTGGCAGACGATGACCGAGCGCCTGCGCGCGGGCGGCGTCGATACGCACAACGCGGTGCTCCGCGGGCAGCTTCGCCTCTTCGGCGCCAAGGTGATCCTGTCGAGCTGCATGAACCGCGGCGTGCCCGACCGCTTTGCGTTCGATGCGGCGATCGGCGGCGTGCTGGGGCTCGTGCGCATGCGCTACCCGGTCGTGCGCGTGTTCGCCGAGCTGACCGACCTCCTCTGGGCCGAGGGACGGCGCGGCGCCGCCGAGGCGCTCGAGCGCTTCTGGAACAAGCTCGCCGAGTCGCAATCCTTTTCCCTCCTGTGCGCTTGCCCGCTCGACAGCCTCGACGGCCGCGCCTACGAAGGCGCGCTACAGAGCCTCTGCGCGCTGCATACCCATCTCGTGCCCGCAGCCGACTGCAACGCCTTCAACGAAGCCGTCGGCGGCGCCATCCGCGAGGTGCTCGAGCCTCAGCTCGTCGGCATGCTTCATTCGCTATCCGCCCAGCACCGTCCCGCCACCCAGATGCCGATAGGACAGGCGGCCATCCTGTGGCTGCGGCAGCACATGCCGCGCACGGCGGAGAAGGTCCTCGCCCGCGCCCGGGCGAGGATGTAGTGGGGCACGAAAAGTGCATGAGCCGTCCCGAAAGGAGGCTTCATGCCATTACCCGCCCGTTTTGCCGCATTTCTCCCTCTTGTAGCCGCGCTAGCCATAGCCTGTCAGGGCGCAGCGGCCCAGACCATCGTCGTGCCGCCCGCCATCACGGTGCAGCGCATCGCGCCGCAGCTCGTCACCTTTGCGGGCTCGGCGGCCAACTTCCAGAACCTGGTGACCGGCCTCTCCCAGGGAACTCAGGTGCAACTTTTTTCGACGTTGCCCGACGGCTTTACCCAGGTCGTCACGTTCACTCCCACTGCGGCCCTCGCGCCCGAGCAGATCGCGCAGGCGCTCGAGACCGCGCGCCAGCGGCTGATCGGGCTCGGGATCGCGAATCCCACCGCAGAGCAGATCGCGAACACGCTGCTGGGTGTGGTGGTACCCACGCCCCTCGGCGGCTCGCGGATCGCGGGCGTGCTGGCCCCGCAGAATCCGCCGAGTCCGGCGGTGCAGATCCAAGCCAATGCCGCCGCCGGAAGCACCACGCCGATCAGCACCACGCCGATCCCGTCGATACCGGCTGCCGCAACGCCGGTGACGTCGCCGGTGAACGTGCAGCTCACGGCGCCGGCCACCCCGGCCGCAACGCCGGCGCCCACGCCCGTCCAGTCGTCGGCGAAAGCGGCGGCGCAGCCCGGAACTGCGAACTCAGGCCAGAGAATCGCGAGATAAGCGCGTGGGCAGCGTGCTCTACCTAAACGGTAGGCTGCGCCGCCACGCGCGCGTCGAGCTCGTCCGGAAGGAAAAGCCGGCCGCGCGCGAGGGGCCCAAAGCCGGGCCTCGCTCGCTCCTGCGCCTGGGGTACAACTGCTGGGCGATCGCGCGCGCCGAGCGTGCCGCCTTCATCGTCGACGCGAAGGACTACTTCGAGGCCTTCTATCGCGCCGCGCTCCTCGCCAAGCGCTCGATCATGATCCTCGGCTGGGATTTCAACAGCCAGACGCGGCTGCATTACGACCCGGTGCCGAAGGACGGCCCGCCGGCGGTGCTCGGCGACTTCCTCAACTACCTCACCCGGCGCCGGCGCGGCCTCCACATCCACGTCCTGACGTGGGACTTCCCGGTGATGTTCGCCGGCGACCGCGAGGTGGCGCCGATCTTCGGCCTCGGCTGGGAACCCGGGCGGCGCGTGCATTTCCGCTACGACGACGCGCATCCCGTCGGCGCGAGCCAGCATCAGAAGGTGGCGGTGATCGACGATGCGATGGCCTTTGTCGGCGGCATCGACCTGACCTTGCGGCGCTGGGACTGCTGCGACCACGCGCCCCAGGACCCGCGCCGCACCGCCGAGGGTCAGCCGTACCCGCCGTTCCACGACACCATGATCGCGCTCGACGGCGAGGCGGCGCATCGGCTCGCCGAGATGACGCGCGAGCGCTGGCGGCTCGCCACCGGCCAGCGCCTGAAGCCGCTCGAGCCGGACCCGCAATCCGATCCCTGGCCCGCCGAGCTCGAGCCGCACGTCACCGGCGTCGACGTGGGCATCGCCCGCACCCTGCCGCCGCGCGGCGAGGCTCCGGCGGTGCGCGAGGTGGAGAAGCTCTACCTCGACATGATCGCCGCGGCGCGGCGCACGATCTACATCGAGAACCAGTACTTCACCGCGCCGCGGCTCGCCGCCGCGCTCGAGAAGCGACTGGCCGAGGCCGACGGGCCGGAAGTCGTCCTGGTGCTGCGGCTGCTCTCGCACGGCTGGCTCGAGGAAGCGACGATGCACGTCCTGCGTACGCGCCTCATCCAGAAGCTGCAGCAGGCCGACCTCCATGGCCGCTTCCGCGTGTACTACCCGCACGTCCCGGGGCTGGCCGAGGGCAAGTGCATCGACGTGCATTCGAAGGTCATGGTGATCGACGACGCGATCCTGCGCATCGGGTCGGCGAACCTGTGCAACCGCTCGATGGCGCTCGACACCGAGTGCGACATCGTGGTCGAGTCGCGCGGCGAGGCGGGCGTCGCCGCGGCGATCGGCGATTTCCGCGATCGCCTGCTCGCCGAGCACCTCGATACCCACCCCGCGCGAGTGCGCGAGGAAACCGAGCGCGCCGGCAGCGTCAACGGGGCGATCACCGTGTTCCGCGACCAGCCGCGCACCTTGCGCCAGCTCGACGAGCTGCCGGAGTGGTCCGAGGCGGTACTCAACGTCGCGGCGGTGGCCGATCCCGAGGAGCCGATCGCGCTCGAGACGCTCCTCTCCGAGCGCCACGCCAGCGACGCGGTCTCGAGCGACAAGGCCTCCTGGGGCAAGCTCGCCGGCATCGTCCTCGCGATCCTCGCGTTGATAGCGCTCTGGCGCTTCACGCCGCTCAGGGAAGCCGCGAGCGCCGAGGCCGCCATCGCCTGGGCCAAGGCGTTCGGCGAGCAGCCGTGGGCGCCCTGGGCGCTGATACTGTCCTACACGCCGGCCTGCCTCGTGATGTTCCCGCGCCCGCTGATTACCCTCGCCGCGGTCCTCGCATTCGGCCCGTGGCTCGGCTTCTTCTACAGCCTGACCGGCATCTGCGCCTCGTCGGCCGTGACCTGGTACATGGGGCGCCACATGCGGCGCGACACGGTCCGCCGCCTCGCCGGGCCGAGGCTCGACCGCATGGTCGACGTGCTGAAAAAGCACGGGCTGCTGGCGATGACGCTGCTGCGCCTGGTGCCGCTCGCGCCGTTCGCGGTGGAGAGCATCGTCGCCGGCGCAATCCGCATGAAGCTCTGGCATGTCGTCGTGGGCACCGCGATCGGCCTGCTGCCGGGCACCCTGACCACCACGGTCTTCGGCGACGCGATCGAGACCGCGGTCAGCGGCTCGGGCGAAGTGAACTGGTGGATCGTCGGCGGCGCGCTGACGCTGCTGGCCGCCGGCGCCTGGGCCGTGAAGCGCTGGTTCACCCGCATGGAACGCAGAATGCAAGCGCATGGCGAGGCCGGCGGACAGCCTCGCTAACTGGCGCGCGCTCGACGCGCAGCTCGGCCCGGATGTCCTGAGGGTGGCCTCCTACAACGTCCACAGCTGCTGCGGCGCCGATGGCAAGAAGGACGCCCAGCGCATCGCGCGCGTGATCGACGAGTGCGGCGTCGACACTGTCGGCCTGCAGGAGGCCGACCACCGGCTCGACTACATCGCGCAGCAACTCGGCATGCAGGCGATCCCCGGCCTGACGCTCGCGCGCCACGACGGCCCATTCGGCAACGCGCTGCTCACCCGGCGCAAGGTTCTGGCGGTGCGGCGGCTGGGCTTCACTTACTCGCGGCGCGAGCCGCGAAACGCCCTCGACGTCGACCTCGAAGTTGCCGGGGAGACTGTGCGCGTGATCGTCACGCATCTCGGGCTGTGGCCGGCGGAGCGCCGTTTCCAGGTGAAACAGATTCTGAAAATGCTGAGAGAAACCCCGATTTGTGAGCGCGTGGTGGTTCTCGGCGACATCAACGAGTGGCTGCCGCTCGGGCGGCCGCTGCGCTGGATGCACGCGCTCTTCGGGCGCTCGCCTGCCGAGCGCTCGTTTCCCTCGCGCTGGCCGATGGTCGCGCTCGACCGCGTGTGGGTGCGCCCGCGCCATGCCCTGCTCGCGCTCAAAGCGCACCGCAGCGCGCTCGCCCAGCAGGCCTCGGACCATCTCCCCGTGAAGGCGATCGTCGCGATCCATCAAGCGGAAAACCGGGCTGAACAGCGGAACTGCGAAGTGCTAGCAGCTTGAATTCGGGGTCAGGGTGCGAATTCTGTTTTCACGTACGTAAAAACGAATTCGCACCCTGACCCCGAATTCGGTCTAGCCGCCAGCGGCGGCCGATCTCTCTTCCGTCGTCGCCGGGCGACGCACCACTCTGGGCTTGGCCTTTCCGGCCTTGGGCGGCGGGAGCTTGGCGAGCCGTTCGAACTCCGCCTGGGTGAGCTTCCCGTCCCGATTGCGGTCGGCGCGGTCGAAGCGCGTGACGATCTCGCCATAGCCGGCGGCTTCGGCGAGCGACAGCTTGCCGTCGCCGTTCAGGTCGAGCGAGCGCATCGAGGGCGGTCTTTCGGCGCTCGCCTCGCCAGTGCTGCCGGCAGCCGCCGACGCATGTGCCGGCGCGATCCCGATCCCCGGGTTATGGACGCCATTGACCGCGATCACCCCGGTCAGGGCCATCGCCAGGAAGACGATGAGCCCGACGATGGCGCCCAAGGCGGTGGTACTGGCGGGTCCCATGCCCCCTCCGCCGCAGGATGCGTGCCCGGGGTTACTTCTGGTTACACATCAGGACAGATGCTGCGCTGCTCAACGTCTACATTAGCCTCGTGAAACTCGCGATCGCGCTCCTCGCCGGCCTCCTCTTCCTGGGTAACGCCCACGCGCAGCGCGTTTACGACCAGGCCGAGCTCGACGCGATGCTCGCCCCGATCGCGCTTCAGCCCGACGGGGTCGTTTCCCAGGTGCTGATCGCCGCGACCTATCCCGACGAAGTCCACGCTGCCGCGCGCTGGTCGCGCGCGAATCCGCACATGCGTGGCGACCCGGCGTTGCGCGCAGTGGAGAACGAGCCGTGGGACCCGGCGGTCAAGGCGCTGGTCGCTTTCCCCGAGCTGCTGACCCGCATGGTCGAAAGCCCGCAGTGGCTGCAGGACCTCGGCGAGGCCTTCGTCAGGCAGCAAGCGCAGGTCATGGACACGGTGCAGGCGCTGCGCCGCCGCGCGCAAGCCGCCGGCCACCTTGCGAGCACGGACCAAACCGCGGTCTACGACCAAGGCGAAGCGATCGTGGTGCAGCCGCGCACCCAGATCGTCTACGTCAACTATTACGACCCCTACGTCGTCTATGGGCCGTGGTGGTGGCCGTATTACCGCCCCGTGTTCTGGCACCCATGGGTCGTGCGCCCGGTCTTCGTCGCGCACGGCTTCTTCTACAGCAAGCCCGTCTGGCAACACCGTCATGTCGCCGTGGTGCACCCGCCGGTCCACGTCGTCCGCCACAGCGTGGTTCCCGGCAAATGGCAGCACGGCAAGTACGCAACGGGTGTGGTGAAACCCCACGTCGTGTCGAAGCCCTACGTTCGCGTGCCCGAGTCGCAGCGCAAGCCGATCGTGCAACAGCACATGCCGGCGGCCGGTGTGGTGAAGCCCCACGTCGGGTCGAAGCCCGTGGTGTCGAAACCCTATGTCCGCGTGCCCGAATCGCAGCGCCAGCCGATCGTGCAGAACCACATGCCGGCGGCGAGCGGATTCACGCAGCACTATGCGCCGCGGCAGCAACACGCCGAAGTTCGCCACGGGCCCCAGGTCGGACACGCCGCGGGTGGACACGGCCCGCGCGGCGGCGGCCAAGGTCAGGGCGGCGGTCGTAGCCAGGGCGGTTACGGCCGCCGCTAGCAGCACGTGAGCTAGACTTTCCTCCTGCGGGAGGAGAGCGGCTCATGATCATTCGCAAGCAGGAGGACGTCACCGAAGCGGTGCTCGCGGAGATGCACCGCACCCCCGACGCGCGCACGAGGCAGATTCTCGGGTCTCTGGTGACGCACTTGCACGCCTTCGTGCGCGAGGTGCGGCTGACGGATAAGGAATTCCACGAGGCGATCGGCCATATCAACGCGATCGGCCAGAAGACCACGCCGAGCCACAACGAGGCCATGCTGGTGGCCGGCGCGCTCGGGGTGTCGAACCTCGTCTGCCTGCTGAACAACGCCCACCCGACGCAGGCGAACAACCTGGGGCCCTTCTACCGCGCGGGCGCGCCGCACTGCGCCGATGGCGATTCGCTGCTGCGCTCGCCGACGCCGGGCGAAAGGCTGGTGTTCAAGGGGTTCGTCAAAGACACCCGCGGCAAGCCGGTCGCGGGCGCCGAGGTCGACGTCTGGCACTCCTCCCCGGTGGGCCTCTACGAGAACCAGGACCCCGGCCAGGCCGAGATGAACCTGCGCGGCAGGTTCACCACGCTCGCCGACGGCTCGTTCAGCTTCACCACGGTCAAGCCCGCCGGCTACCCGGTGCCGATCGACGGACCGAACGGGGCACTGCTCGGGGCGCAGAAGCGCCACAACTTCCGTCCCGCGCACCTGCATTTCCTCATCTACAAGCCCGGCTTCAAGACCATCGCATCGCAGGTCTACGATCCCGCGGACCCGAATCTCCAGACCGACAGCCAGTTCGGCGTGACCGACGCCCTCATCGGAAACTTCGTCCGCAAGGACGATGGCTATTTGCTCGAGTTCACGTTCGTCATCGCGCCGGGCGAGGCACGGCTGCCCAGGGCGCCGATCACGGAGAAGGCGAAAGCGCTGTAGTGAAGGCGATGGCGTGGAACGCCGGGGTGCCGCTCGCCGCTTGCGCGCTGCTCGCGGCGACGTGGTCGCGGCCGCTCGGCTGGCTGCTCGTCTGCCTGGTCGCGGCAGCGCTGGTCGCGGTGGTGCTGGTCGCGGTCCATCATGCCGAGGTCGTCGCGCTGCGCGTCGGCGAGCCCTTCGGCACGCTGATCCTCGCGCTGGCGGTCACGGTGATCGAAGCCGGCCTGATCGTCTCGATGATGCTTTCCGGCGGCGCGGGCACCAGCGCTCTCGTGCGCGATACCGTGTTCGCCACGGTGATGATCATCTGCAACGGCGTGGTCGGACTGTGCCTGCTGACCGGCGCCATCCGCCACCACGTGCTCGCATTCCGCATCGAGGGCACGAACCAGGCCCTCTCGGTGCTCGCGTCGCTCGTCACGCTGACGCTCGTGCTTCCCGCTTATACGACCACCGTGCCGGGCCCGATCTACTCGCCGGGCCAGCTCGTGTTTGCCGGCGCTGCGTCGCTCATCCTGTACGCGATGTTCGTCTTCGTGCAGACGGTGCGGCATCGCGGCTATTTCCTGCCGATCGGGGCCGAGGGGGACGAGGAAGCGCCCCCGCCATCCGCGCGCGCGGCGTGGGCGAGCCTGGGATTGCTGGCGCTTTCCCTGGTGGCGGTGATCGGACTCGCCAAGACGCTCTCTCCGAGCATCCAGTCGGGCGTCGAAGCCGCGGCAGCGCCCGCGGCGGTCGTCGGAATCGCCATCGCGCTCCTGGTGTTGGCGCCGGAGACCGTGGCGGCGGTGCGAGCGGCGAACCGCAACCGGATGCAAACGAGCCTCAACCTCGCCCTCGGGTCGGCGCTCGCCACGATCGGCCTGACTATCCCGACGGTGGCGGCGCTGTCGATCCTGCTCGGGCTGCCGCTGGAGCTCGGGCTGGCCGCCAAGGAAACCGTCCTGCTCGCGCTCACCCTGCTCGTCTCAACCCTGACGATCGCCAGCGGCAGCGCGACCGTGCTGCAAGGCGTCGTGCACCTCGTCCTTTTCGCCGCGTTCCTCTTCCTGGCGGTGGTGCCTTGAAAAGCGCCTAGTTCTTGATCATGCCGATGCGGCGCAGGATCTCGGTGTGAGCCTTGTACTCGCGCGCCAGGTCCGCGCGCAGCTTGTCGGCAGGGCGATAGTCCACGTCGATGCCGCGCTCGGCCATGATCTTGCCGAACCGCGGGTCTTCGACCGCGTCCTTCGCGGCGTCGTGCAGGTACTTGACCACGCCGGCCGGCGTGCCCTTCGGCACCATCAGGAGGTACCAGACGCCGTTCGACACATCCCAGCCGAGCTCCCTCGCCGTCGGCACGTCCGGGAACACGGGATGGCGCTGCGGCGTGAAATTGACCAGTATGCGCATGCGCTTGCCGTCGACCTGGCCCTTGAGCTCGCCCGGCTGCGCGACCACGGCGTCGATGTGCCCGCCCAGCACCGCGACGCTCGAATGCGCCCAGCCCTGGTAGGGCGCGTGGATCATCTTGATGCCGGCGAGGCGCATGAACTCCTCGAGGTTGAGATGGCTCGAGGTGCCCTCGCCCGGGGAGCCGACGCGGATCTGGCCCGGCTTGGCTTTCGCATCCGCGACCAGCTGATTGATGTTCTGATAAGGGGACTCGGAACGCACCGCGATCATGGGGTAATAGGACACCACGTTGATGAACGGCTGATAGTCCTCCGGCGTCTTGTAGGCGAGCTCCTGGAGTTGCGGCGCAATGACCAGCGCCGAATGCGGCGTGAGGATGAAGGTGTAGCCGTCGGGCTGCGAGCGCACCAGCTCGGTGACCGCGACCGAGCCCGCCGCCCCGGGCTTGATCTGCACCACCAGGCCCCTGGGGAATTTCGGCTTCATCTGCTCGGCGACCAGGCGCGCCACCACATCGACCAGGCCGCCCGCCGGATAACCGGTGAGCATCGTGACCGGACGCTCCGGGTATTGTGCTGCAGCGGGAAAGGACAGCGATGCAGCTACAGCAAGCGCACACCCAAAAATGGTTTTCAGCATGACGAAAGCCCCTCCTCGGGGATCGATTCTAGGCGGCTTTCTTCTCGGCGCGCTGCTCGGCGGGCTTGTCGCGCTCGAAGAGATTCATCGCGGTGTTGACGAGGCCGACGTGCGAGAACGCCTGCGGAAAGTTGCCGAGGAAGCGGCGCGCGACCGGGTCGTACTCCTCGGCGAGCAGGCCGACGTCGTTGGCGAGGCCGGTCAGGCGCGCGAACAGGTCGTGCGCCTCGTCCCAGCGGGCCTGCATGCACAGGTTGTCGGCGAGCCAGAAGCTGCAGGCGAGGAACACGCCTTCGCCCTGCGGCAGGCCGTCCGCGGCCGAGTGCGTGCGATAGCGCAGCACCAGGCCGTCCACGGTCAGGTCGCGGCGAATGGCTTCCACGGTAGCGGTGACGCGTGAATCCTCAACCGGGAGAAAGCCAGTGATGGGGATCAGGAGCAGGCTCGCGTCGAGCTCCTCCGACCCGTAGCTCTGCACGAAGGCGTTGCGCTTGCGGCTGAACCCGCGCTCGCAGACGTCGGCGTGGATCCGCGCGCGCAGCTCGCGCCAGCGCTCGACCGGTCCGGCGACGCCGAAGCCTTCGACCATCTTGATCGCGCGGTCGAATGCGACCCACGCCATCACTTTCGAGTAGGTGAAGTGCCGCGGGGACGCGCGGATTTCCCACAGGCCCGCGTCGGGCTCGGTCCAAACCTTTTCCAGGTGGTCGAGCAGCGCGCGCTGCAGGCTCCAGGCGATGTCGTGCCCGGCGAGCCCGCCCTTGCAGGCCTGGTACAGCGCATCGATCAGCTCGCCGTACACGTCGAGTTGAAGCTGCGCAGCCGCGGCGTTGCCGATGCGCACCGGCTTGGACTTCTCGTAGCCCGCGAGCCAGGGCACCTCGAATTCCGGCAGGCGGCGCTCGCCGGCGATGCCGTACATGATCTGCATCTGCTCGGGGCTGCCGGCGACCGCTCGCACCAGCCATTCGCGCCACGCGCGCGCCTCGTCGTAGTAGCCCCCGTCCATCAGCGCGAGCAGCGTGAGCGTCGCGTCGCGCAGCCAGCAGTAGCGATAGTCCCAGTTGCGGACCCCGCCGATCCGTTCCGGCAGGGAGGTGGTCGGCGCCGCGACGATGCCGCCGGTCGGCGCATAAGTGAGCGCCTTCAGCGTGATGAGCGAGCGGCGCACCGTCCCGCCCCATTCGCCGCCCACGGTGCAGCGCGCGCTCCAGTGCTTCCAGAACGCCTCCGTGTCGTCCAGCGCCTTGCCGGCATCCACCTGCCGCGGCACGTCGAGGTGCGAAGCGGTGTGCGTGAGCACGAAGGAGAGCGTTTCGCCCGCGCTCACCTCGAACCGCGCGCGCGTCTTGCGCTCCCGGTTCTCGAGCGGAACGGGCGAGCACAGCAGCGCGAGATCCGGACCCGCGACCGCGCGCAGGGCCTTGCGATCGGCGCTCAGCGTGACCCAGGGAACGGAAGCGCCGTAGTCGAAGCGCAGCACGCCCACCGACTGCATCGCGACGCGCCCGCGCCGGCCGATGACCATACGCACCAGGTCCGACTGCGAGCTGCGCACCGGCATGAAGTCGACCAGCGTGACTGCCCCCTCAGCGGTCTCGAATTCGGTTTCCAGGATCAGGGTGTCGGCCCGGTAGGAACGGCTCGCTTTCGAAACCCCCACTGGAGCGATCTTCCAGTAGCCGTTCTCGGGACCGCCGAGAAGCGCCGCGAAGCACGCGGCCGAGTCGAAGCGCGGCCAGCACAGCCAGTCGATCGAGCCGTTCAGGCCGACGAGTGCCGCGGTGTGGCAGTCGCCGATCAGCGCGTAGTCTTCGATCCTCACCTAGGAGCTGACTGTTCCGGCCCGCTCTTGGTTCAGGTCCCGGCTTTCAGCGTGACACTCAGCTCGGCGGCCTTTCCCTCGCGCTGCACCGACAGCCGGATGGTGTCGCCGACCTTGTGCTCGTCCAGGCGGTTGACGAGGCGCGCCACGCTGTCCACCGCCTTGCCGTCCAGCGCCGTGATGACATCCCCGGGCACGAGGCTCCCGTCGGCGCCGCTGCGCGCCGCACGCAGCCCCGCCGCCTCGGCGGGCGAGCCCGGCTCCACCTTGAGCACCGCAACGCCTTTCACGCCGAGCTGCTTCGCGATGAGCTGGTTCAGTTGCTCGTCGGTGCTGATGCCGAGCACCGGGCGGGTGTACTTGCCCTTGGCGATGAGCTGCGGCACGACGCGGTTCACCGTATCGACCGGCACGGCGAAGCCGACGCCGGCGTAGGCACCCGACGGGCTGAAGATCGCGGTATTGATGCCGATCAGGCGCCCGCTCGAGTCGAGCAGCGGGCCGCCCGAATTGCCGGGATTGATCGCGGCATCGGTCTGAATCAGGTGCTCGATGACCGTGCGCTCGTCCTCGGCAGGCAACGAGCGGTCCAGCGCGGACACCACGCCCGTCGTGAGCGACCAGTCCAGGCCGAAAGGATTGCCGATGGCGAACACCTTCTGCCCGACCTTGAGGTCGGCCGAGGTACCGATCGGCAATGCCGTCGGCTGGCGCTCCGGGACGCGGATGCGCAGCACCGCGATGTCGTGGGCCGGGCTCGCGCCGACCAGCCGCGCGGAGTAGTCGCGCCCGTCGTTGAGCCGCACCTTGGCCTCGGCTGCGCCGCTGACGACGTGATTGTTCGTGATGACGTGCCCGTCCGCGTCCCAGACGAAGCCGGAGCCCGCGCCGCGCGGGATGCTGAACATGTTGCGCGACCAGCGATCGCGCACGAGCTGCGTCGTGGTGATGAACACCACCGAGCCTTTCGAGCGCTCGAAGAGCTCGATGGTGCTTTTCTCGTCCGAGGCGAGGTCGCCGCGGGCTGCGATGGCGCGCGGCTCGGCGGTCAGGGCGGGAGCATCGGTGCGGGCGAGCCAGGGCCGGCCCTGCCAGACCAGCACCCCTCCTGCCGCCGCGGCGACGAGCAGCCAGAAACTTCTCACCTGAAGAGCCTATCGCAGTTCCGTCCCGCGGATCTACCGGACCAGCCCGGTCGACGGGCACTTTCTGTACCATCGCGCAACCCCATGCGCGACTACGTCGACATCGCGTTCGGCCTCGCGGTCCTGGTAGCCGCCTTGTTCGCCTCCGGACACGCGGTGCTCTACAAGCGCGAGTCGCGCTCGGCGTCGCTGTGGGTGATCCTGATCTGGGTCATGCCGGTGCTCGGGCCGATCCTCTACATGCTGATGGGCGTGAACCGGGTGCAGCGCCGCGCGGCACGCATGCGCGCGTTCATGGTGCGGCACCGCGCCGACCCCCAGACGATTCAAGGCGAGCCGCCCGGAACCCACCTCGCGCCGCTCGCGCGAATGCTGAACAACGTGGTCGAGCGACCGCTGCTGCCGGGAAACTCGGTCGAGGTGCTGGTCGACGGCACCCAGGCCTACCCGGCGATGCTCGAGGCGATCGAGTCGGCGCGCGCGTCGGTGATGCTCGCCTCCTATATCTTCGATTCCGACGGCATCGGCGCCGAGTTCGTCGCCGCGCTGGAGCGCGCGCACAAGCGCGGCGTGGCGGTGCGCGTGCTGGTCGACGACGTCGACGTGCGCTTCTCGCGCCGTCCGGTGACCAAGCCGCTGCGCCGCGCGGGCGTGCCGGTCGGCGTATTCAACCCGCCGTTCGTGCCGGCGCGGCTGAACGCCGTGCATCTGCGCAACCACCGCAAGATCCTGGTGGTCGACGGCACCGTAGGCTTCACCGGCGGCATGAACATCGACGGCCGGTACTGGAGTGCGGACGCGGCGGGCGAGGGAAAGGAGATCTCGCGCGACCTGCACTTCCGGCTGCAGGGCCCGGTGCTGGCGCAGCTCGCCGAAGTGTTCGCCGACGACTGGCAATTCGTCACCGGGGAAGCGCTGCGCGGCGCGCCCTGGTTCGTGCCGCTCGAGCCGGCGGGCAGCGTGCTCGCGCGCTGCATCGACGACGGCCCAGACGAGAGCACCGAGCCGCTGCGCTGGGCGATCGTCGCCGGGCTGAACCAGGCGCAGCGCTCGGTACGCATCATGACGCCATACTTCGTGCCCGACGGCGCGCTGATCACCGCGCTCGACGTCGCCGCGATGCGCGGCGTCGACGTGGACATCGTGCTCCCGGCGCGGAGCGACCTGCCTCACGTGCACTGGGCGGCGTGGGGCCAGCTGTGGCAGGTGCTGGAGCGCGGCTGCCACGTCTGGTGCACACCGGGGCCTTTCGACCACTCGAAGCTGATGGTGGTGGACGGCGCCTGGACGCTGCTCGGCTCGGCCAACTGGGACGCGCGCAGCCTGCGCCTCAACTTCGAGCTGAACGTGGAGTGCTATAGCGTCGAATTCGGCGCGCACATGGAGGGGCTGGTGCTCGCGCGCATCAACACCGCCAAGCCGGTCACGCTCTCGGACATCAACGCGCGATCGCTGCCCGTCAAGCTGCGCGACGGCGTTGCCCGCCTTTTCGCGCCCTTCCTCTAATTCGGGGACGGAGCCCTAACTGGTTCGGGGACGGAGCCCTAACCAGTCAACCCCAAGCAACGCCGGGCGTTGTGTCCTTATGCCAAGGGGGCCGCGGCTCGTTGTGCCGGGGGTTGCGCTACACGTCGTGCAGCGTGGCCACGATCGCCGAGATTGCTTTCAGCACGAGACCGATTACCTCGTCTATCTGTCGAGCTTGCGAGAGCTATCCACGCAGACGCAATGTGCGCTGCATGCCTACTGCCTAATGACAAATCACGTGCACCTGCTGCTTGCGCCTTCGAGCGTCCAGGGATGTGCTGTCTTGATGCGCAATCTGGGCCAACGCTATGTCCAGTACTTTAACCGGCGGTATCAGCGACGCGGCACCCTATGGGAGGGCCGCTATCACTCCTGCCTCGTGGATTCCGCACCGTACGTAATCGCTTGTTATCGATACATCGAGCGCAACCCAGTCCGCGCGGGCATGGTCGCATCGGCGGCTGACTACCTTTGGTCAAGCCACAAGGGCAATGCTGGTGAAGCCAACAACAAGCTCCTGACGCCGCATCCAGAGTATTCGGCGCTTGCCTTGAATGACGCGTCGCGGCATACCGCATATCAAGGCCTGTTTGCCGCGGCGGACGATCCCGCTTTCCTCGCCGCGATTCGCGATGCTACGAATGGCGGCTTCGCACTCGTCGGCGAGGCGCTTAAGGCCAGCTTGCCTGCCAATCTCCAGCACCGGCTCGAACGTAAGCAGCCCGGCCCCCGACCGGCGCCCACAGCGCAATCAGTTGATCTCGCTGCTCAAATGACGCTCGAGTTAGGGCTCCGTCCCCGAACCAGTTAGGGCTCCGTCCCCGAATTACTTGAGCGCTTTGTATTTGATGCGGTGGGGCTTGGCGGCTTCCTCGCCCAGACGCTTTCTCTTGTCGGCCTCGTATTCCTGGTAGTTGCCGTTGAAGAACACCCACTGCGAATCGTCCTCGGCGGCGAGGATGTGGGTGGCGATGCGGTCGAGGAACCAGCGGTCGTGCGAGATCACCAGCACGCAGCCGGCGAATTCCAGCAGCGCCTCCTCGAGCGCGCGCAGGGTCTCGACGTCGAGATCGTTCGACGGCTCGTCGAGCAGCAGCACGTTGGCGCCCGACATGAGCATGCGCGCGAGATGCAGCCGGCCGCGTTCGCCGCCCGAGAGCTGGCCGACCGGCTTCTGCTGGTCGGCGCCGCGGAAGTTGAAGCGGGCGAGGTAGGAGCGCGCGGGCATCTCGAAGCGCCCGAGCTTGAGCATGTCCTGACCGCCCGAGATATCCTCGAACACGGTCTTCTCGCTCTGCAGCTCCTCGCGGGACTGGTCGGCGTGCGCGATCTTGACCGTCTTGCCGATGAGAATCTTTCCGCTGTCCGGCTTTTCTTTCTTGTTGATGAGCTTGAACAGCGTGGACTTGCCCGCGCCATTCGGCCCGATGATTCCGACGATGGCGCCGGGCGGAACCTTGAACGAGAGCTTGTCGATCAGCAGCCGCTCGCCGTAGCCCTTGGAGACGTTCTGGAACTCGATCACCTCGTTGCCGAGGCGCTCGGCGACCGGGATGAAGATCTCCTGCGTTTCGTTCCTGGTTTGGGTTTCTTGAGAAGATAATTCTTCAAACCGTGCGAGGCGCGCTTTCGACTTGGTGCCCCTGCCCTTCGGGTTCTGCCGCACCCATTCGAGCTCGGCCTGCATCGCCTTGATGCGCGCGACTTCCTGGCTCGCCTCGACCTGCAGCCGCTTCTCCTTCTGCTCGAGCCAGCTCGAATAGTTTCCCTCCCACGGGATGCCGTACCCGCGGTCGAGCTCGAGGATCCAGCCGGCCGCGTTATCCAGGAAGTATCGATCGTGAGTGACCGCCACCACCGTGCCCGGAAAGCGCTGCAGGAACTGCTCGAGCCACTCCACGCTCTCCGCGTCGAGGTGGTTGGTCGGTTCATCCAATAACAATAGGTCCGGCTTGGAAAGCAGCAGCCTGCACAGCGCCACGCGCCGCTTTTCGCCGCCGGATAACACGTCGACCTTCTGCTCCCACGGCGGCAGTCGCAGCGCGTCGGCCGCGATTTCGAGCTCGTCGGCGCCGCCCGAGTTGATCATCGCCTCGAGCTTCGCCTGCTCCTCGGCGAGCTTGTCGAAGTCGGCGTCGGGCTCCGAGTACGCGGCGTAGACCTCGTCGAGTCGCTTCTTCGCCGCCGCGGTCTCGCCGAGGGATTCCTCCACGGCTTCGCGCACGGTCTTGTTTTTTCCTAGAACAGGCTCTTGCTCGAGGTACCCGACGCGGATGCCCGGCATGCGGACCACCTCGCCTTCGTAGTTGTCGTCGGTGCCCGCCATGATCTTCAGCAGCGACGACTTGCCCGAGCCGTTCAGCCCGAGCACGCCGA
>DATBSZ010000075.1:0-17663 GCA_036559525.1 Burkholderiales bacterium
GCTCGATCGTCCCGATACCGCCGGCTGCAACTGGTCGTACACGCTCGTGCTCGACACGGCGGGCGTGCCGGCGGAGGTCTATGGGCTCGCCTACGCTCAGGTGATCGGGATGGCGCGGAGTAGCTGGAACCTGCGGTAAAAATTCGGGGTCAGGGCCCTAAACCTGCTGGCGCGTAGCTGGACCAGATTCGAGCCCTGACCCCAACATGCGCATCTGGGTTGACGCTGACGCGTGTCCCGCGGTGATCAAGGACATCCTCTACCGCGCGGCGGAGCGCTTGAAGATTCCGATGACGCTGGTGGCGAACAAGCTGCTGCGCACGCCGCCGTCGCCGTACATACGCGCGCTGCAGGTGCAGCGCGGCATCGATGTCGCGGACAGCCACATCGTGCGCGAGCTCGCGGCGGGGGATCTGGTCGTTACTGCGGATATACCGCTGGCGGCCGACGTGATCGCCAAGGGCGGGCACGCGCTCAATCCGCGTGGCGAGTTCTATTCGACGGAGAACATCCAGGAGCGCCTGGCGCTGCGCAACTACCTGGACGAGCTGCGCGGGACGGGGGAGCGGACCGGCGGTCCGGCGGCGCTCGACAATACCGATCGCAAGCGCTTCGCGGATCAGCTCGATCGGTTTCTTTCGAAGCGAAAACCCTAAAAGCTATCTGCTGTACCGTGGCCGCTGCTCGGGTCTGCCGTCCGCCTCGGCCACCCGCGCTGGTGAATACGATGTGCTGGTTTGTGGCGGCTACGCACACCGCTTCTTCGGCCAGGACTTCCGCACGCCGGAGGGCGTAGGGTGGTGAAGTGCCCGTAGGTCAACGCGTGCCGCCACGCCGGCGTTGAGATCGGGCATGCTCCCGAAATCCCAAGTCGCTGCGCGCGCCGGGCGCGACTACCCCGGTAATTGACGAGTGAAGAAGGGCGACCGCTACGACGTTTCCGGAATGGTCGAGGCGCAGTTCGAGCCGGGCTCTCGCCGGCGCGTCCTTAGGAACAATCTCGGCATCAGGTCTTCGCGAGCGATGGACGTTGCCGAAGCAAGGGCGCTGACGCAGGCGATGGAGGCGTTCGTCGCGCAGTACGACGAGCGTCATCGCTTCACCGCAGACGACATCTGCGGGATGCACCGCCGGTGGCTGGGCGGTATCTATCCGTGGGCGGGCGCATACCGCCAGGTGAATATCAGCAAGGGCGGTTTTCCCTTCGCGGCGGCGAACCGCGTCCCGACGCTGATGGAGGGCTACAGTCGTGAAGTGCTGGCGAGGTACACGCCATGTCGGCCGAGCGGCGTGACGGAGGTGGCCAAGGCGCTGGCGCAAACGCACGTCGAGCTGGTGCTGATCCATCCGTTCCGGGAAGGAAACGGGCGCATTGCGCGTGCGCTCTCCACCCTCATGGGATTGCAGGCAGGGCTGCCGCCTCTCGACTTCGGGTCGATTACCGGGAAAGCGACGAAGGACTATTTCATGGCGATCCAGCGTGGCATGGACCGCGACTACCGGCTGATGGAGCGGCTTTTCGAGGCGATTATCGAGCGGAGCGTTGCCGGGACCTGAGCGATGCGACGCGTCCGTGCCGCTTCAGCGTTCGCGCGATGGTCTCGGGCTTCCTGCCGGTTTCGACCGAGGTACTGGTCGCGACGTTCGTGATAAGGCCGGCACGCCGCCTCCTCGCCTCGCGGAGGTGAGCATTGGTCTCGATGAGCGTCTTCTTCGGCACGGCGGCATCTTAACATCCCGGGCTTGCGGGGCGAACCGAGGATGGGCAGCAGACGCCGCGGGATTGCGGCCGGACCGAAACAGGACTAAATTCGGTCTCATGAAATACTCTACCCGGATCAAGCCCATCAGCTACGTGAAGGCGAACGCCGCCGAGCTGATCCGCGAGCTGGCCGAGAAGCGCGAGCCGCTCGTCATCACCCAGAACGGGGAAGCGACCGCAGTCATGCAGGACGTCGCGAGCTACGAGGCGACGCAGGAGACCCTTGCGCTGCTGAAGATCCTGGCGCTCGGCAGGCGCCAGGTCGAGGACGGCAAGGCCATTCCGCTCGCCGAGGCTACGCGCCGGCTGCGCGCGCGCCGAGCCGGGCGCTGATGCGCTTCGACATCCGGCTGACGCCGGATGCGCTCGCCGATCTCGAGGAGATTCACGACTGGATCGCGCTGCACGCCGCTGTCGCGTCGCTTGCCCGGCATCCGAGCCGTGGGCCGCATCCAAGAGAGCTGCTCGCGCTCGGCATACGCGAGTACCGCGAAACATTTTTCAAGCCTTATCGGATCGTTTACGGCGTGCAAGGACGCCGGGTCGACGTGTACCTGATCGCCGATGGCCGGCGTGACATGCAGGCCTTGCTGTCGAGAAGATTGTTGGGCGCGTGAAAAAAATCGGGGTCAGACCCCGGTGTCTCCTACCTGCTGAACCGCCTCGCCGAGTAGCCTTCGCGCCGCCCGGAGTCAGGCTTGCGCTCGCCCCGCGTCCGCGGCTCGAGGCCGGCGATCTCCATCAGGCTGACCTTGTTGCCGGTGAAGCGCTCGATCTGGCGCACCAGGTGGCGGTCGGCGTGGCCGAGGAAGGTCACGGCGATGCCGGCGCGCCCGGCGCGGCCGGTGCGGCCGATGCGGTGGACGTAGTCTGCCGCCTGGCGCGGGGCGTCGTAGTTCACCACCAGGTTGATGCCCGGCACGTCGATGCCGCGCGCGGCGACGTCGGTGGCCACCAGGACGCGCACCCTGCCGTCGCGCATCTGGTTCAGCGTGCGGGTGCGGTCGCTCTGGTGCATGTCGCCGTGCAGCGCGCCGGCGGTGAAGCCTTTGATCACCAGCGAGTTCGTCAGCTCGGCCGCGGTGCGCTTCATGGCGGTGAAGACGAGGGTCTGCTCGACGTCGGTCTCGCGCAGCAGGCAATCGAGCATGCGGTTCTTGTGCTCGTCGTTGTCGGCGATGAGGGCGTGCTGGGTGATGTCGAGCTTGGTTTCTTCCTTGCGCGCGATCTCGACGCGCTTCGCGTTGCGCGTGACGCGGTTCGCGAGGTGGCCGACCACACCGTGGAGCGTCGCCGAGAAGAGGAGCGTCTGGCGCTCCTTCGGCGCGCGCGCGATGATCGAATCGAGCTCTTCCTGGAAGCCCATCTCGAGCATGCGGTCGGCCTCGTCGAGCACCAATAGCTCGACGCGGCTGAGGTCGACGCTGCCGCGGTCCAGGTGGTCCTTGAGGCGGCCGGGCGTGGCGATGACGATGTCGACCATCTTCCGGACGGCCCCGAGCTGCTTGCCGAACGGCACGCCGCCGACCAGGCAGGCGGTGAGGAGGTTCTGGCCGGTGCAATAGCCGTGCGTGGCTTTCTGCACCTGCAGCGCCAGCTCGCGCGTCGGCGTGAGGACGAGCATGCGCGGGCCCATGCCCCGGGTCGCCGCCCGCGTGCGCAGGCGCTGCAGCCCCGGCAGGACGAAGGCGGCGGTCTTGCCGCTGCCGGTCTGCGACGAGACCAGCAGGTCGCCGCCCGCCAGCACCGCGGGAATGGCTTCGCGCTGCACCGGCGTCGGCTCGGTGTAGCCGAGGCGGGTGACGTTATCCAACAGGGTCGAATCGAGGCCGAGCGTCGAGAAAGTCATCGGATCTCCGGTGGCGCCGACCAAAACCGCTTTGCCGGACCGAAAGGAAATCTTTCGACGGGACTGCGAGAGGGAGGCGGGACTAAAACAGCGAGGGCGGACTGTACGCTAAAGCGCCCCGTCTGGCGACTACTTTATCCAGTGGCGGGAGCCGCTAGCTCGCGAGGCGGAGCGCCAGGCTCTCGGCCTCGAGCATCTCGTCGCTCGAGCCGATCAGCCGCTGCTTCTCGCGCATCGCCTCGCCGTAGATGCCGCGCGCGATGTCGTTGCGCGGCGAGCGCCAGTACTGCGGATTCTTGCGCCGCACGTCCTCGAAGGCGCTGACGCTGAAGCGCGCCTCGATGATGCGGGTGATGGCGTGCCGGCGCGCCTTGAGCGAGAGCGTCGCTTTCATGCCCCAGTATGCGCCCCGCGCACGCGCGGCTCTGTGCGTTGGCGAACCCGCGAATCCATCATTTGGTGGACAGACAGCGCCCGGCGCTTCTTCCACAATGGGGTCCCCGGAGCCATTCACCCTTCCCCCATTGGGTGGGGCTCTATGTGAGAGGCTGCCTTCGGGCAGCCTCTTTTTTTTCGGCTACAGCGCTTCGAAGAAGGTGTGCTTGCAGGCGGGGTAGTTGCGGCAGCCCCAGTACGGCCGGCCGTGCGCGGTGCTCTTGCGCGAGATCATCTTGATGGCGCACGACGGGCAGGTGGGCGTCAGGAAGTCGCCCTGGGTCGCGAGCTTGTAGACCGCGAGCGCCTTTTCCGGCACCAGCCCGGCGAGCTTGGCGGCCAGGTCGGTGCCGTCGATCAGGCTGACTCCTTCCTTGCCGGCGAAGTCGCGCGCTTCCTTGGTGAACTTGCCCGACGTCATCAGCACGCCTTCGCTCACGTGCCCCGACGCCATCGCGCCGCGCAGCTCGCGCACCGGCTTGATGCCGATGTGGTGCGCGGTCCACGGCCGGCATTGCACGATGATGGAGGCGTTCTTGGCGCCCTGCTCGTACACGTTGATGGCGACGCCGCCGTCGGCGCCGGCGCCGGCAAGGTCGGCCCTGAACCCGAGCGCCTCGAAATAGGCGGCGCACACTTCCTCGAAGCGCCGCCACTCGAGCCGCTTCAGCAGCTCCGGGGTCCATTGCGCGGTGTCGAGCTTCGAGCGCGCGGCGGCGCCGCGCGAGTCGATGAATCGCCGGGCGGTGCGGCCGAACGAGGACCCGGCGGCGGACGCGGCTCTGGCGGCGAAGGTAAAAGGGTGCGCGACCGTGGCGAGGGCGCCGAGGGCAATCGCGTGGAGCAGGTTTCTTGGCGCCATGGCCGAGTTTAACCGCGGATTGCCCTTCGCAGGGCGTCTAGAATGCGGCGGTGGCGGACTACCTGCGCGACGAGCTCGGCAAGCTGCTGAACCAGCACGACGAGCAGCGCCGCGCGGTGCTGGCGCGCGAGCAGAAGGTCAAGGACGACGATGCGCTCTTCGTCGCGGGCTTCGCGGACCTGCGGCGCAGCGTGATCCGGCCGGCGTTCGAGACCGCCGCGGCGATGCTGGCGGAGCGCGGCCACAAGGTCACCATCGCCGAGCAGGAGTTCTCGGTCGGCGCCGGAGCCAAGGTCACGGAGGCCGAGATCTCGCTGCGCATCGTGGTTTCGGGAGCGAAAGAAGAAAACGCGCGCGCGTTCGCGATCAGCACCCGGCACTACAACAAGACGGTGCTGATCAACGCCGGCAAGCCGCTCGAGGGCAAAACGGGCACCTACGCGCTGGAGAATATCGACCGCCACCGCGTCGAGGAGGAGCTCGTCAGGTTCGTCGCCGGCATCGTCGCCGGCTAGGCCCCCGCCTTCGCGGGGGTGACTTGTTCAGACCTTGGCTTCGAGTGCTTCCCAGCGCTCGAGCTTTTCCGTCAGCAGGGCCTCGATCTCGGCGCTGCGGCCCTGATCGGCGCGCAGCAGGTCGGGCGGCTGGCGGTAGTAGTCGGGCGCGGCCATCTTCTCCGCGAGCTGTTTCTGCTCGGCTTCCAGCGCGGCGATTTCGGCGGGGAGGGCGGCGAGCTCGCGGGTTTCTTTGTAAGACAACTTCCGAGAACCAACCCCCCGCTCGCGCGGAGCGCTCGCATCCCCCCTTGTCAGGGGGGCGACAACAGCAGGGCGCTGGCGCAGATAGTCGCTGTAGCCGCCGGCGTATTCCTTCCACTTGCCGTCGCCCTCGGAAGCGAGCGTTTGGGTGACCACGTTGTCGAGGAAGGCGCGGTCGTGGGAGACGAGCAGGATGGTGCCGGCGTAGTCCTGCAGCGCGGCCTCGAGGAGCTCGAGGGACTCGATGTCGAGGTCGTTGGTCGGCTCATCCAGCACCAGCACGTTGGCGGGCTTGGCGAAGAGGCGCGCGAGCAGCAGGCGGTTGCGCTCGCCGCCGGAGAGCATCGAGACCTTCGAGTTGGCGCGGCGCGGCGGGAAGAGAAAATCGCCGAGGTAGCTCATCACGTGCTTTCCGGCGGGAAGGTTGGAATCAATACTCTCTGCAACCGTTTTCTCGGGGTCCAGCACTTCGCGCATCTGGTCGAAGTACGCCACCTGCACATTGGTCCCCAGGCGCACGCGGCCGGAGTCGGGCGCGAGCGTGCCGAGGATCAGGTTGAGGAGCGTGGTCTTGCCGGCGCCGTTGGGGCCGACCAGGCCGAGGCGGTCGCCGCGCGAGACGATGAGATCGAGGTCTTTTACGATCACCCGATCGTGGAACGACTTACCTACTTTAAGAAACTCTGAAACAAGTTTGCCCGAGCGCTGGCCCTCGCCGATGGCGATTTTGACGTCGCCGATGCGCGAGCGGCGTGCGGCGCGCTCATCGCGCAGGCGCTCCAGGCGCCGGACGCGGCCTTCGTTGCGCGTGCGGCGCGCCT
The DNA here is from genome assembly GCA_036559525.1 of Burkholderiales bacterium. GTDB lineage: Bacteria > Pseudomonadota > Gammaproteobacteria > Burkholderiales > SG8-39 > SCGC-AG-212-J23. The sequence goes on from DATBSZ010000075.1 coordinate 6,488, forward strand.
CGATGCCCTTGCGGATCCAGGCCTCCTCCTGCGCCCAGAACTTGTCGAACTTGCGCTGCGTGACGGCCTCGGCGGCGAGCTGCGCCGCCTTGGTCTTCTCGTAGGAGGAGAAATTTCCCGCGAAGGACAGGAGCCGCCCGCGGTCGAGCTCGACGATGCGCGTCGCGACGCGGTCGAGGAAGGCGCGGTCGTGGGTCACCACGATTGCCGCTGGGGTTCTTAAGAGCAATTGCTCTAAAACCAAAATGCCATCGATGTCGAGGTGGTTGGTCGGCTCGTCGAGCAGCAGCAGGTCGGGCTCCTGCGCGAAGGCGTGGGCGAGGGCGGCGCGCTTGAGCTCTCCGCCCGACACGGTCTGGTCGACTTTGAAAAGATGCAGAAACTTCTCGAGCTTGTGCGCCTCGATGCCGGAGGACTCCGGCACGCCGGGCTCCTGCTCGACGCGCACGATCTTCAAGCCATCCATCTTCTTCAGCTCGCCGTCGTCGAGCGCGATCGTGCCGGCGAGGATGCCGAGGAGCGAGGACTTGCCGGTGCCGTTGCGGCCGATGAGGCCGATGCGCTCGCCGGCCTCCACCGCGAGCGCGGCGCGGTCGAGGAGCGGGAGGTCGCCGTAGTGCAGCTCGGCGTCGGCGAGGGTGAGGAGGGGCACGCGCCGAATATATAAGGTCAGCGAAACGGTCAGCGAAACAGGGCGGCTCGGTAATTACACGGCCTTCGTGTAATATCGGCAGCCATGAAGAACGTGACGATCACGCTCGACCAGGACACGACGGCGCGGGCGCGCGTCAAGGCGGCCGAACGCAACATGAGCCTGTCGCGCTACATCGGCGAGGTGCTGCGCAAGGAGCTGCGCCACGGCGACGAGTACGAGGCGGCGTACCGCGCCTGGCGCAAGAGCAAGCCTTTTCCCCTGAAGGGGCCGCCGGAGCCCTACCCCAAGCGCGACGAGATCTATGACCGGATCATTCGTCGACGCTAACGTCTTCATCTACGCCCTGGATCCGCGGGATGCGCGCAAGCACCAGCGCGCGCGGGATTGGGTCGATGCGCTATGGACCGATCGTCTTGGCCGCACCAGCGCCCAGGCGATCGCCGAGGCGTACTCGGTCTCCACTCGCAAGCTCGGCGTCGCGCCGCACACGGCGTGGGGAGAGCTCGAGCGGTTTTTCGCCTGGAATCCCCAACCCGTCGACGAGCCGCTGCTGCGCCGCGCGCGCGAAATCGAGCTTCGCTACAAGCTCTCGTGGTGGGACAGCATGATCGTCGCCGCCGCACAGCTGCAGGACTGCGTGCTGCTGCTCACGGAAGACCTGCAGGACGGGGCTGCGTTCGGCGCCGTGACCGCGCGCAGCCCGTTCACGCTCGAGGTGCGCGAAGCGGCGGCTGCCTACGCGGTCGAACGCCGCGGCCCCGAGCGGTACCGGCCCCGGGGCAGGCCGCGGCGCGCAGCGGCGCCCGCGCCATGAGGCGATGGAAATTCGGGGTCAGGGCCGTAAACCTGCTGACGCGAAGCTGGAACAGATTCCAGCCCTGACCCCAGTTCAGGCGGCCTGGCGAAGCTTCCCGAGATTGCGCGCGATGAAGGCCTTCACCATCTCGTGCGCCTTGTCGGTCATCGGCCCGGGCTTGTCCACCCACAGGTGCTCGCAACCCTCGAAGATCTCGAGCTGGCATTCGCCGCCGGCGGCGCGGTAGGTGGCCGCGAACTTCTCCTGCAGCGCCGGCAGCACGTTGTCGTCGAGCGAGCCCTGCATGATGAGGAGCGGCGGCAGCGAGACCTTCTCCTTGCGCTCGAGGATCTGCTGCGGGTTGCCCTCGTAGATGGTCTCCCACGGCTTCCAGTAGTTCTTCGTGTTCTGCATCATCTCGGCGCGCTTCATTTTCTCGGCCTGCTGGAAGCGCGCGAAGGGGTCGCTGATCGGCGAGCGCGCGGCGACGTAGGCGACGCTGGCGTCGAGCGCCGGCGCCCCCGCGAGCGGGAAGGCGCTGTACTTCGGGTCGCGCGGCTTCATGCCGACGAGCTCGCCCATGTGTCCGCCGGTGGAGCTGCCCAGTATCCCGAGGGTCGAGGGGTCGCCGTGCCAGCCGGGCGCCTTCCACTTCAGCCAGCGCACGCCGTAGTTCGCGTCCTGCACCGAAGCGGGGTAGGGCGCATCGGAGGCGAGGGTCATGTCGATCGAGGCGACCAGCACGCCGCTCGCGGCTACCGCGCGCGCCATGGTCTCGTTGGCGAAGCGGTCCTTGTTGTTCCAGGCGCCGCCGTGCAGGTCGAGGAGCACCGGAAAGGGCCCCGAGCCCTCATTTTTCCTTTTTGGCTGGTAGAGGCGCGCCATCAGCGGGCGGCCCTTCGGGCTGCGCCGGTATTCCATTTCCTGCACTTCGACTTCGTAGCGGGCTTTGGGGTCGTATTGAGCGGTCATGGTGAAGCGATTGTAAGGCGGCGCGGCCGGCGCGCGCGCCCGCCGGGTATTCCTTGACCCCGCTGAAGCCGGCGCGTATGGTGGGGCGCACGTTCCGGAAGTAACCTGTCGTCCACCGCCGCTCGCGGCGATTCTCAGCAGACCTCCCGCTACTCAGCAGTACGCCCGGCCGAGCCGCCGCTTTCAGGCGGACAGAAAGGACGCGATGCAAAAGCTGCCCGAGCTGCACCTGGTGCGCGCGAGCGAGGCCGCCGCGGCGAGCAACGTGGTTCATATCAGCCGCCTCCGCTCGCACGGGCCCGCGAGCCTTTACGCCGTCGGGCGATCGTGGCCGCTGCAGCACGCGTGGCGCGACCTCGTGCTGAGCCTGATGACGAAGCCCACGCCGTGAACGCCTGGATCGCGAGCGCGATGCTCGCCGCGCTCTGCGCCTTCACCAACGCGAGCGCGCAGGAGAAGCTGCAGGAAAAGGGCGGGGGCTTCAACGACGCGGTGATCACCGAGCTCGTGACGAGCGCGCTCGACCAGGATCCCGTGCTGCGCCAGATGAACATCGCCGTACAAACACAAGGCGGCGTGGTCCGCCTCAGCGGCTTCGTCGACTCGATGGCCCAGGTGGACCGGGCCGGGGCGCTCGCGCGCCGGATCGAGGGCGTGAGCAGCGTACGCAATACGATCCGCGTGACGAACCGGCCATCGCGCGCATGAGCGCCGGGCGCGCGCCCGGCACCTGAAATTCGGGGTCAGGGCCGGAATTCGTTTGAACTACGTTCAACCAGAATTCCAGCCCTGACCCCCTCAGCCCTGACCCCCTCAGCCCTGACCCCATAGCGCCACGCCGCACGCGGCGAGCGCGATGCAAACGAAGCGCTGGAAGGCGATCGGGGAGAGGCCGGTGTGGAGGCGGTCGCCGACCAGGAGGCCGACGCCCATCGCCGGGATCGAGGCGGCGCAGAGGATCAGCGAGTCGAGCGTGAGTTCGCCCACCGCGGCATAGCCGAGGGTGCGCGCGACGCTGATGGTGAGGATCATCGCCGACATGGTGGCGCGGAACGCGTCCTTGGTCATCTTGCCGGCGTCCAGGTACATCGCGAAGAAGATGGTCGCCATGGCGCCGAACAGGGTGCCGACGATGCCGGACAGCACGCTCGCCGCGGGCCGGAGAAGCCTCAGCTCGAAACGCGGCTTCCACCACGAATATGCGGCGTACGCGATGATGAAGACGCCGAGCGCGCGCGCGAGGAGCTTCGCATCGAGCGCCTTGAACGCGAACAGGCCTGCGAGGATGCCAATGGCGCAGCCGGGCAGCAGGCCGACGAATTCGCGCCAGTCGATGTGCCGGCGGCTGCGGCCGACGATCGCGACGGAGGAGACGATGCCGATGAGGCTCCACGCGGGCGCGATGACCTTCACCGGAATGGCGAGCGCGAGGAGCGGGAGTCCCAGCGCGCCGCCGAAGCCGAGCGAGCCGCGCAGGGTGAAGTTCAGCAGCAGCACCAGGATGCAGTAGGCGAGCGCGAGGGGGGAGAGGTCGAGGAGGAGCAAGATGCAATTCTAGGAAATTCGGGGACGGAGCCCTATCTATCTCGCGGCGTCAACGCGCGTGACGCCATGCATATCGCCGCTGTAACCGCGACCTGCCCTCGGCGCGGGATAATTCGGGCTCTGACCCCGAATTCCAATCACGCGTGAAGCTGGAGATGCACCAGAACTCGCTGTTCGCGGTGCTGCTGCGCTCGCCGTGGTGGGTGAGCCTGCTGGTGGCGATCGGCCTGGCGGCGGTACTGCGGATGTTCCTGCCGCTCGAGTTCGCGCTGTTCGGCGGGCTGCCGTTCGCGGCGATCGCCGCGGTGGCCGGTTGGCGGCAGCTCAAAAGGCCGGGGCCGAAGCGCATCGCCGCCACGCTGGCACGCGCCCGCGCGCTTTCGGCGGACGCGTTCTGCGCCGCGCTCGAGGAAGGGTTCAGGCGCCAGGGCCATGGGACCCGGCGCGGCGAGGGCGCGGCGGACCTGGTGCTCACGCACAAGGGAATCGTGAGCGTGGTGGGCTGCCGGCGCTGGAAGGCGGCGCGCACCGGCATCGAGCCGCTGCGCGAGTTCGACGCCGCGACGAGCGAGAGCGGCGCACACAAGCGGATCTACGTCGCGGTTGGCGAGGTCAGCGACAGCGCCCGCGAGCTCGCGGCGAAGAAGGGAATCCGCCTGGTGCAGGCGGAGGAGCTCGCCGGGCTGCTCTCCGCCCTGCGCTAGATTCGGGGCTCGGACCCATGAGCCCCCGCTCCGCAGCCCTCGGCGTCATCGCGCTAACGCTCGCGATCTCCTATGGCATCTGGTACTCCTACAGCGTCATCCTGGTGGCGCTGCTCGCCGAGTTCGGCTGGAGCCGCTCGGTGCTCGCGGGCGCGTTCTCGGTGTTCACGCTGGTGCACGGCGGCATCAACCCGGTGGTCGGAGCGCTGTGCGCGCGTTTCCGGCCGCTGCGCGTGATGGCGGCGGGCGGGGCGGCGATGGGGCTCGCGCTCTTCGCCGACAGCTTCGTCACCACGCCGCTCGGGTTCTACGCCGCCTTCGGCGTGCTCACCGCGATCGCCGTGGCGGCGGGCGGCTGGGTGCCGGCGCTGGTCTTCGTGCAGGGCCAGTTCAAGGAGCGGCTGGGGCTCTCGATCGGCATCATCAGCTCGGGCGTCGGCGTGGGGATGGTGCTGGTGGTGCCTTTCACGCAGCTGCTGATCGACGCGTACGGCTGGCGGGTCGCGTTTCGCGTGCTGGGGGTGATCGCGTTCGCGTGGATCGTGCCGTCGTCGCTGTGGCTGCGGTGGTGGATGCTCAGGCACAGGGAAATTCGGGGTCAGAGCCCGAATTCGTTTTCGCTGACGCAAAAACAGAATTCGGGCTCTGACCCCATGACGCTCCGGGAGGCGATGCGCACGCAGCCTTTCTGGCTGCTGATGGCGGCGTTTTTCTTCGGCAACATCAGCTCGCAGACCCTGCACGTGCACCAGGTGGCGTACCTCGTGGACCACGGGCTGAGCGCGATCGTGGCGGCGACGGTGGTGGGCGTGGTGGGCTTCGCGAGCATCTTCGGCAAGATCGGCGGCGGGTGGCTCTCGGACCGCATGGAGCGGGAGGTGGTGTACGCGGGCGGGATCGCCATCATGGTGGCGAGCGCCTTTGCGCTGCTCGCGATCGGGACGGCCTCCTCGGTGTGGGCGGCGTACGGCTACGCCGTGCTGCTCGGCGTGGGCTACTCCGCCACCGCGTCGCTCATCCCGGCGATGCTGAGCGACCGGTTCAGCGGCCGGCACTTCGGCGCGATCGTCGGCGTGTGCCTGATCGGGAGCTCGACCGGAAGCGCGGTCGGGCCGTGGCTCGCGGGTATGCTCTACGACGCCACGAGCAGCTACACGGCCGCGTTCCTGATCGCGGCCGCGTGCGGCGTGATCGCCGGCGCGGCAGGCTGGCGCGCCCGGGCGCTGCGGATCCGCGCGCCTATTTCTTCTCGAAGCCCCGAACCAACGACGCGCGCGCCGTAGCGCCCTGCATCAGCAGCGAGAAATCCGAGCCGCTGAGGATGAGCTGCACGCCCATGCCGATGTGCCGCTCGAGGAGCTCGGCCGTGTACATGCCGCCCATGCCGGGGAACTTGCCGTGCTTGCGGCAGGCCGCAATCACCTTGGTGTAGGCGTCCTTCACCTTCGGGTCGTTGAACTGGCCGGGGATGCCCATCTCGAAGCAGAGATCGTTGGTGCCGATGAGGAGCGCGTCGACGCCCTTCACCGCGGCGATCTCGTCCGCGTTCTGTACGCCTTGCGGCGATTCGATCATCACCACGACGAGCGTCTCCTCGTTGACCATGCGCGCGGCCTCGCCGACGGGGACGGAGGCAAAGCCGAGCTGCGCCAGCGCGCCGCCCATCGAGCGCTTGCCCACCGGCGGGTAGCGGCAGTGATCGGCCACGCGCTTCGCCGAGGCCGCGTCGTCGACATGAGGAAAAACGATTCCCTGCGCGCCGTTGTCCAGCAGGCGCGAGGCGTGCCAGTGCTCGAACCCCGCGACTCGCACAATCGGCGAGACGCCGGCGGCGAGCGCGGCGGTAGAGATCTGCGCAGCGGTGTCGGGGTCGAGCGAGCCGTGCTCGGCGTCGATGAACAGCCAATCGAAGCCGGCGGTCTTCGCCATGGTGGCGATGCCGACGGTGCGCGCCTGGTTGACGCCCAGGCCGATGGCGAGTTTTCCGGCGCGCAGCTGCCGGAGAGCGTGGTTGGGGACGATGGGCATGCGTGAAGACTAGAACATTTCGTTACAACACGGGGCCGCGTTTCGGGAAACTACCGGCGGGATCGCTGGTCTGTTAGCTCAGAACGTCTCAAGGAGAAAAATCCATGAAGGCAAAAGTGGCTTATGTGGCCCTGCTTGCGCTCGCCATTGTCGGAACAGGCGTCGGCGTATCGCAGCTGCCACTGCAGTTTCCCCATGCAAACGCACAAGCACAGCCGGCCGCGGTGCAGACGCTGCCGGACTTCGCTGCGATCGTCGAGGCGAACAAGGCGGCGGTGGTGAACATCACGGCGTCCAGCGCGGCGAAGCCGCAGGCAGAGGTACCGGAGCTGCCGGAGGAATTCCGCAACAGCCCGTTCGGCGAGTTCTTCCGCCGCTTCCAGGGGCCGCAACCGAACGTGCCGCGCCAGGGGATGGGCTCGGGCTTCATCGTCGAGTCCGACGGCACGGTGCTCACCAACGCGCACGTGGTCGAGGGCGCCGACGAGGTGCGCGTGCGCCTCACCGACCGGCGCGAGTTCAAGGGCAAGGTGGTCGGCGTGGACAAGCCGAGCGACATCGCGGTGGTGAAGATCGAAGCCAGAGGGCTGCCCGTCGTCAGGCTGGGCGATCCCTCGAAAGTCCGCGTGGGCGAATGGGTGCTCGCGATCGGCTCGCCGTTCGGCTTCGAGAACACGGTGACCGCCGGCATCGTGAGCGCGACCTCGCGCTCGCTGCCCGAGGGCACTTACGTACCGTTCATCCAGACCGACGCCGCCGTCAACCCCGGCAACTCGGGCGGGCCGCTGTTCAACCTGAAGGGCGAGGTGATCGGCATCGCCTCGCAGATCTACTCGCGCACCGGCGGCTACCAGGGGCTCGCGTTCGCGATCCCGATCGACGTCGCGGCCAACGTGAAGGAGCAGCTCGTGAAGCACGGGCGCGTCGAGCGCGGCCGCATCGGCGTGGCGATCCAGGAGGTGACGCAGTCGCTCGCCCAGTCCTTCGGCCTCGACCGGCCGCGCGGCGCGCTGGTGGCCCAGGTCGACAACGACGGCCCTGCCGCAAAGGGCGGGATCAAAGCCGGCGACGTGCTCCTCGGGGTGAACGGGAAGGCGATCGACCGCTCGGCCGAGCTGCCGCCGCTGGTCGCGGCGGTGAAGCCGGGAACCAAGGCGAGCTTCGACGTCTGGCGCGATGGCAGGAAGCAGGTGCTGGAAGTCACCGTCGGCGCGCTCGAGCCCGAGAAGGTTGCGGCCGTGGGTCCGCAGGGCGGGGGCGCGCCTACCGGCAAGCTCGGGCTCGCGGTGCGGCCCTCCGAGGACGGCCTCGTGGTCGAGAACGCCACCGGCGCCGCGGCGCGAGCCGGGATCCGCCCTGGCGATGTGGTTACTGCGGTAAACGGGCGGCCGGTGAAGAGCGTGGACGACCTGCGCGCCGCAGCCGACAACGCCAAGGGCACGGTCGCGCTGCTGGTGCGGCGGGGCGAAGCCAGTATTTTTGTACCGGTCGACGTCGGATAACGAAACAAAGTCAGGGCCGTGACCCGATGAGCGCCGATTCCCTGTAGGGGTAATCCCTGTAGCGCTCCCGTGACACCCAAAATCCGGGGCGGGCTACAGACAGGGCGCGGCAACGCCCCTAGAGTGTGGCTTCCCCCCCGAGCCACTCATCCTCCCTCCCTTGGATAGTGGCTCACCCCTAAGAGGCCGTCTTCGGACGGCTTCTTTTTTTTCTGCCTGCCTTTTTGAGTTGCTTGGCCTCGCGCCGCAGCTTGTTGTGGATCTTCTGCAGGCGGATACGGTTTCGGCGATGCATCGAGGTATGTCTCATGGGGCGGATTCCAGTGGGCGAAAGGTCAGGATGGTAATGCGGCGGCGGCCAGCCGCGAGTCGATGAGCGAAGCGGCGGCGGGCCCGGCGTTGCGTGCGGGGGAATGGACGCCGAGGATCAGGACCGCCTGCGCGCCTTGGATGAGGAGAAAGAGCTGCTCGGCGAGGAGCTCGGGCTCGCTCGCGCCGCTCCGCACGCAGAGCTCGGCAAGCTTGGCGTGCAGCTTCGCCTTGTGCGCCTCGATCGCCTGGCGCGCGGGGCGGCCTTGCCCGATGATCCCGACCGCGGCGTTGGCCATGCCGCAGCCGAGCGCCTCCGGGTCGGTGACGTGGGTGGCGAGGAGCGCGAACGCCCGGTTCAGCCGCTTGCGCGGATCGCCCGGGTAGCGCTGCGACATCGCGTCCCAGCGCTGCCAGAAGCGCGCGCTGCGTAGCCGCAGCCACTCGGCGACCAGCTCGTCCCGCGAGGAGCCGCGATCGCGAATCAGGAAACCTCGAGCAGCTCCACTTCGAACACCAGGGTGGCCTCGGGCGGGATCACGCCGGCGAGGCCGTGCGAGCCGTAGGCGAGCGCGGGCGGGATGGTGAGGCGCCGCTTGCCGCCGACGCGCATCCCGGGGATGCCTTCGTCCCAGCCGCGGATCACGTCGCCCGCGCCGAGGGCGAGGTCGAGCGGGTCGCGGCGCGCCCGGCTCGAGTCGAACTGCTTGCCGCCCTGCATCCAGCCGACGTAGTGCACCACCACGTCGTTTCCTGCTTCGGCGCGCGCGCCGCTGCCGACGACCAGATCTTCCTTGATCAGGCCGCCGGGGATGAAATCGTAGGGTTGCTGCATGGAACCGCCTTTCCGGAATGGGCCGCTATTGTACGGGCTTCCAGCATGTACTGGTCAGATATACAGTACTGGCGCTATAGTCGCGGCCATGGCGGCGACCGCGTTCGAAAGACTGAACCCCAGGCAGCGCGAGGCGGCGTGCGCCGGCCCTGCGCCGCTCCTCATCGTCGCCGGGGCAGGCACCGGCAAGACCAACACCCTCGCGCACCGCGTGGCGCACCTGGTTCTGCAAGGCGCTTCCCCGGAAAAAATCCTACTGTTGACCTTCACCCGCAGGGCCGCGCTCGAAATGACGCGCCGCGCGAGCCGCATCGTGGCCGAGGTGAGGAAAGACGTGCGGCTCCCCTGGTCGGGGACCTTCCACTCGGTTGCCAACCGGTTGTTGAGACTCTACTCAAAAAGAATCTCCCTCGCGGAAAGCTTCAGCGTCCTCGACCGCGGCGACGCGTCGGACCTGATGGACGTGGTGCGCCACGAGCGCGGGCTTTCCAAATCGGAGAAGCGCTTTCCGCGCAAGGACACCTGCCTCGCCATCTACTCCCACCGCGTCAACACCCAACGCCCGCTTGCCGACACGCTCGCGCTCATGTTCCCGTGGTGCGCGGAATGGGAAGCGGAATTGACCGGGCTTTTCCGGAATTATGTAGAGAGGAAGATTCAAAACCAGAGCCTGGATTACGACGACCTGCTGCTCTACTGGCACGCGATGATGCAGGACGAAGCGCTCGCGGCCGAGATCGGGGTGCGCTTCGACCACGTGCTGGTCGACGAGTACCAGGACACCAACGTGCTGCAGGCGGAGATCCTGCAGCGGCTCAAGCCCTCGGGCGAGGGCGTGACCGTGGTGGGCGACGAGGCGCAGGCGATCTATTCGTTCCGCGCGGCCACGGTCGACAACATCCGCAATTTCCAGAAACAGGGACGGACCACGGTTTCGCTGGAAGAGAACTACCGCTCGACCCAGCAGATCCTCGACGCGGCGAACGCGCTGATCGGCAAGAGCCTCTATTCCAGGACGAAGCTCGGCGCGAAGCCGCGCTACGTGACGGTGGCGGACGACGAGGGGCAGGCGCAGTACGTGGTGACGCGCGTGCTCGAGGCGCGCGAGCGCGGGGTGCTCCTGAGGAACCAGGCGGTACTGTTCCGCGCCTCGCACCACTCCGACCTGCTCGAGCTGGAGCTCGTGAGGCGCAACATTCCTTACGTGAAGTACGGCGGGCTCAAGTTCCTCGAGGCGGCGCACGTGAAGGACCTGCTCGCGGTGCTGCGCTGGGCGGACAACCCGAGGAACCGGGTCGCGGCGTTCCGGGCGCTGCAGCTCCTGCCCGGCGTCGGGCCGGCGGGCGCGGCGCGGGTGTTCACGCGCTTCGAGGCCGAGGGGTTCTCATGGAAGCCGCTCAAGACCGGATCGGCCGGGCTCGACGAGTTGATGCTCTACCTTGGAGAAGCCCCCTGGGAGGGGCAGGTGCAGCGCGTGCGCGAGTGGTACCTGCCGCACCTCGAGCGGATCTACGACGCAGCGCAGGTCAGGGCGGGGGATTTGTTGCAATTGGAAAAAATCTCGGGCCAGTTCGCGGATCGGTCCACCTTCCTGACCGAAATGGCCCTCGACCCTCCCAGCGCGACGAGCGACCTGTCAGGCGAGCCCTACCTCGACGAGGACTACCTCGTGCTCTCGACGGTGCACTCGGCAAAAGGGCAGGAGTGGGAGGCGGTGCACATCCTCAACGTGGCCGACGGCAACTTCCCCTCCGAGTTCTCCACCGGCCGGCCCGAGCTGATCGACGAGGAGCGGCGCCTGCTCTACGTGGCGATGACGCGCGCGAAGAG
>DATBSZ010000076.1:0-19549 GCA_036559525.1 Burkholderiales bacterium
GCGGCAACCAGAACCAGCTGTGCGACGAGCAGCAGGACTTTCATGGTTCCCCCTCCGGAGACGGCCTGCCTGCCATGGTACGCCGTAGTGCGCCTGGCGGATAATGGGCGCCTCCCCGGAGGGTCCCATGGCAAACCGCGAGCAGCGCAGCAACCGAGAGAAGAAGAAGCCCAAGCAGCCCAACAAGCCGTCGCCGACGCCCGGGACGCCGCAACCCTGGAAGAAATAACGCACGAGCGCTCGGGCCACCGCGGCGCGTTCGTCTGGATGCGCGACGGCGAGCGCCTCGCGGCGATGAGCTACACGGTTGCCGGCACCCGGGTGATCATCGACCACACCGATGTGGACGAGCGGCTGCGCGGCACCGGCGCCGGCAAGAAGCTGGTCGCGGCGGCGGTGGAATGGGCGCGCAAGGAAAACGCGCGCCTGATGCCGCTCTGTCCGTTCGCCAAGTCAGTGTTCGACAAGACGCCGGAATATTCCGACGTGCTTGCGAAGTAGGATCTTTGAAGCCCGCCTCCCCACGAAAAAGGGAGCACGCGATCGCCTCCGACGAGCAACTCCAAGACTGGCGAAGTCGCGCACTGCGCGTGGAGGAGGAGGTGGGGAAAGCGATCGTCGGCCAGCAGGGCACGGCGCGGCTGATCAGCGTCGCGCTGTTTGCCCGCGGACACGTGCTGCTCGAAGGCGATGTCGGCATCGGCAAGACCACGATCCTGCGCGCTTTCTCGCGCGCCATCGGCGGCGGCTTCGAACGCGTCGAAGGCACCGTCGACCTGATGCCCGGCGATCTCATCTATCACACGTACGTGGACGCGGAAGGCAAGCCGCGCATCGAACCGGGTCCGCTGTTGCGCCACGGCGAGCACCTGGTGACGTTCTTCTTCAACGAGATCAACCGTGCGCGGCCGCAGGTGCAATCGCTGCTGCTGCGCGCGATGGCCGAACGCACCGTTTCCGCCTTCAATCGCGAATACCGCTTCCCGCACATGCTGGTGTTCGCCGACCGCAACCGGGTCGAGAAGGAGGAGACCTTCGAGCTGCCGTCCGCGGCGCGCGACCGCTTCATGTTCGAGCTGCGGATGCCGACGCCGGCGGATGCCGCGGTCCGGCGCGCGCTGGTATTCAACCCCGACTTCCATGACGTGGACGAGCTGCTGCAACGCGTCGCGCCCGGCGTGCTGCCGTGGCAGGAGCTCGAGCGCATCGCTGCCGCCATTCAACGCAGCGTCACCGCGAGCCCGGCGCTGGAGCGTTACGTGCTGGATCTGTGGGAGGCGAGCCAGTCGCCGCAGAAATTCGGCGTGCGCCTCGACGGCGTCGACATGGACAAGCTGATTCTCGCTGGCGCCAGCCCGCGCGGCATGATGACGCTCGCGCGCGCGGCGCGCGTCGTCGCCTGGCTCGCCGGCCGCACCTATCTCGTCCCGGATGACGTCCAGAGCCTCGCGCCTTCGGTCCTGCGACACCGCGTGTTCTTCACGCCGATCTACGAGCTGCGCCGCGCGCAGATTGCCGAGGCGCTCGTCGACCGGATCCTGGAGCGAGTCCCTACCCCGCGCTAGCGACATGAGCCCGCCCCGGGAGTTTCACTACCGTCTGCCCGACCGGGTCGCGGGCTGGCGGCCCGGCGCACATCCCGGAACAAGCCTCGGCGCGGGACAGGAATTCGTCTCGCACATGAGTCTCCACGAGCGGCCGGATCCGCGCCGGCTCGACTTGCGCGCGAGCCTGCGCGATTTGCGCGGGGACTGGCTGGTGCGCGTACATCGCCAGCGCGCCGGGGCGTGCGTCCACGCCGTGGTCGATGTCTCGGCTTCCATGGGCTTCGGCTCGCACAAGACCAAACTGCAGGTTGCGGCGGACTTCGTGGAAGCGCTCGGCCAAAGCGCCTTCCGCGTCGGCGACGCGCTCGGGATGATCGCTTTCGATGCCACGGAGCGCACCGATCTGTTCGTGCCGCCGCTCGTGAGGCGCGGTATGGGCGCGGTCATGGCCTCCATGCTGCGGCAATGCGCCTGCGCCGCCGGGGGCTTCGAGGGACTCGCAGATGCCGCGCAGCGCGCCGCGGGGCGGCGCGGCCTGGTATTTCTCGTTTCCGACTTCCATTGGCCGCTCGAACGGCTGGCGGCCGCGCTCGACTTGCTCGCGCACGCCCGCGTCGTGCCGATCGTGGTCTGGGACCCGGCCGAAATCGAGCCGCCGATGCAGGATGCGATCGCGCCGCTGCGCGACGCCGAGTCCGGCGTGCGCCGCACGTTGTGGGTGCGCCCGAAGTTGCGCGGCCAGTGGCGCGATGCGGTGGCGCGCCGGCGGCTGGAGCTCGCTCGATTCCTTGCTGCGCATGCGATCCGTCCGTTCTACGTGAGCGGCGCATTCGACGCCGAGGCCATGTCGCAGTACTTCCTGGAGGCGGCCGCATGAGGCATACCATCGCTGCGCTCGCCCTTGCGGCAGGCGCGACCAGCGTCGCCGCCCAGCCCGAAGCCGTCGTCGAGCAACCGCGCGCCTTCGGCTACGTCCTGGGCGATGTGCTGACACAGCGCGTGCTTCTGCAGCTCGAGGGACACGAATTCGCGCCGCCCGCGCTCCCCAAGGCCGAGCGGGTCGGCGTTTGGCTGGAGCGGCGCGCGGCGAGGATCGAGTCGCGCCCCGACGGACGTCGCTGGCTGGCCGTCGACTATCAACTGATCAACGCCCCGCAAGCGCTGACGACGGTGAACCTGCCGGCCCTGGAGCTGCAGGACAAATCCGCCGGGGTGAGCCTCAAGATTGCCGCCTGGCCGATCAGCGTGAACGCGCTCACGCCGCGCGCTGCGTTCGGCGCAGGAGGGCTGGACGAGCTGAGGCCTGACCGCGCTGCGCCGATGATCGCGACGCAGCCGATACGACGTCGCATCGCAATCTGGTCGGGCGCGTTCCTGCTCGCGCTGGCCGCCTGGCTCGGCTGGGTCGCATGGCGCAACTGGCGCGCGGCTTCCGCGCGGCCGTTTGCAACAGCGCTGCGCGAGATGCGTCGTCTCGATGAGACGGCGCCGGCAGCATGGCAGGCGTTGCATCGTGCCTTCGATCAGGCGGCCGGCCGCGTCACGCAGGCCGCGACGCTCCCGGCGCTGTTCGAGCGGGCGCCGCATTTGCGCCCGCTGCGTGCGCAGATCGAGCAGTTCTTCGCTCAATCGGGCGAGCTGTTCTTCGGCCGCGGCTCGCCGGCCGATCGCATCTCGGTTCGTGCCCTCTGCGCCCGGCTGCGGCGCATCGAAAAACGCCACGAACGATGAGCGGCGGCGTCGATTTCGCCCAGCCCCTCGCCCTGCTGCTGCTGCCGCTCGCCTTGCTGCCGCTCTCACGCAAACGGCGCGATACCCTGGCCTTCTCGCACCTCGCTTGGTTGCCGCGCGACCGCCTCGGTCAAATCGCCGGCTTCCTTTGGCGCGCCCTGGCGGTGCTCGCCATCGGCAGTATGGTCATCGCGCTGGCGGGCCCAGGCCGGCCCGAAACGCAGGTTACGCGCACCGGGTACGGCGCAGAGATCCTGCTGCTCATTGATCGCAGCCGCAGCATGGACGAGCGGATGCTGCCGAGCGACTGGCGCACGATCGATCCGCTTTCCCTGATCCACCAGGTGCGCTCGCGCGGCCCGATCAAGGCCCAGGTTGCACGCGAGCTGCTCGCAGAATTCGTGCACCAGCGTCCGAGCGATCGGTTCGCGGTGATGTTCTTCAGCACCAATCCGCTGAACGTCGTTCCGTTCACGCAACACGACGCGGTCGTTCTGGCCGGGATCGAGGCGGGCGGCGTGGGCCGCGGCCTGGGCGACACCGACGTCGGCAATGCGATGAGTGCGGCGATCGGGGAATTCGAGCGGCGCCCGTACTCCGGCAGCCGGATCATCCTGCTCGTGTCGGATGGCGGCGCCCAGCTGGATGACGCAACGCGCCGTCGCCTGCGGGCCGGCCTGTTGCGCAGCCGCATTGCGCTGTACTGGATCTACGTCAGATCCTTCAACGGTCCGGCGCTCGATACGCAAGATCGAGGCAGCGAAGCTCTGCCGGAAATCGCGCTGCACCGGTTTTTTCAGGCCCTGGCGACGCCGTATCAAGCCTATCAGGCGGAGATCCCCGAGGATCTGGCGAAGGCCGTTGCCGACGTCGGAAAGCAGCAGAATCTGCCGCTCGATTTTGTCGAGCAGGTCCCGCGGCAGGACTACAGCCGGCACTTCGTGGCGGCCGCCGCGCTTGCCTGCCTGCTGCTGCTCGCCTATCGATCGCTGCTGCTCAGGAGCTGGGCGTGAGGCAGCGCACGATTCACTTCGCGTTCGCTGCAGCGGCAATCGGCTTTGGCTCGATCGCTGCTTATCACGGCTTGCGCCTGCACCGCGCCAGCCAGGTCAACGCGGCCATCGCCACGGCAAGCGTTTCGGGCTCCGAGGCTGGCGTGGCCGAAGCGCAGTTTGCGCGCGCGCTCGCCTCGTCCGAGTCGGGCGACTCCGCGGCGGCGTTGCAGCTCTACAAGGCGCTGATCCAGGGCGGCCGCGCCGACCTGAAGCGGGCTGCGCTCTACAACCTGGGCAACCTGCATCTGCGCGAAGCCATGAAGAGCGATGAGGCGGCGAGATCGCTGCCGCTCATCGAGCTGGCCAAACAGAGCTATCGGGACCTGCTGCGCATCGACCCGGCCGATTGGGACGCGCGCTACAACCTCGAACGCGCGCTATGGCTCGCTCCGGAAATGGAAGAGGCGGCTGTCAACGAGCCGCCGGCACCGACGCGACGCGCGATCAGCACTGCGCCGGGCAGAAGCGAGCTGCCGTGAGCTTAAGAGCGCTGGTCGCGGGCGCAGTCGACAAGCAGTCGCGCGCGATCTTGTCGGCACTGGCGCTGCTGCTCTGCGCATGGGCCATGCCGGCCTTCAACTGGCCGCGCGCGACCTATGACTACATCGTGGTCTTCGACATCACGCAGAGCATGAACGTCGAGGACTACAGGATCGGCGATTCGCCCGTAAGCCGCTTCGCGTATGCGCGTGAGGCCACGCGGCGGGCGCTGCGCGATCTGCCGTGCGGCTCCCGGGTCGGGTGGGGAGCCTTCGCAGAGTACCGCACGCTTCTCCTGCTCGCGCCGATCGAGGTGTGCGCGCATTACCACGACCTGCTCGCATCGCTCGACAAGATCGAGGGCCAAATGCGCTGGGGCAACGCGAGCGAAGTGCGCAAGGGGGTGTTCTGGTCGATCCGCGCGGCGAAGGAAGCGAGCGGCCATCCGAACGTCATCTTCCTGAGCGACGGGCACGAAGCGCCTCCGCTCGCCGCAGAGGGTCGCGCGGGGTTCGACGACGTGAAGCCCGGCGACATCCGCGGATGGCTGATCGGCGTCGGCGGCTACACACCCAGGCCGATTCCCAGGACCGACGACCAGGGCAGGCTCGTCGGCTATTGGCGCGCCGAAGATGTCGTTCAGATCGCCGGCAGCGATGGCGATGCTGCGGCAGAGCGCGAGCATCTGTCGGCGTTGCGCGAAAGCCACCTCCGCACCCTCGCGCAGCAGGTCGGCTTCGAGTACGCACGCCTGGCCGGACCCGAGTCGATTAGCGAAGCCATGCGCGATCCACGGTTCGCCCGGGCGAGGCCGGTCCCCATCGATCTCTATTGGCTGCCGGTGGCTGC
The DNA here is from genome assembly GCA_036559525.1 of Burkholderiales bacterium. Taxonomy (GTDB): domain Bacteria; phylum Pseudomonadota; class Gammaproteobacteria; order Burkholderiales; family SG8-39; genus SCGC-AG-212-J23. Next base: position 5,663 of record DATBSZ010000076.1, read on the forward strand.
CGCGCTACTTCTGCTGGCCATACGCTTTCGCCCTGGGAGTTAGATAGAGAGTCACGGCGGATCAGCGAGTTGGCCCCACCCGGCTGGTAGGCTCCAATGGCTCCCGTCGCAGAACGGCTTGTTCTTCGACGCGCCGCAGCGGCACAGCGTGTAATGCTCCAGGGAGGCGCCGGCGCCGAGCTTCACTCCTACGAGCTCGATGCCGCCCGTCACCGCGTACGGGCCGTTGTCGGTCACCGTCACCATCGGCGGCCGCTGCGGCGGCTGCGCCTCGACGCCGTTGATGGCGTAGCTCAGCGCGCCGGAGGGGCATTTCCGAATCGTCCTGATTATTTCGTCGGCCTGCGCTCCGTCCGGATCGATCCACGGCTCGTCGTGGTGACGAAACACGGATTTCAGCTCGTCGGTGCAGAACGCCGCGTGCGCACAGATGGCGCGGTTGTCGAAGATGGTGATGCCCTTGCCGGCGTAGGCCTTCCTCTTGTTCTTGGCAGGATCGGCGGTGTTGTCGTCCCGGAAGCCGCTCTTGCCGTGGGTGCCGTCGCAGAACGGCTTGTTCTTCGAGCCGCCGCAGCGGCACAACGCGACGCTTGCAGCCGCCGGCCAGGTTTCCCCGGAGGCACGGCGCACGCCCGATCCATCGGCGAGCAGATACGGACCGCTCGGCGCGCAGGTGATCTTCGGCGCGGCCACCTCAATCCACCTTGATCTTCGCCTCCTGCACCACCTTGCGCCATTTTTCGAGGTCGTCGCGGATGATGGCGGCGAACTGCGCGGGCGTGTTGGGCACAGGCTCGTAGCCGAGATTGCGGATCGCGTCCTGCACGCTCTTGTCCTCGAGCGCGCCCACGAGCGCTCGGCTCATGGTGGCGGTGATTTCCGGCGGCAGCTTGGCCGGCCCGACCAGGCCGAACCAGATCAGCGCCTCGAAGCCGGGAAATCCGAGCTCGGCCACGGTGGGCACGTCGGAGATCGCGGGCACGCGCGCCGGCGTGGTGACCGCGAGGCCCTTGATCTTCCCGGATTTCACGTGCGGCACCGCGGTCGCCATCGAGGAGAACAGCACCGGCACGTGGCCGCCGAGGAGGTCGGTCATCGCCGGCCCGCCGCCTTTGTAGGCGATGTGCACCATCTGCACCTGCGTGGCGATCTGCAGCAGCTCCGCCGCCATGTGCCCGGCGCCGGCGACGCCCGAGGTGCCGTAGCTCAGCTTGCCGGGCTGCGATTTCGCGAGCTTGAGCAGCTCGGCGAGGGAATTCGCCGGCACCGAAGGGTGCGCGACGATCGCCGTGCCGCCGGCGCAGATGAGCCCGATCGGCGTGAAGCTGGTGAGCGGATCGTAAGGAAGCTTCTGCACGTTCGGCACGATAGTCGCCGGGCCGGCGTCGATGAGGTGCAGCGTGTAGCCATCGGGCGCCGCGCCCGCCACGGCGATGGCGCCGGCAGTGGCGCCCGCCCCGGGACGGTATTCGATGATCAACGGCTGCTTCAGCATCGGCTCCATCTTGGCGATGAGCGGCCGCGCCATTGCGTCGGTCGCGCCGCCGGTGGGATAGCCGAGGATCAGCTTGATCGGCTTGGCGGGCCAGGTCTGGGCGAATGCCGCGGTCGAAAGTGCCATGCCGCAGAAAAAGGCGGTGATGATCTTCATTTGGTCTCCTCCAGATACCAATCGAGTATCTGCTCTCCGGTCCAAAAGAGTACCTCTTTGTGCTTGCGGATGCCTTCCAGCGCGCGCCGGTAGTACTTGGCGCGGTGCGGCACGCCCATGATGTAGGGATGCACTACGAGCGCCATCACGCGCGCAGAGTCGCGAGAGTCGGCGTAGATCTGCTCGAACTGATCGATTGCGCGCTGGTAGTACTGGCCGGCCTCATGGTGCTGGATCAGCATCATCGCGACATCGTTGCATTCCTGGGTGTACGGAATATTGACGATCGGCTTCGAGCGCGTCTTGAGCACCACCGGCTGGTCGTCGAGCACCCAGTCGGCGACGTACTCGTAGCCCGCCTCCACCAGGAGGTCGGGCGTGTCCCAGGTCTCGGTGAGCCCCGGCCCCAGCCAGCCGCGCGGGCGCTTGCCGGTGAACGCGCGGATCGCCTCGGTAGTCCTGGCGATGTCCTCGCGCTCGTTCTCGACCTTCTGCATGTTGCGCTGCGTATAGCCGTGGCCCATGAACTCCCAGCCGCGCTCGAGCGCCGCCCGCGAGATCGGCTGGTACGCCCGTACCGCGGTGCCGTTGATCGCCAGCGCGGCCTTGATGCTCAAGGAATCCAGGATTTCGGCAAGCCGCCAGAAACCGACGCGGTTGCCGTATTCGTGCCACGCCCAGTTCGGGATGTCGGGCATCGGCGAGCCGCCCGCGGGCGGCGTGAGCACGGTGCGCGGCATCGCCTGGTCGATGTCCCATTCCTCGACGTTGACGATGGTCCAGACCACCATGCGCGCGCCGCCGGGAAGGCGCAAAGGCTTGCGCTGGGTGATGGGCGAATAGGCGATGCGCTCGAGTGGCTTCATAGAGCGAATGTAACGACAAACCAAAATCAGGGACAGACCACGGTTTGATGCCGGTTCCACTGAGCGAAAACGGGGTCTGTCCCTGATTTTGAGCCTGTAATCCGTTACTCTTGCGCCCGGAGGAGGAGGCGTGGACGCGAAGTTCTGGCTGATCCAGACCTTCAACGGCGTGTCGTACGGCGCGCTGCTGTTCCTGCTCGCAAGCGGCCTCACCCTCATCTTCGGCGTCATGCGGATCGTGAACCTTTCGCACGGCGCGTACTTCCTGCTCGGCGGCTATGTCGCGCTGACGGTGATCAAGGCGACCGGCTCCTGGCTTCTTGCATTGCCGCTGGCAGGCCTCGCAATCGCCTTGATTGGCCTCCTCGTCGAGAGAATCTTCCTCAGGCCCCTTGGCTTCGATCCGCTGCGCCAGGTGCTGCTCACGGTGGGCTTCGCGTTCCTGTTCCAGCAGGCGGCGCTCGACATCTGGGGCGGCGACAACCTGATCATCCAGCCGCCGCCGGCGCTTTCGAAGAGCGTCGTGATCGGCGGCCTGCACCTTCCGCTGTACCGCATCTTCATGATCGCGCTCGCCGCCGCGATCGGGCTCGCGCTCTGGTTCGCGATGGAGCGCACGCGCATGGGCGCCATGGTGCGCGCGACCGTGGACGACGCGGAGATGGCGCGCGGCGTGGGCATCGACACCTCGCGCGTGTCGATGTTCATCTTCGCGCTCGGCGCCTTCCTCGCCGCGCTCGGCGGCGTGATCGGCGGCGCGTTCCTCGGCGTCTACCCCGGCCTCGACTTCGAGGTGCTGCCGATCGCGTTCGCGGTGGTGATCATCGGCGGCATGGGCAGCCTCGCCGGCGCCGCCATCGGCAGCCTGCTGGTCGGCCTCGCGGACAATTTCGGCAAGGCGCTGTTTCCGGAGGTCGCGTACTTCAGCCTGTACGCGCCGATGGTCCTGATCCTCGCGATGAAGCCCACCGGATTGCTGGGCCGGGAATGAAGCAGATCCTCGTCCTTCTCGGCATTCTGGGAATCGTCTCGGTGCTGGCTCCCTTCGCCGGCCCGTTCGTCATCCTGCTGCTCGCGCAGGTGCTGGTGCTCGGCATCATGGCGATGAGCGTCGACCTGCTGCTCGGCTACACCGGCCTGCCGTCGCTCGGGCAGGCGGCGTACCTCGGCGTCGGCGCGTACCTCACCGCGATCCTCGCCACCAAGTACGGCATCGGCCTGGGATGGGACTTCTGGATGGTCGTGGCGCTCGGGATGCTGAGCGGCGCCGCCACCGCGGCGTTCTTCGGCCTGTTCGCGATCCGCGCGAGCGGGGTGTACTTCCTGATGATCACGCTTGCGCTCGGCATGTGCGTCTGGGGCCTCGCCTACCGCTGGAACTCGCTCACCGGCGGCGACAACGGCATCAACATGCGGGGGCGCCCGAAACTCGGCGAGCTTGCATTTTCGAATGACCTGACCTTCTTCTACGTGGTGCTCGGATTCTTCGTCGCCTCGCTCTTCGCGCTGCATCTCCTGGTGAGCTCGCCCTTCGGCAAGAGCCTGGTCGGCATCCGGGAGCGCGAGCTGCGCATGCGCATCCTCGGGTACAACACCTGGCTGCACAAATACATCGCCTTCGTGATCGCGGGCGCGTTCGGCGGCCTTGCCGGCGTGCTGTGGGCGCACCTGAACGGCATCGTGAGCCCGAGCGACGTGATCCTCACCACGTCGGTCGACGCGCTCCTGATGGTGGTGCTCGGCGGACCCGGTACCCTGGTCGGCGGCCTGATCGGCGCGACCGTCGTGGTGTTCCTGCGCGAATATCTCGCCACCCTGGTGCAGTGGTGGCAGTACGTGCTCGGCGCGGTCTACGTGCTGACGATTCTCTATCTGCCCGGCGGAATAATGGCTCTCTTCAAAGGAGGAAGACGATGAAGCGCTTCACATTGATATTGGCCGGAGTATTTGCGGCAAGTCCTGCTTATGCACAAGAACTGAAAATCGGCTTCCTCGCGCCGATGACGGGGATCTTCGCGCAGATCGGCAAGGACATGGAGAACGGCTTCCAGATGTACCTCGACGAGCAGAAGAGCAATTTCGCGGGCGCAAGAGTGACCTTCATCGTCGAGGACGAGGAAGGCAAGCCCCCGGTCAGCGTGCGCAAGGCCGAGAAGCTCGCGCGCCAGGACAACGTGCACATGCTGGTCGGCGGCCTGCTCGCCTCCACCGGCTACGCGATCGCGCCGGTCAGCACCCGCCTGAAGACCGTGTATATCCCCTCGATCCCGGCCGCCGACGACCTTACGCAGCGCGACCTCAAGGACTATCCGTACCTGGTGCGCACCGGCTGGACCAGCTCGCAGCCGCACCACCCGCTCGGAAGATGGGCCTGCGACAACAAGTACAAGCGCGTGGTGGCGATCGCCGCCGACTACGCCTTCGGCCACGAGGTGGTGGGCGGCTTCCAGAAGGTGTTCGAGGACTGCGGCGGGCAGATCGTGCAGAAGATCTGGCCGCCGCTCGGGACCAAGGACTTCGGGCCCTACATCCCGACCATCAAGCAGGACGCCGACGCCATCTTCTCGCTGATGGTCGGCCCGATGGCGCTGCAGTTCCCGAAGCAGCTCCAGGAATCGGGCGTCAAGAAGCCGATCATCGGCGGCGGCACGAGCTACGACGAGTTCGTGCTTCCGTCCATGGGCGACGAGGTGCTCGGCCACGTCTCGGCGCTGCAGTACAGCGCCGCGATCGACACGCCGAAGAACCGCGAGTTCGTGCGCAAGTACCGCGAGAAGTACGGCAAGGTGCCCTCCTACTACTCCGAGAGCAACTACACCACCGCGCAGATGATCCACGAGGTGATGAAGCAGACCAAGGGCAAGTGGCCCGGGCCGGAGAAGTTCGTCGCGATGATGGCCGGCCTCAAGATCGACGCGGTGCGCGGCCCGGTGCGCTTCGACGAGATGAGGAACCCGGTGCAGAACATCTACATCAAGAAAGTCGAGAAGAAGAAGATGCACGGCTACGACAAGGACGAGCTCTGGAACAGCGTGATCCAGACCTATCCCAACGTCGGGCAGTTCTGGACCTACAAGAAGGAAGAGTTCCTGAAGCAGCCGGTGTACAGCCGCGACTTCCCGCCTTGCAAGTACTGCAACTAAAGGGGCTGTCGAAAAGCTTCGGTGGCCTCGCGGCGGTCCGCGAGGTCACCCTGGAGGTTCATGCCGGCGAGCGCAAGGCCATCATCGGCCCGAACGGCGCCGGCAAGACGACGCTCTTCAACCTGATTACGGGGGTTTTCCCCTGTTCGTCCGGAAGCATTGTCCTTTTTGAAAAAGACGTGACGCGCTGGCCGAGCCACCGGCGTACCGCGCTCGGCATGGCGCGCACGTTCCAGATCACCAGCCTGTTTCCCAAGCTCACGGTGCTCGACAACGTGCTGCTCGCGCTCGCCGGGGTGGGCTGGACCAAGCTGGTGATGTGGAAACCGCTCGCTTCTTATGAAAAGTTCAAAACCCGGGCAAGACAACTGCTGGAGGCGGCGGGCTACTGGGACCGGCGCGACGTCGAGATCCGCAACCTGTCGCACGGCGAGCAGCGCCAGATCGAGGTGGTGCTCGGGCTCGCGAGCGACCCGAAGCTGCTGCTGCTCGACGAGCCGGCGGCCGGGCTCTCCTCGGGCGAGTCGCGCGAGATGGCCGAGTTCCTCAAGCGCCTCGATCCCTCGCTCGCCATCCTGCTCATCGAGCACGACATGGACGTGGTGTTCGACGTGGTGAGCGACATCTCGGTATTGCACTTCGGCGCCGTGGTGGAGTCCGGCTCCTGCACCCAGATACAGAAAAGCGAGCGCGTGCAGCAGATCTACCTAGGCACGGGATGATTCTCCAAGTCGACGACATCCACACCTACTACGGGGATGCCTACGTCCTGCAGGGACTGTCGCTCTCGCTCGAGAAGGGCCAGATCCTCGGCCTGCTCGGCAGAAACGGCGTCGGCAAGACCACGCTGGTCAACTCGATCGTCGGCTTCAACCGGCCGCGCCGCGGCCGCATCGTGTTCAAGGGCGCCGACATCACGCGCCTCTCCTCCTTCGAAACGATCAGGAACGGAATGGGCCTGGTGCCCCAGGGCCGGCGGGTGTTCGCCTCCCTCACGGTGGAAGAGAATTTGAAAGTAGCGCGAAGCGCAGAAGGCGCGTGGACCCTGCCCCGCGTGTACGCGCTGTTTCCGCGCCTGGAAGAGCGCCGCCGCCAGCGCGCCAAGACGCTCTCGGGCGGCGAGCAGCAGATGCTCGCCATCGCCCGCGGCCTCATGACCAATCCGGACTGCCTGATCATGGACGAGCCCTCCGAGGGCCTCGCGCCGATCATCATCCAGGGGCTGTGGCAGGCAATCGCGAAGCTCAAGGCGCAGGGCCTGTCGATCCTGCTCGTCGAGCAGAACGCGGCGCTCGCGCTGCAGTTAGTTGACTACGTGCACGTCATCAGCAAAGGCCGCGTCGTCTACTCAGGCGCCCCTAAGGCGCTCTGGGCCGACGAGGACGTCAAGTCCCGCTATCTCGGCATCTAGAAAAAATCAGACCTCGATCCGCCCTCGCAGCCCAGCGAAGCGCAGGAAGCCTTCGTAGGCGCGTATTTCGCGCGCGAGGAAATCGACCACGCGCTCGAACGGGTCGAAGCCGAACGCCTGCGCGACCGAGGGCCGCAGGTTGGAGTTGGCGTTGACGTCGTAGAACACCAGGCGCCCGTCGCGCGTTTCGAGGTACTCGATGCCGGCGACGTCGAGCTTGCCGGCGGCCACGATGCGCTTGCCCCAGGCGACTGCCTGCGCGGGCACGTCCTTGTAGGGATAGAACTCCGCGGGCGGGACAGTATTTTCCACTTCACAGCTCGCGGTCTCGCTATTGCACACCGGCGAGGGGCACAGATTGAAGCGCCCATGCGAAATCACGCGCATGGCATAGAGCAGCTCGCCGCCGAGGAACTCCATGCGCACGATCCCTTTCGCCGGGTCGGTGTCGAGGTATTCCTGCAGCAGCAGCAGGTTGTCCGGCAACCAGTGGTCCGGATGCTGGTTTAGAAATGCCTCCAGTTGTTGAAAACTCTCCACGAGCAGGATTCGGGCGCCGCTGCCGCCCTGCTCGGGCTTGAGCAGCACCGGGAACGCGATCTCGTGCGCCCGCGCGCGGAGCGCCTCGAGGTGGTTGAACGTCCACACGCGCGGCGCGGGCACGCCCAGGTTGCGCAATAGCGCGGCCTGGGCGGTCTTGCTGATCTCCAGGGCGAACGCGTCGGCGCCGTTCAGCACGCGCACGCCGCGGATCTGCAGCGCCCGCATGTGCGCGAGCGCATACGGCACCGCGCGGACGTTGCCGCGCACGTAGGCCGACGGGCTCGCCTGGTTGAAATAGAGCGGCGCGAGCGGCTCGTCGGCGTCGGCGAACGCAGCCCGCTTGAGGTCCACGGCCGCGTAGCGGATGCCGCGGCGCTCGAGCGCGGCGAAGAGCGGCTTCTGCCACTCGGGATGCTCGTACAGCACTGCCAGATCGTTGGGATAGCTCATCCGCGTATTGTCTAGGCTCGAGCAGCCTTGGCGAACGAACGAAAAAGAATGACCTTATGCGATCGGAAACTGCCTGTGCCTCGCGATCCGGCGGCAACGAAGTGATGCAAGAAGTTATCAGGACCATGGCACTGCGTAGCAGTCCACGGGCAGCTTCACCTCCCTGAGGTAACATCGCCGCCGTGAGAGCCTCACTCGCCATCGCGATCCTCGCCCTCGCCGGCTGCTCGAGCACGCCGCAGAAGGCGCCCGTTGCCGGATCGGGCTCGACCCGGCCGACGGCCGACATCGCGGGCCAGGCCGCGGGTTATGCGCAGACGATGATCGGCAAGCCCTATCGCTACGGCGGCACGAGCCCCAAGGGTTTCGACTGCAGCGGCCTCGTGTTCTACAGCTACAAGCAGGCGGGCGTCGCACTGCCGCACAGCACCGAGAAACAGCGCTCCGCCGCACGCAGCATCAAGATGGCGGAGCTGCGCCGCGGCGACTTGCTGTTCTTCAACCAGGAAGGCAAGAAGTACGGCCACGTCGCGATCTACGTCGGCGACGGCAGGTTCGTCCACGCGCCCTCGTCGGGCAAGTCGGTGCGCAGCGACCGCCTCGACACCCCGTACTGGAAGAAGCACCTCTCCGAAGCGCGCCGGATTTAGTCTTCCTGGATCACCGCCGGGCCCTCGGTGCTCGCCGCGCGCGCGGGCGACGTCCTTCGCGGGAATGTAGGCGTACATGGGCGATTTCTGTAGCATGGCGCTCTCCTCGGTTGACCGAAAATGGAATCTCATGCAAAAAACAAGCGTTCGCTTTCTCACCGCGCTGCTCGGCCTCTTGGTTAGCGCCCAGGTGGCGGCGGCGACCTTCGTCTACGTCTCGAACGCGGAGGACGGCGATATCGGCCTGTATACGCTGCGGCCCGACGGCTCGTTGCAGCCCGGCCAGCGCTTCAAGGCCGGGCCGATGGTGATGCCGATGTCGGTCAGCCCGGACAAGCGCTTCCTCGTCGCCGCGGTGCGCTCGAAGCCGTTCTCGGCGCACACCTACAGCATCGACCGCGGCACCGGCGCGCTCAAGCCGATCGGCAGCGGGCCGCTCGCCGAGAGCTTCCCGTATATCGCCTTCGACCGCACCGGGCGCCACCTCCTCGGCGCGTCCTATGGCGCGAACCTCGTCAGCGTCAATCCCGTGAACCCGGATGGCACGATCGGCGCGCCGGCGCAGGTGATTCCCACCGCGCGCAACGCGCACGCGATCATCACCGACAGGACGAACCGCTTCGTATTCGTGCCGCACCTCGGCACCGACCAGGTGTTCCAGTTCCAGTTCGACGAGAAGAGCGGCCGGCTCGCGGCAAACACGCCGCCGGTGCTGCAGCTCAAGGCGGGCAGCGGCCCGCGCCACCTGATCACCTCGCCCGACAACCGCTTCGTCTACCTGCTGAACGAGCTCACCGCCACCGTCAGCACGCTCTCTCTCGAGAACGGGTTGCTGAAGGAAGTCTCTTCGGCCTCGGCGCTGCCGCCGGAGAGCAAGCTCGGCCCCGGCATGCCGCGCCCGCAGCAGGGCCGCGACGTCAGCAACGACATCTGGGCTTCCGACCTCCACCTCACGCCCGACGGCCGCTTCCTGTACGCCGCCGAGCGCACCGGCAGCACGATCAACGGCTTCTCGGTGGACAGCGCGAGCGGAAAGCTGACCTACCTGGGGTCGACGCCGACCGAGAAGCAGCCGCGCGGCTTCCGCATCGATCCGACCGGGCACTTCATGGTGGTGTCCGGCGAGAAGTCGGAAACCATCTCGAGCTACCGGATCGAATCGAACGGGCTGCTGGTGCCCGTCGGCAGGGTCGCGACCGGCAAGGGCTCGAACTGGGTCGAGATCGTCAGCTTCGACTGAAAAAAGGAATGCTAACCTAGCATTTCGCCCTAACCTCCCGGAGACCTGCATGCCCGCTTCACGCCTTTTCGCCGCTTTCCTGCTTGCCGCGTTCAGCGCCCTTGCCTTCGCCCAGGCGCAGAAAGCCCCTGCCGCCTACGAGCCGACGGTCGGCCAGGAAGGAAAAGATGTCGTCTGGGTCCCGACCCCGCAGGCCGTGGTCGACAAGATGCTCGACATGGCCAAGGTGACCTCGAAGGACTTCGTCATGGACCTCGGCTCGGGCGACGGCCGCACCGTGATCACCGCGGCAAAGCGCGGCGCGCGCGCCGTGGGCGTCGAGTACAACCCCGACATGGTCGAGCTTTCCAAGCACAACGCCGAGAAGGAAGGCGTGGCCGGCAACGCCACCTTCATGAAGGCGGACCTGTTCGAGACCGACTTCTCGCAGGCGACCGTAATCACGATGTTCCTGCTGCCCGACATCAACATCAAGCTGCGCCCGAAAATCCTCTCGCTCAAGCCCGGCACGCGCATCGTGTCGAACAGCTTCACCATGGGCGACTGGAAGGCGGACGAAACCGCCGAGCTGAACTCTTCTCAGGGCTGCAACAACTCCTGGTGCACCGCGCTCCTGTGGATCGTCCCGGCGAAGGTCGGCGGCACCCACAAGGTCCCGCAGGGCGAGCTCATGCTCAAGCAGGAGTTCCAGATGCTCTCCGGCACGCTGCGCGCCGACGGCAAGACCTACGCCGTGACGGGCAAGGTCAACGGCGAGGAAGTCGTCTTCAAAGCGGGCGGCCGCGAATACCACGCCAGAATGAACGGCAAGCAGCTCGAGCTTCACAAATGAGACGCCTGTGCGGGCTGCTGCTGGCGGCAGCGCTCGCATTGCCCGGCGCCGCTGCCGCGGCGTATCCCGACAAGCCGATCAGCCTGGTCGTCGCCTATTCGCCGGGCGGCGGCACCGACCTGATCGCGCGCCAGATCGCTCCGTTCCTCGAGAAATACCTCGGCGGCGGCGCGCGCATCATCATCGTGCACCGGCCGGGCGCCGGCGGCGAGATCGGCTTCGCGGCGATCGCCAACGCCGCGCCCGACGGCTACACCATCGGCTTCGTCAACACCCCGCCGCTCATCACCGTGCCGATCGAGCGCACCGCGCAGTTCGGCGGCCCGCAGCGCTTCGAGCTGCTCGGCAACGTGATCGACGACCCGTGCAATTTCACCGTGCATGCGGACTCCGAGATTCGCGACCTGAAAGGGCTGGCGGCGTATGCAAAAGCAAATCCCGGCAAGGTGACGGTGGGCTCGAGCGGCATCGGCTCCGACGACCACCTGCTGATGCTGATGTTCGAGCGCGCGGCGGGCGTGAAGATGACCCACATCCCGTTCAAGGGTGCGGCCGACGTGCGCACCGCGGTGCTGGCGAAGCAGATCATGGTCGGCGCGATCAACATCGGCGAGGCGGTTCAGTCGATCAAGGGCGGCGCGCCGCTGCGCAACATCGGCCAGTTCAGCCCGGCGCGCACTACGGTCGCGCCGGAGCTGCCGACCGCGCGCGAGCAGGGCTACGACATCGAGCTCTCGTCGCTGCGCGGCCTCGCCGCGCCGAGGGGCCTGCCTGCCGACGTGCGCGAGCGCCTGGTGAAAGCGGTGGCCGACGCGGCCAACGACCCGGAGTTCCAGGCGAAGGCGACCAGCGTGTTCGCGCCGCTGCGCTTCCTCACCCCGGCGCAGTTCGACGCGGTGATCAGGGAAGCCGAGGTGGGATTCAAGCAGCTCTGGAAAGAGCTGCCCTGGGGCGACAAATAGAATTCGGGGTCAGGGTGCGAATTCGTTTTTGCGTACGTGAAAACGAATTCGCACCCTGACCCCGAATTCCGCTAGGCAGGCTCGATCGTGCTGTCCTCGGGCATCGCCGCGAGCTTTTTCGGCAGCGGCTCGGTCGATTTGCCGAACTTGCGGCGCTTGCGCTCGTTCCACTGCGCGAGCATGCGCGGCGCTTCCGCGGCGAGCTTGTCCCAGGAGTCGGGCTGCTCGGTGCGCACCGTGATCTCGAGGCGGTGGCCGTCGGGATCCATGAAGTAGATCGACTGGCAGAAGTCGTGGTCCTTGGGTCCGAGCACCTGCACGCCGTGGCTTTCGAGGCGCGCCTTGGCGGCGAGCAGCTTCTCCATGCTCTCGGTCTCGAAGGCGATGTGCTTCACCCACCACGGCGTGATCTCGGGCGCCTCCTCGGGCGCCGAGGCGACGTCGAAGAACGCGAGGTAGCTGCCGTCGCCGAGCTCGAAGAAGATGTGGATCGAGTCCGCCGGCGCGCCGACCACCTTGCGCGGCGGCCGGCCCGGCTCGTTCAGCGGCCAGGAAGGGTTGCTGCGGCTCTCGGGCGGCAGCAGGCCGGCGCAATATTTCAGGCCGACCACCTTGGTATAGAAGTCGACGGTGCGCTGCGCGTCGCGGCAGCGGTAGGCGATGTGGTGCAGGCGCTCAAACATGACCGGCGTTCCCTTCCGTTCGATAAGGCATTCTGAATAGTAGGCGCGGAGCTTGCTTGCTTCAAGAAGTACCAAGAGGTACCCCATGAGCCTTGTTTCCGAAAGACAAAACGGCGCAGGCGCAGCCGCTCGCCTGGAGCCGTTCGCCGGCCACTGGGTGGTCGAAGGCGAAGTGCAGAAGAGCGCCTACGGCCCGGCGTCGCGCTGGACTTCGGACGAGCGCTGTGAATGGCTGCCCGGCCAGCGCTTCCTCGTCAACCGCTGGGATGCGCGCGTCGGCGAGCGCGACTTCAGGGGCATGGCCGTGTTCGGATACGACCCGCAACGCGGCTACTTCGCGCGCTTCCACGACCATGCCGGCAACGCGCCGGACTACCGAATGAACATCGATGGCCCGACCTGGACCCTGGCCGGGGACGCGCAGCGCGCGGTGTATGAATTCGGCACGGGAACCATCGCCATCCGCTGGGAATGGCGCGACGACAATGGCTGGCACTCGCTGCGCACGTTGCGCGCGCGCCGGGGGGTGAGCGCCTCGGAAATGGTGCATGAATACTTCGCCGCCTTCCAGGCGCAGGACCGCGCCACGGCCGAGCGCCTGCTCGCCCAGGACTTCGTCTTCAGCAGCCCGCGCGACGACCGCATCGACCGCGCCGCATACTTCGAGCGCTGCTGGCCGAACGCGAGCCGGCTGCGCGCTTTCTGGATGGAGCGCCTGTTCGAGCACGACGGCGAGGTGTTCGTGCGCTACAGCGCCGAGCGCCTGGCCGACGGCGTGCGCTTCCGCAACACCGAGATCATCCGCGTGGCGCGCGGGCAGATCCGCGAGATCGACGTCTACTTCGGCCGCGACCTCCGGTGAATTCGGGGACGGAGCCCTAACTCCGGAAGCTGCGCAAGCCGTGGAGTTAGGGCTCCGTCCCCGAATTCATTTCCGGAGAAAAGCCCTCACCACCGGCACCGCCACCGCCAGTAGCGCCAGCACCGTCAGCACGCCCGAGATCGGGCGCATGAAGAGGATGCCGAGGCCGGCATCCGAGATGATGAGCGACTGGCGCAACGCGCGCTCGGCGAGCGGCCCGAGCACCAGCGCGAGCACCAGCGCGGCGGGCGAGTAGCCGAGCTTCTTCATGAAGTAGCCGATGACGCCGAACACCAGCATCTGGCCGACGTCCCACAGGTTGTTCTTGAGCGAGTACGCGCCGGTGACGCAGAAGACAACGATCAGCGGCATCAGGATCGAGTAGGGAATGCGCACCGCGCGGACGAAGAGCGGGATGCAGAGCGTGCTGAGGATCAAGAGCAGGATGTTGGCGATGTACTGCGAGGCGATCAGGCCCCAGACGAACTGCGGGTTCTTCTCGAACAGCATCGGCCCGGGGCGCAGGCCCCACATCATCAGGCCGCCGAGCATGATCGCGGTGGTCGCCGAGCCCGGGATGCCGAGCGTGAGCAT